>JANMWT010000454.1:0-11893 GCA_031394145.1 Alphaproteobacteria bacterium | reverse complement strand
GGCGCGCGCCATCGGCGTGGCGCAGTGCGCCTTCGAACTTGGCCTCAAGTATTCGCTGGAACGCACACAGTTCGGTCGCCAGATTTTCGACTTCCCGCGCACCTCGGACAAGCTGGTGATGATGGCCGCTGAACTTGTCGGCGTGCGCCAGCTCACCTATTTTTCCGCCCGCCAGAAGGACGAAGGAAAGCGTTGCGACCTCGAAGCCGGACTCGCCAAGATGCTGGCTGCCCGTATCGCCTGGGGCGCGGCCGACAACGCGCTGCAAGTCCATGGCGGCAATGGCTTCGCGCTGGAATATCCGATCAGCCGTGTCCTTTGCGACGCCCGTATTCTCAACATCTTCGAGGGCGCCGGAGAAGTGCAGGCGATGGTGATCGCCCGCCGCACGATCGACGAGTTTATCGGGGCGAAGAACTGACATGCATCTGACGCGAGCGGGCTGGTTGATCCCCACCAACGCGACCCGGAGTGCTCGCCATAGGGGTCCCCATCCGATAGGTCTGGGCAATGCTTAAGTCATTGGGCTAC
Source organism: Alphaproteobacteria bacterium (assembly GCA_031394145.1). Classification (GTDB taxonomy): domain Bacteria; phylum Pseudomonadota; class Alphaproteobacteria; order Caulobacterales; family Hyphomonadaceae; genus UBA7672. Next base: position 11,362 of record JANMWT010000454.1, on the reverse strand, counting down.
TCGATCCTTGCCGCGCTCATGGTCCCAGGCTGCATTACGCCGCCAGCTCCGAAGCCGCCAGCTCCGAAGTCGGCCGCGCCCTCGCCGGAGGCGCGCATCAAGCTGTCCGAGAGCATGTGCTACTTCAAATGCGCGAGCTACGAGATCGAGGTGGCGCCCAGCGGCCACTACAGGCTCGATAACATCCGCGACACCAGGAAGGATGGCGTGACCGAGGGCGAGTTTGGGCCAGACGTATGGGCAAAGGCGCAGAGCGCGTTCGATACCGCTCATTTCTCCGACATGCCCGCAGCCCTTACCCAGCAGTCGCAGCCGGGTCCCAACCGCTATCCGTGCATCAACGATCTTCCCAGCGCGCAATTCACCCGGCGACTTTCGGCAACCGAAGAAAAAACGGTGACCTACAATACCGGATGCATTGCGCTAGAGGCCAGCAAGCTGCTCGCCACCCTGCGCGAACAGTTTCAATGGGCCACTCTGGTGAAGCCGGCGGGGCAGTAGCTGGCCGCTGCCTTCCGCTGCGTATTCCTCGCCGATTACCCGGCTATTGCCCGCCGATTACCCGGGGTCGGTGTGGGCTGTTCCCGCCCGCCCAACTCCGTGTAGGCTCTGCGCCAGACATCCACACACGTGGGGAGGACCCATCATGTTTCGTACCGCTTCCGCCATTGCTCTGGCTCTTGCGCTGAACGCCTGCGCCACCCCGCCGCCGGCGCCACGCACATCGGCAGACTATGCGGCGCTGCTGACCGCGCCGACGCGCCCGGATGGCGACAAGGTGGACGATGCTGCGCGCAAGCCCGCCGACGTGCTGGCCTTCACCAACATCAATGCCGGCGACACGGTTCTCGAGCTCGAAGCCGGCCGTGGCTATTACACCGAGCTCCTCGCCGGTGCGGTTGGTCCAGCCGGCCATGTGATCATGCAGAACCCGCCGGAATTCGCGAACTACTCGCCGCAGATTACCGCGCGCCTGGCGGGCAACCGTCTGCCGAACGTCAAGCTGGTGACCACTCACTTCGATGCGCTGGGCGATGTTCCCGCTGGTTCAGTCGACAAGGTGGTGTGGATCCTCGGGCCACACGAACTCTACTACACCCCGAAAGACTCCAAGGGCCTTGGCGATGCGACCAAGTCTTACGCCGAGATCGTGCGCGTCTTGAAGCCGGGCGGAACCTTCATTGCGATGGACCATGCCGCGATCGCCGGTTCGCCGACGACCACTGGCGGCACCATTCACCGCGTCGATCCTGCCGTGGTAATGAAGATGGCGACTGCAGCCGGCCTGAAATTCGTCGACAAGAGCGAGGTCCTCGCCAACCCGGCCGATGACAAGACCAAGATGGTGTTTGATGCGACCATCCGTCGCCACACCGACCAGTTCCTGTTCCGCTTCAAGAAGGGTTGAGCGGGCTCAAGGAAGCCATTTCCCGTTTCCCGTTCGCCAGCTAGTCTCCGGCAGAACAGGAAACGGGGAGGGCGTTGTGAAGCAGCTTCTGGCGACAGGTTTTGCTCTGGCTCTGGCAGGCTGTGCGGGGATGACCCCGGCGTCGTCCAATGCCGCGTCCGCCTGGGTCGGCGTCTGGGCGGGGTCGCCCGCTCCGCCCGCGTCGAACAGCCCCAGCGTCGATGATCAGACGATCCGTCAGGTCGTCCGCCTCTCGGCCGGCGGCCGCAGCGTGCGGGTGCGACTGACCAATGAGTATGGCGAGGTTCCGCTGGAAGTCGGCGCCGCATCGGTTGGGCTCGCTGGCCCGGATGGAAAGCCGGTGGGAGCGCCGATCGCGCTCACCTTTGGCGGCCGACCGATGGCGATCATCCCCCGCGGTGCGCCGATCTTGAGCGATCCGGTCGCTCTTCCGGTCAAGGCGCTCGACAGCGTCTCGATCAGCCTGTTCTTCCCGCACGCCACCGGGCCGTGCACCTGCCACGCGCTCGCCACCGCGACGACGTGGATTTCCGCTGCCGGCGATTACACCAAGGCCGGCGTTTTCGAAGCGACGTCGACCGTCACGCAACGGCCTTTCCTCTCGGCGGTCGAGGTCGAGCCGGATGTCTCGACGCGAGCGATTGTCGCCTTCGGCGATTCGATCACTGACGGATACCGGTCGACGTCTGACGCCAACCGGCGCTGGCCGGATGTGCTGGCCGACCGCCTGCAGGCGGCGAAGAAGGCGATCAGCATTTCCAACCAGGCGATCAGCGGCAACCAAGTGCTGGGTTTCAACCGTGTCGCGTTCGGAGATGCAGCGCTTGCGCGTTTTGACCGCGACGTGCTGAGCGTGCCCAATGCTTCATGGGTGATCGTGCTAGAAGGCATCAACGATATCGGCCAGAACGGCGACAAGCGGCCCAACGCCGAAACGATGATCGCCGGATACAAGCAGATCCTTGCGCGGGCGCATGCGCACGGGCTCAAAGTCTTCGGCGGCACGCTGCTACCGGATGGCGGAGCGGCTTATTACGCCGAGAGCGGCGAGGTCGTGCGCCAGGCCGTTAATGACTGGATTAGAACATCGAAGGCGTTTGATGGCGTCATCGATTTTGACGCTGTGATGCGCGATCCGGCCAACCCGAAGAAGATGAAGGCCGACCTCCAGTCCGGCGACTGGCTTCACCCCAATGACGTCGGCTACAAGCTGATGGGCGAAACCGTGGACCTGAAATTGTTCTGGTAGACGGCGAGGTTTTCGGCCCAGCCAAAAGCCGGCAAACCCTTTGCGGTCGGGCAAAATCAGAAAACTCGAGCGCGTCCAAGTTTCTCAGCATGCGTGGGTCTCCACTGCGTACGGCGCGCAGCGAGGTCTTTGAGACCCTGCCTGGCGCCATCGGCGCGGGGGCTCCGCTTACCCCGCCTCTCGCGCCGTCTTCAACGCCTTGGTCCACCACGCCAGATCGTCCAGCAAGGCAGTGCAGCTGGGGATCAGGTGCGGGAATTCGTCGAAGGGCTTGCCCTGGAAGATCAGACCCATCGCGTCGGCGTCAGCGATGTGCACGCCGTGGCGGATCGGGGCCATTTGCAGCTCGACGCAGATCAACCGCAGATGCTCGACCGCTCGCGCTCCTCCGACGCCGCCATAGCCGAGATACGCTGCCGGCTTGCGGTTGTATTCCTTGTAGGCCCAGTCGAGGGCGTTCTTCAGGGCGCCGGTGATCGAGCGATTGTATTCGGCGGTGACGAAGAGATAGCCGTCGAGTTCGGACATCTTGGCCCCCCAGCGTTTGGCTACGTCATTCTGCACGGGCGCATAGAAGGGCGAGATGCCCTCGAAGAATGGCATTGGATAATCGCGCAGATCGACGATTTCGAAGTCAAGATCGGTGCGCTGGGATGCGAGGCCATGGATCCATTTAGCCGCCTTCTCGCCAAAACGCTGTTCGCGGGTGGAGCTGATGATGATGCCGATCTTCGGGTTGGCCATGTCGGGTTGGCCATGGCGATCTCCGGGCGGTTGGTATACAATAGTGACTAGGACACTATTGGAGACCGAGGTGACGCGTGAAGACGGCACTTTTTCGAAACCCAGGCGCCTCGGGGTAACTGTCGGCAAACCAGCAAGCCCAGGTGATCACACGCCTGACAGCTGCCGGGGCGTGACCGACATCCTCAACCGCGTCGGCGACAAATGGACGGTCAATGTCGTCCGCCATCTCGGGGTGCGGACAATGCGGTTCAGCGAGTTGAGGCGGGCGCTTGATGGCGTGTCGCAGAAGATGCTGACGACGACGCTGCGCGGATTGGAGCGCGACGGCTTCGTCACGCGAACCATCTATCCGACCATCCCGCCGAAGGTGGAATATCAACTCACCGAACTTGGCCGCGACCTGTGGGCGCCGGTCGCAGCCCTGGGTCAGTGGGCGCACGATAATCGCAGCCGCGTCGAGGCGGCGCGCAAGACGTTCGACTTGAAATCGGACGGGCTGCCGAAGAAAAAGCGGCGGGTCTGACGACCCGCCGCGGTCGGCGTCCTACCTTGTCGCCTTGCCCTTGGTGATCTTGGCGGGCGTGGCCTTCAACTTGGCGTCTTCGGCCTTCTGGCGCTCGAGGTTGCGGGCGCCGGCGAGAATGCCGTGCATGCCGTAGTTGCCTTCGTGGCAGGCGTACTCAAAAAGCGCCTTGGAGGGGTAGAAGCTGAGCTCGGCCTTCCAGGGTTGGGTGTAGGTGTCGGGATCCTCCACGGTGAAGCCGTAGAAGACCTGCTTTGCGCCGTCGCGTTGGAAGTGCTCGGTGACCTTGGCTTTGGCAGAGAGCGGGAAGGAGCCATTCTCGGCCTCAAGCGGCTTCACGTTGATGGTCTCGACGTTGAACACCTCACCCTCCCACCAGCCGACGCTGTCGCCGAGCCAGGGCTTGATCACGTTCGGCTTGTGGCTGGCCTTCGCTTTTTCGGCTGTCGGGAAGATCGGAATGATCCGCGCATCGTGCGCCATCTCGACCAGGATCATCATGTAGTCCGGCGTCTGCACGAACTGATAGTTGTTGTTGTAGAGCACGCTCAACATGCCCGGTCCGCCGGTGCCGCCGAAGCCGATCAGGCAGCGCTCGGAAATCGCGGTCGCCTCCGGACCTTCATAGGGATCATTGCCGGTGACATAGCGCACAAAGCCGGCCTGGGCCTTCTTGGCGACGCCAGCCGGGTCTTTGTAGGGCAGCTGCCCGTTGGGCGGATCGACGATGTTGGACGTGCGATACTCGCCCTTCACCAGGGCGAGTTCGGTGCCCGGCGTCACCCAGAAACTGTCATAACCTTTTAGCCCGAAGTCAGCTCCGCCCTTGGCCGGCGCGCCCTTGTTCGGGTCGGAATACCTGGCGTTCTTGTTGAATTCCGGATCGTTTGCCGGAACGCCAGCGATCGATGTGCCATCGGCGATCTTGATCGCCTCTTCCTTGTTGACCACCAGCGGACCGCCCGGCTTGGCGCGCGCCAGCGGGGTGAGCGAGGCGTTGGTCCAGAGGCCGTTCAAGTCGGGATGGCCGTCCATGGTTTTTGGCGCCTGGGCGGTCGCGATCGGGGCGGCGAGCGCGCAAGCCAGCGCCGCCAGCGCTGTGTGGATCCTGAGTTTCAGCATCAAATCCTCCTGTCTGTGTCGGTCGCCGGCATTCGGCCGGTCGTGTTGGCCAACCCTAACGCCGAAGGCGTTCAACTCCAAAGCGAACTCGCAAGCGATTTGCGAGGGGTCGTCAAATGGGGCAGGTTTGACCGGCGAATTTTGCGGAGAACGATATGGCGGCGGCATTCAACCGGCGGCTATTTCTGGCGGCGAGCGGCGCTGCGTTGACGCTGGGGCTTGCGCCGGCCCTGGGGTGGAGCGAGCCGAAGAAGACGCCAGCGAAGGCGCCGGGGAAGGCGTCCGCCGCCAAACTCCCGCCCGAGCCCGCAGGGCCGCCGCCTCCGGCGCCCGTCGCACGCGTCGCTGTGGTCAAGGACACCTATTTTGGCGAGACGCTCAACGACCCATATCGGTGGATGGAGAATTACAAAGACCCCGACTGGCTACCGTTTCTCAAAGGCCAGAATGATCACGCGCGCGGCGTGCTCGACGCCATTCCCGGTCGCGACAAGCTCGCCAAGCGGGTCGAACAATTATCGGGCGACACAGTGCTTACCTCGGCCGTCCAGCGCGCCGGCGGCATGCTGTTCTTCCAGCAGCGCACCAAGGGATCCGACAACTACAAGCTCTTTGTCCGCGACAAGTCCGGCAAGGACCGGGTGCTGGTCGATCCGATCAAGCTTTCGGGTGAGACAGGTCATGTCTCGCTCGACTGGTGGCGCGCCTCGCCAGACGGCAAGCATGTGGTCTACGGCCTCTCGAAGGATGGCAGCGAGGATTCCGCCCTGCACATTCTGGTCACCGCGACCGGCAAGGATCTGGCCGACACCATCCCTTCGACCGAAAACGCATCGCCTCAGTGGCTCGCGGACGGCGTCGGTTTCTTCTACAACCAGCTCACCGGCGCAGTGGATTCGCCCGATCGGTATCTCGACAGTCTCGCCCGCTTCCACCGGCTGGGCGAGGATCCCGCTGCCGATCCTATTGTGATGAAGCGCGGCCTCGATCCCGCGATCGCCTATGACCGCATCCAGGCGCCGGTAGTCGCAACCTTCGCCGGATCGCGTTATGCCTTTCTGATCCTCTCCGATATCCGCGAAGAATCACGGGTGCTGGTCGCTCCGGTTTCCGACGCCATGACCGGCAAAGCGAAATGGACGCCGCTCGCCAATTTCGAGGATCTCGTCACCGATTTCGAGGTCGACGGCGATGATGTCTATCTTCTCACCTCATACAATGCGCCGCGTGGTCGGATCATCAAGACCAGCGCGGCGGCCCCGAAACTCGCAACTGCGCAGCTGATCGTGCCCCAGGGGCCGGCGGTGATCCAGCGCATCAGCCGCGCCAAGGACGCTTTTTATCTCAAGATCATGGATGGCGGCATCAACCGCCTGAAGAGGCTGGCGCGCAGCGGCGCGGTCACCGAGTTCGCCCTGCCATTCGAGGGCACGATCGGCGGCATGTTCACCGATCCCGGTGAAGACGGCGCGTTGATGACCTATGGCGGCTGGTTGCAGCCGACGGGCGTGTGGAGGATCGATGCGGACGGCGATTTCACTGACACGCGCATCACGCCGATGCCGAAGATCAGCGTCGCCGGTTACGAGACCAAGCGCGGCTTTGCGACAGCCAAGGATGGCGTCAAGATTCCCTATAGCCTGATCTACAAGAAGGGCCTCAAGCTTGACGGCAAGACGCCGGCCTGGATTTCGGCTTACGGATCTTATGGCGCCTCGTCCTACACGCCCAATTTCGTTGGGCGCTTGCTGGCGCTGATCGATGCCGGCTTTGTCGTCGGCTACGCCAACGTCCGCGGTGGCGGTGAATATGGCCGCGACTGGCACAAGGCCGGCCAGCTGATGAACAAGCCGAATACCTGGCGCGACCTTATCGCCGTGTGTGAAGAGCTGTGCGCGGCGGGGTATACGGCGAAGGAGCGCCTTGCCATCGGCGGACGTTCGGCCGGCGGCATCACCGTTGGTCGTGCGCTGACCGAGCGCCCAGACTTGTTCGCTGCAGTGATCGATGGCGTCGGCTGGTCCAACCCGCTTCGCTATGTTGCCGAACCCAACGGCTATGGCGAAGAGCCCGAATGGGGCGCGATCCGGGAGAGATCCGGCTATCAGGCGCTGAAGCTGATCGACAGCTACCAGGCGGTGCAGGATGGGACGCCTTATCCGGCGGTGATGCTGACAACTGGCGTCACCGATCCGCGCGTCGGCCCGTTCCACGTCGGCAAGATGACGGCTCGGCTGCAAGCGGCGACGAGCTCCGCCAAGCCTGTGATCCTGCGCGTCGACTTCGATGCTGGCCACGGCATCGGTTCGACGCGGGCGCAGCAGGATCGGGAAGCGGTCGACACCTACGCCTTCCTGCTTTGGCGGACCGGCGTTGCGGGCTATCAACCGGCTTAGCGATCGCGCCGCGTATCCATCAGCTGGCGCAGCCGCTCGAGAAAGGGCAGCGCGGCGCGCACACTGGGAGCGGGGATGAGATCGGGGAGATCGCTCATCGCGTCGGCCGCAAGTTTCAGCGCGTGGTCGCGCGCCTTGCGGCCAAGGTCAGTGATCATCACCACCTTGGCGCGGGCGTCGGCGGGATCGGCGTCGATGCCGATAAAGCCTTGCGCTTCGAGGCGCTGCAGCGTGTTGGTCATCGCGCCCTTGGTGATCTGGAAACTGCGCGCAAGCCGGCCCGGCGAAGAGGGCTCGCCCAATCGGCAGAAATGGTTGAGCACGCCAAACTGCGCGAGCGACATGCCCTCGGGCAGCGCCCGCTCCAGCCAGTTCTGCGAGAGCTGGGCGATGATCCCGATCTCGGTGAACAGCTGGAAATACAGGGCGGTGTGTTCGTCCTTGGTCATGGCGGTTCAGGCGATCAACAGTGGATCAAGGCCGCGGCGCGGAGCGTGGATGACGGGTTTGGCCAAACCCACGCGCACCAGCATTTGCACCACGCCGCCTTCACCCAGCATTGTCTGCGCCGATGCGTAGAAGTCCTTCATTTCGGGATATTCCTGCAGCGACTGGCTCCACGGGTGGATGGCGAGGCCGAGTTCCGCAGCCTTGAGCGAGAAGCGCGCATAGGCGCTGCCTGCGGCGAGTTGCGAATAGCGGTCGTTCGTCTCGGTGAAGAGCCAGGCGAAGGCGCGGGCTGACATCGCCTTGGCCCTGTACATGTCGCGTCCCTGCCTGCTGGCCATGGCGGTGGGATTCTCCATCGCCTTCTTGGTCAAGACGCCGACGGCCTTCATCGCCTCCATGGCGGGGCCTTCGAGAGCGATGCCGTCACGGTATGTCTCGACCTCGACCTTGCCGATACGCAGAAGGTGGGCGGTTTCGGCGTTGGCGGCGGGCGTGGTCGCCTCGCGCTCATAGGCGCGCCAGGTCAGGTCGCGGAGTTTTGCGGCGCGCGCAGGGTCGCTGGTGGCGCGGCACTGAGCGCCCTGCGTACTGCCGGCGACCATCAAGGATGCGATCGCCATGTCGTCCGGCGCCTTGTCCTCGTAGATCTCGCGGTTGGTCACGCGCCTTGTGATGAATTCGAATGCCGGATCTCGCGCCGATGTGCCTTCGGTGAAGCGGACATGGGCGATCGGGCGCTTGTCGAGCCTGGGTTGCGGCGCCCCCTCGGGGAACGGGACGATCTCGGCAGAATAACCCTCATTAGCCGCCGCAAGATGCAGGAGTTCAAGGAAAGCGCCGCAGCCGAGGGTGATCTGGCGGTCGTTGGGATCGGTGGCTGGCAGGCGGCGGTCGAGATCACAATAGAGCGCGAGCTGGTCGTCGCCGATCAGCTTCACCTGCCAGGGCTGGCGGTTGTGGGGATTGGGAGCGAGCAGGGCATAGGAAAGAAAGCGACAGCGGATTTCCTTGGGCTGCCCCGCCGTGGTCCACGCCTCACGCGCTGCGATCGATGGTCCCTGGCCGGAGGCCCAGTTATAAGCGCCGGCGCCGGCCGCCAGCACCACGCCGCCGCCGATCAGCATGAGAACATTGCGACGAGAGGTCATGGCTGGTCTCCCGAAATGACCGGACTGAATCAGGTGGCGGACGCGATCGTTGCCGGGACGCTGGCCTGCGGTCCGAACCACACAGCATAGCCGAAAGCCGGCGCGCTGAGGACGACCAGGATGGCAAGGGCGAAAAGAGAGCGCATGGGATGGCCCTTGTGATGACGCCCGAAGGTTGACCGTCGGGCTATTGATTTAATGTTAAACTAGTTAGTTCATCGTTAAATGAATGGCAAGGGGGCCCAGAAAAAGCCGCGCATCCTCAAAAAAGCCGGGGAGAACACGAGGGGGAGCATCCTTCGCCAGGCCGGGGCAGGCTGGGGCCGCTCGTCAGCGAGAGGGGGGTGGATTAGGTTTCAGCCATGAAACGTCTCGCCCTGAGTCGCGCCCGCACGGATGGGAGTGCACGGTCGCCAGACTTTGCGTTGGCGCTGCTGCTGGCCGCGACCATTGCCACGGCCTGCGCGCCGTCGGAAAAAGGCGTCGCTCAGGGCCGCCCCGACGATCCGGTGATCTCGCTCTCGGAGGGGAGTTGCGTCGGAACCTGCCCGGTCTACGACATCACGCTCCATCCCAACGGCAAGTATCTGCTCAATGGCGAGCGCTATGTGAAGACGCCCGGCGTCAGCGATGGCGCGCTCAGCCCGAAGGCGTGGACGGCCGCCGAAAAAGTGCTGAAAGAAGCCGACTTCTGGAAGCTGGCGCCGCTGCAGACGCCCGCCAACCTCTCCACCTGCCAGCCCGACGCGCCGACGGTCAAGGTCACCTGGCGCACCTCAGAGGGCAAGCAGAAGACCGTCACCTACAACGCCGGCTGCGGCGTCCAGAAGATGCAGGAACTGGTCAGCGACCTGCGTGAAGCGCTGGACTTCGATTCACTGGTATGGACCGACAAGAAGTTCGATTACGCCCAACCGCTTCTAAAATAGCCGGACACAAGCGTGTCGGCTCCCAGCTTCTACTTTGTCAGCTCGAAGTGGCCGACATTGACGCGACCGGTGCGGAAACCCGCCTGGCAATAGGCCAGATAGTAAAGCCATAACCGGCGGAAGCGATCGTCGAAGGCCTCGCTTCTGATGTCGCTCCACGCGTGCTCGAAGCGAACTTCCCATTCGTGCAGCGTGCGGGCGTAGTCGAGGCCGAACATTCGCGCGGTCTTGAAGGTCATGCCGGCCCGCTCGGTTTCGCTCTTGAGCCGCTCGACCGAGGGCAGCATGCCGCCTGGAAAAATGTAGTGCTGGATGAAATCCGGCCGCGACTTGTAGTCGGCAAATAGCTTGCCATCGATGGTGATGATCTGCAGCGCCGCCTTGCCGCCCGGCTTCAGGACTTCGGCGATCTTGCCGAAATATTGCGGCCAGTATTTCTCGCCAACCGCCTCGAACATCTCGATGGAGGCGACAGCGTCGAACTGGCCAGTAATGTCGCGATAATCGCGCATCTGGATATCGACCTGATCAGCGAGCCCCGCCTTCTTGATGCGTTCGACTGCGTAGTCGTGCTGGGCGTCCGAAATGGTCACCGAGGTCACATTGGCGCCATGTGTCCTCGCTGCGTACTCGGCAAAGCCGCCCCAGCCCGAACCGATCTCGAGCAGCCGCGATCCCGGTTTGAGGTTCAGCTGGTTTGCGATGGCCGCGTACTTGGCCTGCTGGGCTTCCTCCAGCGTCATATCCGGTCGCTCATAGAGCGCCGAGGAATAGGTCATCGAGGGGTCGAGCCACTCGGTATAGAAGTCATTGCCGAGGTCGTAGTGCTCGGAAATGTTCTGCTTCGAACCCTCTTTCGAGTTGTGGCGGGACATGTGGTACGAAATGTCCTGCGCGGCGCGCCCGTACCAGCTCTTTTCGGAGTTATCGAGCACTTCGCGGTTCTGCAGGAAATAGCGAAACAGCCCGGTCAGGTCGGCGATCTCGACGTCGCCATCGATATACGACTGTGCAAAGCCCACCGTGCCGCGACGCATGGTGTTCATCAGCACGCTGAAGTTCTTGAGGTGCAGCACCGCGTGTTCGCCGGTGGCCGGGTTGCCGAAAGTGCGGCTCTTGCCGTTCGGAAAAGTGATGGTGACGGCGCCGTGCTTCGGCCGACCGATCAGCCGCTCACCGACAAAGGCAGCGATAGCCGACAAAAAATGGGTCCACGGCGTTGGCGCCGTGCCCCTTGGTTCAACCGCGAGTTTGTCCATTACCACATTCCAGAACTACCGGCTCGTTGCCCTCGAGCCGTTCAGCGCGCGCCGCAGCCGCAGCGTCAAGGGCACTCCCTTGAGCCACAGCAGAAGTGCTTCCCAATGAA
>JANMWT010000450.1:0-26208 GCA_031394145.1 Alphaproteobacteria bacterium | reverse complement strand
GTTTCGGCGGCCGACGCCTTCTTTGTCGCATGAAATCGCACAAGCGCCCGGTTCGGGCTAGAGCCATTCCGGCGCAGGAAACTACTGGCGGGGGACCTCTGCTTGCGACAAAACGGAGCAGCAGAGCGGGGCCGGTCGGGCCGGCTGAAACAGGAGGCTCGCCATGCCGGACGCCCCATATGTGATCATCGAGGCGAGCGAGACACATCTGCCGGCAATCCAGGCGATCTTCAATCAGGCGGTGCGCGAGACCTTCTCGATCTGGTCCGAGACCGAAACCACCCTCGAGCAGCGCCGGGCGTGGCTGCACGCTCGCCGGGATGCAGGCTTTCCGGTGCTGGCGGCGATTGACCCCCGCCAGCCTTCCCAGGCGCTTGGCTATGGCAGTTTCGGCGTCTTCCGCGACTTCCCAGGCTATGTGAAGACGGTCGAGCACTCGGTCTATGTCGCCCCCTCCGCCCAGCGGCGCGGCATCGGCAAGGCGATCGTCTCCCAGCTGATCGAGGAGGCGCGGGCGCGCAAGTTGGAGCGCATGGTCGGCGGCATCGATTCAAGCAACGCAGGCTCGTTGGCGATGCATGAAGCTCTGGGCTTCGAGCGACAGGGCTGTCTCAAGGGCGTCGGCCGCAAGTTCGGCAAGAGCCTCGATCTGGTGTTCGTCGTGAAGGCGCTTTAGGGCGCGCGCACACAGTTGAAGGTGAGCGGGATCTCGGCGCCAAGATCCACCACCTCGAAATCGCTCACCTGCACCGGATCGAAGGTCGAAGCGGTGACCCCAAGCGTCGCCCACTTGCCCGCCGAGAGCCGGTCGTCTGCGAACGTCAGCGCAACGTTGCCGCCATCCGACAGGATCATGCCGTAGGTCTTCATCGCATGCAGGATGACGCGCGCACTGGGGTTGTAGGACGTCTCGTCGAAATTGACGCGCAGGCGGAAGCGCACGCCATAAGGCGGGGCGTTGAGGTTGGTGCTGCTGGGCGCGCCTGCGTGGGTGGCGGGGCGAACATAGACGTCCTTCTTCATGCGCGGGTTCGGCAGAATGAAACGCATGGCATGAGCAATGTTGCCCGCCGCGACCTCATCAGCAGTCGGCAATAGCGCAGCGATAGGTAGGCCGGCGGCGTCGGCCGAGGTGCACTGATCGCCGCGCAGGACATCGCCATAGGATTTCTGCAGATCCCAAACGAACGCGCCATAAGCGGTGAAACCCGAACCGGTCTGCGTCGCCTGGTAGAGTTCATAGAGTTTCTTCTGGCTGCTTTCGTAGACCAGGACGTGGCAATCATTGTTCGACGTATCGCAGACATAATTGGCGCTGCCCTCGGCGGCGCCATTGGCGGGGAGCGGAACCTGCAGCGGAACCGCATCGCAGTCGGGACCGCCAAAGCAATATCCGCCGAGCGGGGCGGTGACCGTGCGTCGCGGCGTCGACCCATCGGCGTTGAGCAGCGCGATGGAGAAATCGATCCGCAGCCGATTGCCGCCGCCCCAGCCGCCCGAGCTGACAAGCTGGGCGATGATGGCGTCGCTGCGCGCGGATTTCGGAAAGCTCGAGACATCCTTGGTCCACGGTTCCGCTTGCACGAAGAGCCCTCCGGCAGGAGGGGATGGCGGCGGTGGCGGCGGCGGAGCGGCCGGCGGAGAAACGACAATCCCTCCACCTCCACCGCCGCCACCGCCGCCACAGGCGGCAATCGACAGCGCGGCCAGCAACACGGCGAAAGCCCGTTTCATGTCGCCTCCGTTGCGCGCGCCCCGATGCTCGTGTGCTTTGCGACCGACGGCAATGACTTTGCAGCCCGTGCGCTCGACCGATAGCGGAGGGTTCAGACGGCGCGGCGCGGCGCGATTCAGCCCGCGATCAATTTGAGCGCGCGCTCATCGCCCCGGCCAAGCGCCTTGATGGCGGCAGCGGCGATCGAACGGGCGTCGAGGCCCGCATCGGCATACATCTTCTCGGGCTTGTCCTGGTCCTGGAAGATATCCGGAAGGTGGAGGGTGCGGATCTTGAGGCCGTTATCCAGAAGACCGCGCTCGGCAAGGTGATGCAGCACGAATGCGCCAAAACCGCCACGCGCGCCTTCTTCAAGCGTGATCAGCACTTCGTGGTGGCGCGCCAGCTGCGCGATCATCGGCTCATCGAGCGGTTTGGCGAAACGCGCGTCGGCGACCGTGGTCGACAGGCCCTGCGCCGCCAGCATGTCGGCCGCCAGCAACGCCTCCGGCAGGCGCGCGCCATACGACAGAATGGCGATCGCCGTCCCTTCCCGCACAATCCGGCCCCTGCCGATCTCCAGCGGCTGCGGGTCGCCCAGCAGGCTGAGGCCCAGCCCTTCGCCACGCGGATAGCGGAATGCCGAAGGGCGATCATCAATCGCGTGGGCGGTCGCGACCATGCGTTGCAGCTCGACCTCGTCTGCGGCCGCCATCAAGACGAAACCTGGCAACGCCCCGAGATAACCGACATCGAATGAGCCTGCGTGCGTCGGCCCATCGGCGCCGACAAGGCCGGCGCGGTCGAGCGCAAAGCGCACCGGCAGTCTCTGGATCGCCACGTCGTGGACGACGCTGTCATACCCGCGCTGCAGAAACGTGGAGTAGATCGCGGCGAACGGCTTCATGCCGTCAGCGGCAAGCCCGGCTGCGAAGGTGACCGCATGCTGCTCGGCGATGCCAACGTCGAAGCAGCGATCCGGGAAGCGCTCGCCAAAGAGATCGAGCCCGGTGCCCGCCGGCATGGCGGCGGTGATCGCGACGACCTTGGGATCCTTCTCGGCCTGCCGGATCAGTTCTTGGGCAAAAACCTTGGTATAGGATGGCGGGCCCGGCTTCGCCTTGGCCTGCTCTCCAGTGATGACGTTGAACTTCGAGACGCCATGATATTTGTCGTCGGCGTTTTCGGCCGGCTCATAGCCATGGCCCTTCTGGGTGACGACATGGACCAGGACCGGCCCGTTTTCCATGTCGCGGACGTTTTCCAGGACATCGACCAGCGCGTCCATGTCATGCCCGTCGATCGGGCCGACATAGTAAAAGCCGAGGGCGTCGAACATGTCGCCGCCCATGGCGAAATTGCGGGCATAGTGCTCTGCTTTCTTTGCCGGCTTCTCGAGCCCGATAGCGCGCACCACCGTCTTCGCCGCCTTGCGCAGGCTGCGATAGCCCTTGGAGGAAACCGTGCGCGACAGATAATGGCTCATCGCGCCGACCGGCGGTGCGATCGACATGTCGTTGTCGTTGAGGATGACCACCATGCGCGTGTGCATGCCGCCGGCGTTGTTCATCGCCTCGTAGATCATGCCGGCGCTCATCGCCCCATCGCCGACCACCGCGATGACGCGGTTGTCCTTGCCCTGAAGGTCGCGCGCAACGGCGAAGCCCGCGGCGGCCGAAACCGATGTGCCGGCGTGGGCTGCTCCGAAGGGATCGTACTCGCTCTCCTCGCGCTTGGTGAAGCCAGATAACCCTCCGCCCTGACGCAGCGTCCGAATGCGATCGCGCCGGCCGGTCAAGATCTTGTGGGGATAGGCCTGGTGGCCGACATCCCAGACCAGCTTGTCGCTGGGCGTGTCGAAGACAGCGTGGATTGCGACTGTGAGTTCGACCACGCCGAGACCGGCGCCGAGATGACCCCCGGTCACCGAAACGGCGCTGATGGTTTCAGCGCGCAGCTCCTCGGCGATCTGCTTGAGATCAGCTTTCGACCGTCCCTTGAGGTCAGCAGGAGACTTGATCTGGTCCAGGAGGGGTGTCGGCGTCGTCATCGCTAGGTCTATCGTCCTGAAAACAGGTAAATTAGTGGCGGCGATTCAACACAAAGTCGACTGTCTGGAGCAAAGAAGTGGCCCGATTGCCGAAAGACGCCAGATGTTGCTTCGCCTGTGCGGCGAGAAACCGCACCTGACCTTGGGCCCCCTCGACCCCGAGGAGGGTGACGAAGTTCACCTTGCCCGCCCCGTGGTCTTTGTCGACCGCTTTTCCCAGCATCTCGGGGTCGCCTTCGACGTCGAGCAGGTCGTCGACGATCTGGAAGGCGAGGCCGAGGTCGTTGGTGTAACCCGCGATCGCCTGGCGCTCCTGCTCCTGGGCGCCGCCCAGAAGCGCTCCGACTTCCCCGGCAAGGGAGATCAGCGCGCCGGTTTTCAGCCGCTGCATCCGGGTCAGGACCTGAAGCGGCTCTTCTTTGTCCGACACCGGGTTCATGTCGATCATCTGCCCGCCGACCATGCCCCGCGCGCCGGCCGCCACCGCCATGCGCTCGATCAGCTTGCAGCGCATCAGTGCATCGCGGTGGGTTTCGGGCGAGGCCATGATCTCGAAGGCGAGCGCCTGCAACGCATCGCCCGCCAGCACCGCGGTTGCTTCATCGAACGCCTTATGCACGGTCGGCTGGCCGCGCCGGAAGTCATCATCATCCATGCATGGCAGGTCGTCGTGGATCAGCGAATAAGCGTGTACGCATTCGACCGCCGCGGCAGCGCGCAGCAGCGATTTCTCCGGCGCGCCGAACATTCGGCCGACCTCGATGGCGATGAACGGGCGCAGCCGCTTGCCGTGACCCAGCGCGCCATGACGCATCGCTCGCAGCAGCTGGGCTTCGGGTCCCGAAGCAGGCGGGATCAGCTGGTCAATGGCGACCGTAATCCGGTCGGCCACTTCGCTGAGGCGCTGCTCGAAATTCGGATCGACGGCGTGGATCAACGGATCTGTCCGATGGAATGAGGAAACCTGCGGGGATCAGAGATCATCTGCACGTTCCAGGCCTTTGGGTCCATCTGGGCCCAGCACGATCTTTTCGACTTTGAGTTCAGCTTCTTTGAGCTTGGTTTCGCAATGCGCCTTCAGCGCTGCGCCGCGCTCATAGATGCGGATGGAATCCTCCAGCGGCACATCTCCCGCCTCGAGCTTGTGCACGATCTGCTCAAGTTGCGCGAGCGCATCCTCAAAGCTCAGTGAGGCGATGTCGGCGGCAGGTTTTGGTTCAGCCATTCTGGTCTCCGCAATCGGCCAGGAGAATAGGGACGCGCGGCGACGCGAACAATGCTCATCGGGTTAAGGAAAACGCGCTACTTCCTGCGCTCATAAATCCTGAAAGACCAGTAGCTGTCGCCGCCGTCGCGGATGCAGCGCCAGCCCCGCCTGGCGAACGGCCGACGCAACATCCGGTTGAACCAGCCATGGGCTGCGAGAATGACGTCGCGCCCTTCTCCGGCGGCCTCGATCAGGAGGTCGACGGCCTTTTCGGCGCGCTCGCGCGTTTCGACGACGTGTTCCTCGCCTTCCTCGCGATGGCCGATCAGCCAGGCCAGACGCGCAAACTTGTTCCAGGTCTTGGGCAGATAGCGCCGGCGATCCGACCAGCGCGGCGGCGGCAGCGGCGCCTCGTTGAAGATGGCATGTGATTTCACCGGCTTGCCCGCTGCGATCAGTGCGGCTGTCTCGGCGGAGCGCGGTCGCTCACTGGAGAAGAACAGCGCTTCGCCATGGGTGTGCTGGCGCAACTCGTCGGGCGGGGCCTGGCCATGTTGCAGCGAACCGGCCTCATATTTCGCCCACCAGTCGCGATAGGCGCGCGCATCCAGTCGCGGCCCGGCATTACGGTCCAGCGCTGGCCGGCCATGGCGGACAACGATAATGCGACCCGGGCGCACGGAGCCGCTTTGCCGTTCCGTGTTTTGCACGGCTGCATCCATCCCGTCGTGGCCCCACGCCAGCGTCGCCCCGAAATGGGGGTCCCGCGCCTGCTTAGATCAGGATGATCAAAAACGGAAACAGCAAAGGAAAGGCGGACGGGCTTATTCCAACCCCTTCCACAGGCGCGGGGCGGCGCATTCCGTGCCGGGCTCGTGGCGACAGCCATGGAGCGTGAACAGCACGGTTTCGGCGCGGCCGATCAGATCGTCCACCGGAACAAAGCCGATCGCCTCGTCTCCACCCAGGATCGGGCGCATGCCCCAGGCTTCCGGGAAGGCGGCCGCAAGGTCAGGATGGCCCGACGGCGCGCGGCTGTCTTCCGAGTTATCGCGGTTGTCGCCCATCATGAAGACATGGTTGGGCGGGACGCGGAAGATTGGCGTGCGATCGAGGCCGCTGTTGTCGTCCCACTCGTGGATCAGATGCGGTTTCTTCTCGCCAGGAAGCTGTTCACGATACTCGCTCGCCGTGTGGACCATGTGCGAGTTGTCGGAGCTGACATAGGTGGTCTGGCGGATTTCCCTGCGCTCGATCAGATCGCCGTTGAGATAGAGGCGGCCATCCTTCATCTGGATGGTGTCGCCGGGCAGGCCGATCAGGCGCTTTATCATCACCTTCGAGTCGTGCGGGTGTTGAAAGACGATGACATCGCCGCGCTTGGGCATGTGCGCGAAGATCTTCTCGTTCGGGTTGCTCGGGTTGTCGCCGAAGACCAGCTTGCCGAGCCCAAACGGCACCGAGTTGCGGTCATAGCCATAGGCGAACTTCGCCACCGCGACGCGGTCGCCGACCTCGAGGGCGGGCACCATGCTCTCGGATGGGATCGAGCGCAGTTCGTAGACGAAGGTGGAAAACACCAACCAGAACGGGACAAACACGGCGATCGTCATCGCCGTCTCGCGCACCTCGTGGATCAGGCGCTGCGACATGCTCTTCTTCGGCTCGACCGTGTCGTCAGTCGAGGCATCACTGGACATAGAGGGAACCCTGGTGCGGCGTTGTGTTAGTTTATAACGCCCTGAGGCGGAGCTCTTATACGCTATGGCTGACCGCTCCGCGTCAAGTCAGTCGGCTGCGTCGCGATGCCCTTATCTCCGCGATCTTCGCCGTTATGAAAACCCCGCCAGAGCCGCGGCGGCGGGCAGTCGAGGCCAGCCTCGCGGCGACAGGAATGCAGCGTCCATATCACCGTTTCGGCCCGCCCGAGGAGGTCGTCGACCGGCACAAAGCCGATCGCCTGCGAGCCTGTGAGGTTCTCGTGGCAGTTCCACGCCTCGGGAAAGGCGCCCGCCATGTCGCGGTGGCCTGACGGGGCCCGGCTGTCTTCGGAATTATCGCGGTTGTCGCCCATCAAGAAGACGTGGCCGGCCGGAACCCGAAATATCGGCGTGCGGTCGAGGCAGGACTGGTTCGAGAACTCGTGAATCAGGTGCGAGCCGGTCTCGCCGGGAAGGCGCTCGCGATACTCGGTCGCTGCGACAATCATGTGAGCCTCATCGCTCTGCCGGTATGCGGTCAGCCGCGTCTGATCGCGCTTCACCTGTTCGCCGTTGAGATAGAGCTGCCCGTCACGCATCTGCACCGTGTCGCCCGGCAGCCCAACGATGCGCTTGATCAACACCATGGGTTCATGCGGGTGCCGGAACACCACAACGTCGCCGCGTATTGGCAGACGTGCGAACAGCTTGGCGCCGGGATCGTCGGGCGCATTGCCGGTCAGCAGCCGTCCGAGACCGAACGGCAGGGAGTTGCGGTCATAACCATAAGCGAACTTCGCGACCGCCAGCCGGTCGCCCACTTGCAGCGTCGGGACCATGCTTTCGGACGGGATATAGCGCTCGTCATAAGCCAGCGTCGTGAACGCCAGCCAGATCGGCGCAAAGATCGCGATGGTCAGCACCGTCTCGCGGATTTCGCGGACGATCTTCTCCCTCAGGGATTTCGGGGGCGTCGCTGGTTCGGCCGGAGCCGGTTCGCTGTTCATGTCTGCTGGTATGCGCCTGTCGAATAGACCTGACGGGAAAAGAAGGGGCTTTGCCCGCCAGATCAAGCCGTTCGGGTGTACAGCAATGTCCCGTCCGCGTGTCCGGACGTGATCAGTCCGCGTCCGACCAGGCAATTCAGGTGGGCGATGGTTTCGCCCGTCGCCATGCCGAGACTGTCCTTCTCGATTGCCCGGGCAAATACGGCGACGAACAGATCAAGCGCCCGTCGCGGCTGGTCCAGCCGCTCGAGTATCCGCCGCAACGCCAGCTCGTGACCATCGATCAGCGCCTGCAGACGCTTGTGCGCGCCGCGAAACGGCTCGTTGTGGGCCGGCAGGACCAGAACGTCGGGCGGAATGATCCCCTTCAGCTTCTCGCATGAGCGCAACCAGTCGCTCAGGGGATCGCCGTGTGGCTCGGTTGGGAAGACCGAGACGTTGGACGAGATCTTTGGCAGGATCTGATCGCCGGAAATGAACAGGTTGAGTTCCGGACACCACAGGCAGGCATGCTCCGGGCAATGACCGCTGCCCGTGACGATCCGCCAGGTCCGTCCGCCGATGACGATTTCCTGTTCGTCGGACAGCCGTTCGAACGCATCCGGCAATTGCGAGACGGCCTTGCCGAAGCCGCCGAAGCGATCGACATAGCGATCGAGGTCTTCCTGTTCCCAGCCAGCCGCGCGGTAGAATTTCACGCCGGCCTCGGGCGCCTCCCGTCCGGTGTCCGCCACCAGCATCCGGCAGCTGATGTATTCGAGCCGGCTCATCCAAAGTTCGCACTGGTATTTGCGGGTGATCCAGCCGGCGAGCCCGATATGGTCCGGGTGCATGTGAGTGACGATGACGCGCTTGATCGGCTTGCCGCCAAGGCCGCCGCTGGCGAGATCGCCGGCGAAGATGGTGCGCCAGTGCGACTTGGTCTCGCTGGTCTGCATGCCGGTGTCGACCAGCGTCCAGCCATCGCCGTCTTCGAGCAGCCAAAGGTTGATCCATTTGAGCGAGAACGGCAGGGGCATCCGCACCCAGCGCACGCCGGGGGCGACTTCCTTGCTGCTGCCAGGTTCAGGCGCCTCCCCGCAGGGATAATCATAGCGCGCCCGCTCGGTCTTGCCTTCAAACCCGTCCATCGGCTGCCCTTCCCGGGAGATGATCAGACCACTGTATATGCGCGCGAGGCTGCCGCAAACGTCATAGCATCGACGGCGGCCCGGACGGCGGCTAGACTCGTCTGGCAACCGATCGGGGAGACGGCGGGATGCGCAGTATTCTAGGCTTGTTGATCGGGCTTTACCTGACCTGTGCGCTGGTCGTGCTGGGCGGCGGCATTTATGGCTTCATGACCCATCAGACCACCCAGCATTCTGACTGCACGCCGAAGGCGCTGAGGGCCAAGGCGGGCGGCGACACCGAACTCGCCGGCGCGCCGAACTGGATCCCCTTCGTCCTGATGCGCGCCGCGATCTGGCCCAAAGCCTATTACGACGACATGAAAAGGACCGCAGGCATCGTCGACTGGCTGGTGGTCCGGTACGATCCCTTCTCCTCTGGGTGTCGCTAGCTCGCTCAGGCCAGCTCGCCCAGGCCAGCTCGCCCAGGCCAGCGCGTCCGAGACAGCGCGTCCGAGACAGCGCGTCCCTGGCCCGGGCGTCGAAACCGGCTAGGGCCTTTCGCCGTGCAGCCAGCGGTCCATCGCCGCCGCCTCGCGTGATGCGGCGACCAGCACAACGACGCCGTTCTTGACCATCTCGCCTCGGTCAGGCACGCCGCCATCGACCAGCGCCTTGCGCAGGCGGCCGGCGAGCGAAGCGTCGGTCTGCCAGTTATCCTCGAGCAGTCGGCCGACATCGTCTTCCGTGAGCCCGTTCCAGATCTGCAGAAGCGCGCCGGCCTGGCTCAGGCCGTCATCGACCATCTTCTGGATGACCACATCGATCACTGCACCCTGAAGCGCGATTTCGGCGGCGAGTTCGCTGCGATCGGTTTTCCAGCCGTATTTCGCCGCACAGATCTTGTAAGCCGCGCCGAGCGACGTCTCGACATCAGGTTTCCTGGTCGCGTCCTGGCGCAGATAGGTATCGACCATCGCCAGCGCATCGGGATCCGACAGCTGGTCGTAGACGCAGTTGGCCTGGTCGACCGCAGCCGCATCGGCGCTGGCCGGCGGCGCCGCCTGTGCGGGCGAGGTCAAAGCCGGCCCCGTCAAGGCGCAGATCAGCCCCGCGCTTGAAGCCAGAAGTCGAAGACCATGGCGGACACTCATCGATCCCTCCTGCCGATCTGTCGGGGCTGTCATGAAGGCCTCAGGTCGATCCAGCGTGATGATAGCCAGGGCGCGTCCGGCTCGCCAGCCGCCACAGGCTGCAACGCCTCTGCTTCATCACAACTGCGTCAGCCCGCGCCCTCGCATGCGGGCGCCTGCGGGTGCCTACTGGACGCCTCGCTGCGCGCTCCCCTAGTTAGTTGCCATTGCGACAAACTGGTCGGCCGTTCCTGGGGCCATGGAGACACTTAATGCGCCTGATCATGCTCGCCGCCGCAACCGCTCTGCTTGCCAGCCCCGCGCTCGCCCAGACGCCTGCGACCGCCGCCGCGCAGGCGGCAGCCCCGCCCGCGGGCGCTTATGTTGCGGATCCCGCGCACGCCAGCCTGACCTGGAAAGTCCTGCACCAGGGGTTATCCTGGTATACGGCGCGCTTCACCTCGTTCAGCGTAGCGCTAGATTTCAATCCGGCCGACGTTTCGAAATCCAAAGTGACGGCGAGCATCGATCCCAAGTCGATCGAGACCGATTTCTCCAAGACCCGCCCGGCTGGCAACACCGCCGACTTCAACACCGAGATCGCCACCGGCGCCAACTTCCTCAATGCCGGCAAGTTCCCGAAAATCGACTTCGTCTCGACCGGCATCAAGAAGACCGGCGACAAGACCGGCACGATGACCGGCAATCTCACTTTCCTTGCCGTCACCAAACCCGTGACGCTGGACGTCAGCTTCATCGGCGACCGCAATGATCCGCGCATCCAGAAGCACAAGGTCGGCTTCCAGGCGGTCGGCAGTTTCAAGAAATCGGACTTTGGCATGACCTTCGCGGCCATCGGCGATGAGGTGAAGATCGAGGTCAACGCCGAGTTCGCACAGAAATAGGTCGAGAACAGGCCGAACGCGTTCCAACCGGCGTTCGCCTGCAGGAGATATTGATGCGCCGCCTCGCTGCTCTCCTCCTGCCGCTGGCCCTGCTCGGCTCGTGCTCCGCGCTGTCGGCCGTGCTGCCGAACGGAAAGCAGGAGCTGGCCAATGTCGGGACTGGCGCCTACAGGCTGGAGAAGGCCCATGGTTCGATCGTCTGGCGCGCCAAGCACATGGGCCTGTCGCATTATACCGCACGCCTGACCGACTGGGACGCGACGCTGGATTTCGACCCCAAGAACCCCGCCGCCTCGCACATCAAGGCGATCATCAACCCCTTGTCGATCAGCGCCGAACATCCAACCGACAAGGACTGGAACCGCCACATCGGCGAGGACTTCCTCAGGGGCAAGGAGTTCCCGCAGGTCTTGTTCAACTCCACGAAGGTCGAGACGACCGGGGAGTTCACCGGCAAGGTGACCGGGACCCTCTCGCTCGCCGGGATTTCAAAGCCCGTCACGCTCGATGTCGTCTATAACGGCGCGATCGCGTCCTCGCCGCTGTTCGCCGGCAAGGGACTGGTCGGATTTTCAGCCCATGGCGTGATCAAGCGCAGCGACTGGGGGATCACCAACTACGCCTCGATCCTCTCCGACGACGTCGAGATCATCATCGAAGCCGAGTTCGTGAAGGCCAGCTAAGCCGAACTTCGCCAGACTTCGCCTGTCCTCGCTAAATGTGGCACTATCTCTTGCGACAAGCCCATACCGAGGACGTGAGATGACCGCCAGCGAGCTCCGACAACACCGCTACACAAGCGTCGCCATTGCGCTGCACTGGCTGATTGCGGCGGCGATCGTCGGCATGATCGCGCTGGGCTGGTACATGACCGGCTTGCCAATCACGACGCCGGCCGAACGCGGCCAGCAATTCACCCTGTTCCAGCTCCACAAGTCGATCGGCGTCACCATCCTCGTGCTGTCGGTGGCGCGGGCCGCCTGGCGGCTGATGAACCCGCCGCCGGCCGAGCCAGCCATGCCTGCGCTCCAGGCGGGCCTGGCGAGGTTCGTCCACATCTCTCTTTATGTGTTGATCATCGTTATGCCGCTTTCGGGCTGGATCATGGTCTCAGCCTCGCCCACCGGGGTCGACACGATCCTCTACAAGACCGTGCATTGGCCCCACCTCGCCGGACTGTCGACGCTATCGCTTGAAACCAAGAAGCAGCTTCAAGAGCCGATGGGTTTCGTCCACTCCAAACTTGCATGGGTGATCATCGTGTTGCTTGGGCTACATGTCGCGGGAGCGCTCAAACATCAGTTCGTGGACAAGGATCACCTCCTCGCCCGCATGTGGCCTGGGCTGTTTGGCCAGACCGCCGGTCCGCCACGAAAGGGCAAGGGCGCGCTGGCGGCGTTTGGCGCGGCGATCGTACTGTTCGGCTCCGTCGCCGGCATCGGGTTGATCGACAGCGCCAAGGCGTCGCGCCCGCCGCCGCCCGCCGATGCAGCGAGAGCCTCGCCCGCTCCGGTGTGGACGACGGACCCCGCACAAAGCGCCATCGTCTTCAAGGGCGCCTATATGGGTCGCCCCTTCGAGGGAAAGTTCACCGCCTGGACCTCGACGATCCAGTTTGATCCCGACCAGCTCGAAACCGCTCGCATCCGCGTCGCGGTGAAGACTGCATCGGCGTCAACCGGCGAGCCCTATTTCGACGATAGCCTGAAGGAAGGCGACTGGTTCGACATTTCCAAAAGCCCGGAGGCGGTGTTCGAGGTCAATCAGGGCGTCGCGAAGACCGCCGCAGGTTACGAGGCCGCCGGGGTCTTGACGCTGAAGGGCGTCGCTTACCCGTTGCGGCTGCCCTTCACCCTCGAGATCAACGGCAAGACCGCAAAGATGCATGGCGAGAGCAGCCTCAAGCGCCTGGCGATGGGCGTCGGCAAGGGAACCGCCGCGACCAAGCCGGCAGGCGATGCTGAGTGGGTGCAGGACGATGTCGCGCTGGTGGTCGACGTCGTCGCGACGCGCCAGTGAGCGGATCCTGGCGCGCGTGCGTGGTTCGGAGATGAGAGGAGCGGCGCGCATCATCGAACGCGATTCGAATCCGCTCCGCCGTGACTCGGATTTCGATCTTCACCGTCCCTCGTGCACTGGAAAAAGTGTGACTCATCGGTCACAGCGCATTCGAAAAATGCATCCCCGATTTTTGCGCGCCAAGACCCTCGCGGCGGCCCAGGAGATGCGCCTCGACGCCCTTCGCAGGCGCCGCATCGGGTGCGTTTACACTTCGGTAAGGCGATGAGCGAGGCGCCAAACCCGCGCCCGCACGGACCCGCTCTGGTCCTGCGCGCTGACGACGCAGCGCTCGACCGTGCGGCGCGCATTGTGCTCGACGGCGGCCTCGTCGCGATGCCCACCGAAACCGTTTATGGCCTGGCGGCCGACGCCACGAACGGACGCGCGGTGGCCATGATCTACACAGCCAAGGGTCGGCCCTCCTTCAACCCGCTCATCTGCCACGTCGCAGACCTGGTGATGGCCGAGACCTGCGCTCGCTTCTCACCGCTCGCGCACCAGCTCATCGATCGCTTCTGGCCAGGGCCGTTGACGCTTGTGCTGCCGCGCACCGCACGCTGTCCGGTGCACGAGCTGGCCACTGCAGGCCTCGACACCATCGGGCTGCGCATGCCGAAAAATCCTGCAGCCATCGGGCTTATTTCGCGCGTCGGTCGACCGCTTGCCGCTCCGTCGGCCAATCCGTCTGAAGGGTTGTCGCCAACGACGGCGACCCACGTTGCCGAAAAACTCGGCGCGAAAATCGATCTCATTCTGGATGGCGGCGCCTGCCCGGCGGGGCTTGAATCGACCATCATCGCGCTCGGCGAGGAGGGCGCCGTGATGCTGCGTCCAGGCGCCCTCGCACGCGCCGAAATCGAGTTGCTCACAGGTCCGCTCGCAGCGCCGGACGCCAATGCCGGCCTCCTCGCTCCTGGCATGATGAGGCGCCACTACGCCCCCGACGCGGCGCTCCGCCTCGATGCCTCTGACGTGCGGGAAGGTGAGTCGTTTCTGGCCTTCGGACCTCCGCCGCAAGGCGTCCGTGCGACGCTGAACCTTTCCGAGCGAGGCGACCTCATCGAGGCCGCGGCGAATCTCTTCGCGATGCTCAGGCGACTCGATGCGAGCTCGCGCGCGATCGCCGTAGCGCCGATTCCTGACACCGGCCTCGGTGAAGGAATCCGCGATCGGCTAAAACGAGCTGCTGCGCATTTCCCCAAAGATGGTGTATGAGGGATTCGTTGAGTCGCTTTCTACGGGATGTGAGCTCAACGAATTTGGACGATCGCTCACCAACGAGTGTCGTCCGAGTTACCAACTCAGGAGACTAGAATGGCTGTTGCTAAGAAGAAAAAAGCCGCTGCGAAACCCGCCGCGAAAAAACCGGCGAAAAAAACGGCTGCGAAGAAGAAGTAACTTCGCTAAGGCAGTCGGCAGCCCGTTCTGGGCCTGAGCCGAGGGAGCAATCCCAGGCCGCCGAACTTCCAAAAAGACTAGAGTTGAATTCCTCGCGCTCACTCGGTCACCGAGTGGGCGCGAACTCTTTTGGGGGCGCTGGTTGGCGCTCCTGGCCTTGGCGCTCCTGGCCGAGGACGATTTGGTCGTGCGCCCCAAATCGCGCCGCAAACGCCCGAAGCCAACGGCGGACGGCAGACGTTGCAGCCCGCCCCGCTCGCCACACACCCCAAGCCTCCTCCTCCGCCGCACCTGCACCAATTTGGCGCGCCTCCGTCAGCGTGCCGCGCATCCTGCTCGGTTGAGCAACACCGCACCAAAGTCATCGCCTAGTAATCGCGCGCCTCCGGCCCTCTCCCGGACGACAAACGCGTCCCTCAGGGGGTGAAATCGGAGACACACTCTGCTTCCGATGGAAATTCACCATGTTACGCGTGTATCGAGCTCAGCTTTTGAATTGTGAGCCCATTCCCGAAAGGGTAGGTTGTTCATCGGCGCGGGTAGATCGGGGTGTTTCGTCATGATGGAAATCGTCGCAATTGTTGGCGTCGTCTTGCTGGCGCTTATTCTGATCTTTCTCATCTACCGGTCGGTGCGCAGTTACGACGCGGGCGCCCATGCGACCTTCATCACCTCGAAGGGCGGTGAGTTTTATGGCGCGATCCGCGCGCCCACCACGTTGTGGAACCCCCTGGTGAAGGTGCTCAAGGAAAAGAACGCCCCCACCATCTCGATCATCACGCTCGATGCCTCAGGGGCCGAGTATTTCGAAAAGTCGCTGGTCACCCGCCGCACCGGCGAGGTCTCACTGCGCGTCCACATCTGCGCCCCGCGCCCGTTCATCTCGCGCACCTCGGAGAAGAAGCAGCTCAGGATCAAGACCCGCGTCGCCTTCCAGCTCGACATCGAGCGCATCCAGATCCCCGCCCAGATGGAATCCTTCGGCGCCACCTTGGGATCGCGGATCGAAAACCTGTTCGACAACGCCATCGGCCAGTATGAAGACCAGGAAGTCTTCACCAAGCAGTCCGAGATCGAATCGACGGTTCTGCGCCAGCTCCAGGACATCGAGTTTCCGCCTGACCCGATGCACCCCACCGGCATGCCGCTCGGCATCAAGGTTTACGAAGCCATGTTCTCCTATGAGCCGGTCAGCGCCACCACCAGCGCCGATGGCGGCCTCCGCGGCGCCATGGCCTATGCCCGGGACGATCTCGACGATCTCGCCGACATGCTGGAGAAAGCCGATCCCAAGACGGTCGAGGTGATCATCCGCATGATGGAGCTGCAGACCAAGCAGAATATCGTCGAAATGCTGTGCAAGTCCGGCGGCCTCGTCGCCTTCACAGCACAGGAACTGGGGCTTTCGGAGCGGCCGCTCGACCGCGCCATCAGCGGCGCCAACCGCATGGCCCCGGTCGCCGTCGAGCCGATCCCGACGGCAGTGTCGGGCGTGCCGGCGAACGGCGCCGGAGCTGACGTCCAGGCCGGCCCGACCGACCCGGCCGCCGCCTATTACGGTCTCGGCGCGCCCAAGCGCCACTAGACCCCGCCGGCGGCGGCGCTGGCGAACCGGCCGGTCTCCTGTAGAGGTAAGGTGGGGCAGCAGGGAGCCACGCCATGGCTGACGGTTCGGTACAGGGTCTGGTCGAAGAGCGCTTTGCGCCGGTGCGCGAGCAGTTCGAGCGCCAGATCGTCAATGGCGAGGACATCGGGGCCAGTTATTGCGCGACGCTTGAGGGCGAAACCGTCGTCGATCTGTGGGGCGGCCATGCTGATCCAGCCCGCACCCGGCCCTGGGTGAAGGACACCATCGTCAACGTCTATTCGACCACCAAGACCATGACGGCGCTCACGGCCCTGCTCGTCGCCGACCGCGGTGGGTTGGATTTCGATGCTCCGGTGGCGAAGTACTGGCCCGAATTCGCCGCCAACGGAAAATCACAGGTCAAGGTCAGCCACCTGATGAGCCATTCGGCCGGGCTCTCCGGCTGGAAAGAGCCGATCAAGCCGGACGACCTTTATGATTGGGAAAAGGTCACGTCGCTGCTTGCCGCTCAGGCGCCGTTCTGGGCGCCGGGCTCAGCCTGCGGCTATCACGCGGTCACCCAGGGCTATCTGGTCGGCGAGGTGGTTCGCCGGGTCACGGGCAAGACGCTTGGCGCCGTCTTCCGCGAAGAGATCGCCGGCCCCATGGGCGCCGATTTCCACATTGGCCTGCCCGCCTCGGAGGATGCACGCGTCGCTGAACTGCTTGCGCCACCGCCTGGCACGGGCATCAGCGACGGCAACCAGAGCGACCTCATCCGCAACATGTCGTCCAATCCCGGCATCGACGTGGCCGCGACCCGCACCCGCGCCTGGCGCGGAGCGGAAATCCCCGCAGCGGGCGGAACCGGCAATGCGCGATCGGTCGCCGAGATCCACACCATCCTGGCCAATGGCGGCGTGGCGAAAGGCCGGCGCTATCTGTCGGAGGCTGGCTGCCGCAAGGCCCTCGAGTTCCAGATCGGCGGCGTCGACATGATCCTCGGCTTGCCGGTGCGTTATGGCATCGGCTTCGGCCTGTCGGGAGGACGCATTCCCTTTCCAAACCCCAACACCATCTACTGGGGCGGTTATGGCGGGTCGCTTGCGATCATCGACATGGATGCGCGCACGACCTTCGCTTACGCCATGAACAAAATGGCCGGCACGACGGTTGGCGACGTGCGCGCCTTCAGCCTTGCCATGGCAATGTGGCAGGCCCTTGCGAGCTGATGTGGCGAGCTGATGTGGCGAGTTGATGCCTAGACCACCCGACCGGGGTTCATCCGGTTGTCGGGATCGAACGCCTTCTTCACAGCGCGCATCATCGCCATCTCGACGGCCGATTTCCGCCAGGCCAGCTCGTCGCGTTTGAGCAGGCCGATGCCGTGCTCTGCAGAGATCGAGCCGTTGAGTTCGCAGACCAGATCATGGATAGCACGGGTGACCTTGCTGCCCTCTCCGTCCACGAAGGCGTCCTGGTCCTTGCCCGGCGGCGGGGTGACGTTGAAGTGGATGTTGCCATCGCCGACATGGCCGAAGGCAATGATATCCACACCCGGTGCGACTTTGCGGGCCAGTGCATCGCCCCGTTCCATGAACTCGGCGACGCGCGAGACCGGGACGGCGACGTCGTGTTTCAGCGCCTTGCCATGGGTCTTCTCGGCCAGCGAGATGGTCTCGCGGATCTTCCACATCATCTGCGCCTGGGCGAGGCTGTCTGCGATGGCGGCGTCCTCAACCAGGCCTGCCTCGGCCGCTCCTCCAAGCAGGCCCTCGATCATGTCGCGGGCGCCGTCGGCGCGCGGCAGGGACAGTTCGATAAGCACGCGCCATGGCCACTTGCTGGGCAGGGGATCACGGGTGTCCGGTATGTGTTTCAGCACGAGGCTGAGCGCGAATGACGAGATCAGCTCGAAGCCGGTGACCGCACCGCCCGACGCCGCCTTGGCCCGCGCCAGAAGCTCGACCGCATCCGCCGGCGATTTCACCACCGCCCAGGCGGTTTCCTTGACGGCTGGCTTCGGAAACAGCTTCAAAGTCGCTGCGGTGACCACGCCGAGCGTGCCTTCTGCACCGATGAAAAGCTGTTTGAGATCATAACCGGTATTGTCCTTGCGCAGTCCGCGCAGGCCGTTCCAGACCCGGCCATCGGGGAGCACAGCTTCAATGCCGAACACGAGTTCGCGCATCATGCCATAACGCAGCACCGCGACGCCGCCGGCATTGGTCGAGATCAAACCGCCGATTGTCGCGACGCCTTCGGCCCCCAGCGACAGGGGGAAGAGCCGCCCAGCCTCCTCGGCGATCTCCTGAGCGCGCGTGAGGACGACGCCTGCCTCCAGCGTCATGGCGTCATTCAGGGGGTCGACTTCGCGTACGCGGTTCATGCGTTTGAGGCTGATTAGCGCCTCGCCATAGGGGACACCGCCATTGACCATGCCGGAATTGCCGCCCTGGGGAGTTAGCGCGATCCTGAATTCAGCAGCCAGCTGCAGCGCCTGGGAGACGTCTTCGGTCGATCCCGGCTTGATCAACACCGGCGTCGCCCCCCTCCAGCGCCCGCGCCAGTCCTCAACGTGCGGCGCGATCTCCGCCGGGTCGATCGAAACGCCTTTCGGTCCCAGCGCTTCGGTCAGGCGGGCGATGAAATCGGCGAGGCGGGCCAGGCCCGGGTCATCCGCCATGACGAGAGGTCTCCAGATCCAACCGGGTCAGCCTATCAGGTCGCTGCGCGGCTTGCAGCTCTTCACGCCGGTCCTGACCAGGGTGGTGACGAAGACATCGCCAAAATTGCTGGTGAAGCGGAAGCCGGTCGTGGTCTTCATGGCCTGAAAGCAATTCCATTGCTTGAAGCCGCTTTCCTCGTAGGCAAAGCAAGCCTGTGCGCCGTCAGTGATCTTCAACCGACCATGCACTGTCCGGCCGGGCGTCTCGTAGAGCGTCTCGCCCTTTGGATTGATGCACTCGCGCCAATTCATGCTCTTGCCGGTCGGGGCGCCCTTCTCATCGAGCGCCATCTCGTAGCCTTGCATGTCGATGCCGAACAGCGCCGCCTTGGCCTCCTGGGACGACATCAATGCCGCCTTGGCCAGCTGGGCGAGTGCGGTCGGCGCAAAAACAATCGCCAGGCCCGCCGCTGCAGCCGCCGAGCATGCTCGCATCCCATGTCCCGCACAACGTCCGCTCATCAAAGCCTTCTATCATGCAGCTCGGGCGCATCAAACGAGGCCCGTCAGCTTGCCAATCAACTTGCCAATCAACTTGCCCGTCAACTTGCCCGTCAACTTGACGGGCGCGCCCGGGCCGGGTCCAAGGGTCTGGCATTCTTGTGGAGACGCACCATGGCCTTCAAACCCTTCGATCTTGCCGGCAAAGTCGCTCTCGTGACGGGCGGCAATCGCGGCATCGGCTTTGGCTTCGCCGAGGCGCTGGCCCAGGCGGGCGCGAGCGTGGCGATCTGGGGCTCGAATGCAGCTAACAACACCGAAGCGGCGAAAAAACTCTCGGCCCATGGCCAGGCCAAGGCCTGGACGGTCAATGTCGCGGACGAGAAGGCGGTCGCCGACGCCATGCTGGATGTGGTGAAGACGTTCGGCCGGGTCGACACGGTGATCGCCAACGCCGGCGTGGGCGGCGGCGGCAAGTCCTTCGCCGAATTCCCGACCGAAACCTATCGCCGGGTGCTCAGCGTCAATCTCGATGGCGTCTTCTTCACCCTGCGCGAGGCCTGCAAGCACATGGTCGATCGCGCCAAGGCTGGCGATCCCGGCGGGTCGCTGGCCGGCGTCGCCTCGCTTGCCGCGATCGAAGGGGCGGCCCGTAACGAAGCCTACGCCGCCACCAAGGGCGCAGTGGTTTCGATGATCAAGTCGATTGCTGTCGAGCATGCGCGTTATGGCGTGCGCGCCAACTCGATCCTGCCGGGCTGGATCGCCACCGACATGACCCAGGGCGCACAGGACAATCCCGCCTTCGCCGAAAAAGTGATCCCGCGCGTGCCTATGCGCCGCTGGGGTCAGCCGGCGGACTTCGGCGGGATTGCGGTCTACCTGGCTTCGGATGCATCGAGCTATCACTCCGGCGACGCCTTCGTCATCGATGGGGCGTATTCGATCTTCTGATCGCGTTCGCCGAATTCACGAGGGTCGCATCTCGACAATCGATAATCTCTCGCCCACCCTGCCGGCCGTAACGCCAGACAGAGAGCGTCGCCATGACCAGTCTCCAGATGAAGTTTATCACCGCCGTCACGCTCGCCGGTCTTGCCCTCGCCGCCTGCCAGCCGGACGCCGGCAAGACGGCAGCCTCTGGCGGCGCTTGCGGTCAAAGCGCGCTTCCTCCGCCCGCTGCTCCTGGCACTCTGCAGGTCGCTCCCCTGAAATGGACGTGCCGCAAGCTCGCCAATGGTCTGCGCGTCTATTCGATGCCCGACGCCAACACCGCCTCTGCGTCTGTCGCTGTCTGGTATGACGTCGGCTCGAAGAACGATCCTGCCGGCCGTTCGGGTTTCGCCCACCTCTTCGAGCACCTGATGTTCAAGTCGACGGCCAACATGCCAGCCGAGAATTTTGACCGGCTGACGGAGGATGTCGGCGGCTTCAACAACGCCTCGACGACCGATGATTATACCGATTACTTCGAGACCGTGCCGGCCAACCATCTGCAACGCGTGCTGTGGGCCGAAAGCGAGCGCATGGGCGCGCTGGTTGTCGACGAGGGCAATTTCCAGTCCGAACGCAAAGTGGTCGAGGAAGAGCTGCGCCAATCGGTGCTGAGTAACCCTTATGGCAAGCTGTTCTATCTTTATCTGAACCAGACGGCGTTCGACAAACACCCCTATGGCCGAACCACCATCGGCTCGATCGCCAACCTCGATACCGCCACGGTCGAGGATGTACGCGCCTTCCATGCCGCCTATTACCGGCCGGACAACGCCGTGCTGGTGGTCTCCGGCAATTTCGACGGGAAGCAGCTCGACGGCTGGATCGACCAGTATTTTTCGCCGATCGCCACGCCGAACCGGGCGATCCCCAAGGTGACGACCGTGGAGCCAGCGCGCACGGCCGCGCGAAGCTTTACGGTTTATGAGCCCAACGTGCCGCTGCCGGCCATCGCCATGTCGTGGCCGACGCCCGCCGCTTCCGACAAGGATCACGCCGCCTTCCTGGTGATGGATGCGATCCTCTCGGCTGGCCAGTCTTCCCGGCTCTATGAATCGCTGATCCACGACCAGCAGGTCGCCTCCCAGGCCAACTCATTCGCCTCGGACCTCCAGCAACCCGGCTTCTATGCGCTTTATGCCATCTTGAGCCAGGGCAAGACCGCCGACAACGGCCTCAAGGCGCTTCACGGCGAGATCGCAAAAATGCGTGATGCGCCGGTGACCCAAGCAGAGATCGACAAGGTCGAGAACCTGCTTGTCACCCAGACGCTGAACCAGCGTGAGACATCGGACGGGCGCGCGTCGGAATTGGCCCATTCGGTCATCGTCTTCAACGATCCGACCGCGGCCGACAAACAGATCGCCGACATCCAGAAGGTGAGCCCGGCCGACGTGCAGCGCGTCGCCAAGGCGATCATGGATGAAAGCCGGTCCGTCACCATCCGCTATCTGCCGGAAGCATCGACGCCGAAAGGCGCCAAGGGCGACGTCATCGGCGATTCGCCTGCCATCGAAACCGTGAAGATCGACATCCCGACGGCCGACATCCCGGTTTTCACGCTGTCGCCTGAAGCCTCACGAAAACCGCCGCCGGCGGCAGGACAGCCAATCGCGGCAAAAGTCCCGGGCGCCGTTGAAAAGACCCTGCCCAACGGCCTGCGCGTCATCATCGCCACCAAGCCAGGCCTGCCGCTGGTCAGCGCCAATCTCAGCATTGGCGGCGGTACTGCGCTTGATCCCGCAGCCAAGGCGGGTCTCGCTTCGCTCACGGCCGACATGGCGACACGGGGGACGGCGACGCGCTCGGCCACCGACATTGCCCGCCAGGTCGAGAGCCTCGGCGGTTCGCTCAGCTCAGGCGCAGGGCCAGACGCCTCCAACGTCTCGTTGGGCGTGCGCTCGGACAAGGCCAAGGATCTGTTCGCCATCTTCGCCGATGTGGTCGAGAACCCCGCCTTCAAGGAGGACGAGCTGGCGCGTGCAACCCACGAAACGCTGGACCAGTTGGCCGTCTCGCTTCGTCAACCGCGCTCGGTCGGCGGCTATGCCATGCGCCGGGCGCTCTATGGCGCGGGCCCCTATGGCCTGACCCCGTCGCCAAAATCGGTCGCAAGCCTCAAGCGCAATGATGCAACCGCATTTCATGACGCCTGGTGGCGGCCGGACAACGCCGTTCTGGTGATCGCCGGCGACATTGCAACGGATGAGGGCTTCAAGCTCGCCGAGACGGCGCTTGGCAGCTGGAAGAAACCGGAAGCGACGCTACAGAAGGCGACCCCAGCCGCCACCAAACCGGCGTCGTCGGGCGCCAAACCGCCGCATATCCTGATCGATATTCCCAAGGCCGGACAGGCGGCGGTGTTGATCGGTCAGTCCGGACCCTCGCGCACGGATGCGGACTACTTCCCCACCCTGATTGCCAACGACGTGCTGGGCGGAGGGTACTCATCGCGCCTCAACGAGGAGATTCGGATCAAGCGGGGCATGTCTTATGGCTCCTCCTCGCGTTTCGGGTCGCGCAAGTTGGGGTCGCCGATCATCGCCACGACGCCGACCGCTAATCCGACCGTTCCGGACGTGGTCGATCTGATGTCCACGGAGATGAGCAAGCTCGCCTCCAATCCGATGCCGGTGGACGAGATCGACAACCGCAAGGCGGTGCTGATCGGCGGCTTCGGCCGGAGCGTCGAGACCACGGGCGGCCTGGCCGGGCAGTATTCCGAACTTGCACAGTTCGGCCTGCCGCTCGACAAGCTGCAGACCTACGCGGCCGACATCTCGGGCGTGACCCCCGACCAGGCCACAGCCGCCGCCAAAGCGCACCTTGATCCGGCCAATGCCGCCATCGTGGTGGTTGGCGACGCCAAGCTTTTTGGCGAGAAACTGGACAAGGCCCATCCTGGCTTCGGCCGAATCGCCATCGACAAGCTCAATCTCGACAGTGCGACGCTGAAATAGGCATCGCGCGCCGACAGCCGAAACGATGAACCCCCGCCCGATCCGCTGCTGGGATCAGACGGGGGGTCCGTCCCCATAAGCCGGCCGATAAACCGGCCGATAAACCGGCCCAAAAGCCGGTGGTTGAAACCCTAGCCGACCGTCCAGCCCTGCAGCTTTGCGGCGATGACAAAGGAGAGCACCACGGCAAGAACGATGGCGCCGGCGATGCCGGCGGTGACCAGCCGCCCCCGCGTCTTGTCGATGTCCGCCATCGGGTCGAGAAAGAAGGAGCGCACCGTCGGCGGCTCGAAGGATTGCTTGAGGAACCAGGGGGCGAGGCGCCCGGCGAGCCAGAACGCCCATCCCGTCAGCGCGACCGCGACGCCAAAAAGCCCGAAGGCAGAAACCATTTCGCCAGCCAGCGCGTTCATTGCGATCGAGCTCCAGAACGCGTCCCCAGCGCCGTTCTGAATCAAGCCGCCGCCATCGTCAAACTGGCTGTTCATCGCGGACTGAGGACGCGCGCAACCTGTGCTCCGACGGCGACACCTCCCGCAAGCGCGCCTTGGGGTCGGTGCACGCCGGTTTCGAGCGGATCTCGCAGGAGATCCTCGCGAGCGACCCTCTCGAGCGACCATCTCAGGCGGGCATGGGGTGGGTATTAGGCGGGCGTCAGGCCGATCAGCCAGACAACCAGCGTGAAGGTCAGCACCACCGTCAGCACGATGCCGATAGCGAGCGCTACGGTCGCCGACTGAAGCGGCGTCCAGCCGGTGAGAGCGGGAAGCCGCCGGCGGCGGGCGCGCGTCGACTGGGCCGTGCCGCGCGCAATCCATGGCGCCAATCGTTCCGCGACCGATACGGCAAACGCCGCCGTCGCCAGGCTCGCCGCGATGGCGAGAACCACTGAAAGGCCAAGGTTGAGGATCATCGCGACGGCTCCGATCCCATCTGAGGGCAAGTTCAAGCGAAGGTCAAACGTCTCGCCCGACCTACTTTCTCAGCCCGCCGCAGAAGCGCTGAATGCGGCGTCCGGCTTCTTCGAGCTTGTCGGTTGCGGTAGCGTAGGAAATGCGGAAGGCCGGCGACAAGCCGAAGGCTGAGCCGAACACCACCGCTACCTTCTCCTCCTCGAGCAGCGCCGCCGCAAAGCTTTCGTCATCGGTGATCTTGCGGCCGCCGGCCGAGGTCTTGCCGATCGCTCGGGCGCAGTCTGGATAGACATAGAAGGCGCCTTCGGGCGTCGGGCAGCGCAGCTCCTCGGTCTGGTTGAGCAGGTTGACCATCAAGTCGCGACGCGTCTTGAACAGCGCCTGATGCTTCGGAATGAAATCCTGAGGCCCGTTCAACGCCTCGACCGCCGCCCATTGCGAAATCGAGCACGGGTTGGACGTGGTCTGGCTCATGACCTTCGCCATGCCCTTGATCAAGGCTTCCGGCCCACCGGCATAACCGATACGCCATCCGGTCATCGAATAGGCTTTCGACACCCCGTTCATCGTCAGCGTGCGCTCGTAGAGCGCCGGCTCGACCTGAGCGATCGTCCAGAACCTGAAGTTGTCGTAGACTAGGTGTTCGTACATGTCGTCCGTCAGGATCCACACCTGAGGATGGCGCAGCAGCACGTCGGCGAGCTCACGCAATTCTTCCTTGGTGTAGGCCGCGCCCGACGGGTTGGACGGCGAGTTGAGGATAAACCATTTGGTCTTGGGCGTGATTGCCGCTTCGAGGGCCGACGCCTTGAGCTTGTAGTTGTCTTTTGCATAGGCCTGAGCGAACACCGGAACGCCGCCGCAGATCAGCGCCATCTCGGGGTAACTGACCCAGTAGGGCGTCGGGATAACGACCTCCTCGCCCGGGTTCAACGTCGCAACGAAGGCATTGAAGATCACCGGCTTGCCGCCCGGCGAGACGTTGATCTGCGACGGCTTGTAGGCGAGGCCGTTCTCGCGCTTGAACTTGTCGCAGATCGCCGATTTCAGCTCAGGGATGCCGTCGACGTCGGTGTATTTGGTTTTGCCGTCCTGGATCGCCTTGATCGCGGCGGCCTTGATGTTATCGGGCGTGTCGAAATCCGGCTCACCCGCGCCAAGACCGATGACGTTCTCACCTGCGGCCTGCAGCTCGCGCGCCTTCTGGGTCACCGCGATGGTGGCCGACGGCTTGATACGTTTCAGGGCTTCGGAGACAGGCGCGGCGGCCATGCGATCAGGTCCTCGGGTTGGCGTTTATGTCGCGGCTGATACGCCTTTCCGGCCGGCCTTTGAAGGGCTGGCTGGCCACACACGTCGAGATGTTCGCAATTTAATGAGCTGGGTCGAC
The DNA here is from genome assembly GCA_031394145.1 of Alphaproteobacteria bacterium. Classification (GTDB taxonomy): domain Bacteria; phylum Pseudomonadota; class Alphaproteobacteria; order Caulobacterales; family Hyphomonadaceae; genus UBA7672. The sequence goes on along the minus strand of JANMWT010000450.1, from coordinate 931 downwards.
CGCAGGCGGCGGAGGCAGCGCAAACTGCAGTGCCCGCACCAGGAAAGCCGGTTTCACCGTCGTGTGGTTCTCGTCGGGAACGACCCATGCCTTCACATCCAGATTGGAGGCATGATCGGTCAGTCGCGCGGCCAGCGCCTCGGCGTTCGACACCATATGATAGAAGGCATCCTTCTGTTCGGCCTCCCTGGCGCCGACGGCGATAAAGACCGGCAGCCGCGAGGGGGCCCTGAATGCGGCGGCCTTATCGAGAAGGCCTGGCTCGGCCCAGATCGAGGGGCTGCCGATCAGATAGCCGTCAAAGGCCGTCGGGTCGTTCAAGAGGACGCGCGTCGCAAAGAGCCCGCCATAGGAATGGCCAGCGAGCAACGCGCGGTTGATCGGATAGCGCGCCTCGACCAGCGGCCGCAGCTCCTCGCTCAAGAAGCGCTCGAATTTTGCGGCCTCACCCGTCGGCGCGCGATCAGACGGATCAGTCGGATCTCGCGGATCTGGCGGCGGCGGATGGAGGAAGGTCAAGTCACGACCGCGAAGCTCTGACCAGTCTGCCTGCTTCTGCGAAGGATAGCCCACGCCGACGATTAAGGCAGGCGCGATCGAACCGCCCGCGGCGCTTGGCAGCATGATCGCAGCAGCAAGCGCAAAGCTCGAATTGCCGTCCATCACGTAGACGGCTGGAGCTTTGGCGTCGGTTGCGAGGGTTGGCGGCTTGGCGACCTGGATGAGGAAATCGCGACCGACAGTCTTGGAGTGAACCACGAACTGCTCGGTGTACCAGATCTCCGCGCCCGCCTTGGCGGCAAGACCAGGAGGGACAGCCTGCGCGCTCGCCACGGATCCCAAGAGCAGCGCTGCACCCGCAAGGCAGATGAGCCGACGGGTGCAAACCATGTCCTTCTCCCGATTGTTCTGGCTCCCGATTGTTCTGGCT
>JANMWT010000442.1:0-3819 GCA_031394145.1 Alphaproteobacteria bacterium | reverse complement strand
TGGCGACGTCGAGCCCGTAGACCCCGTCCGCATTGGGTCCGATCTTGTGGTATTCGGTGTAGGCCTTGTCCGTGCCGATCGCCGACAGCGCCGTGCCGGTGACGACGCCATTGCTGGGCCCGATGAAGGCCTCGTAGACCTTCGATCCGTTGGCGTTGGTGTGGACACGGGCGCCGCCCAGCCAGGTCAGGCTGTTTCCATCCAGTGCGGCAGGCGTTTGGGCCATGGCGGTTCCCCCAAGAGTAGCGACGGCCAGCGCCGCAAGCGCGATATGACGAAGCATGATAATCTCCCCGAGCGGCCCGCCGCGCAGTCGTGTGCGAGCTCTGTATGAGGCGGAGCTTAGCAGCGCGCCAGGCGTGCGCCAGCGGCTTCGAGCGAGCTCAGAACGGTTCGCCAGCGAGGCCCAGCAAGGGGCGCGGGTCCGGGCAGATCGCGAGCCAGCGGTCTTGTTCGGATCGCCGGCACACGCCCGGGTAGTCGCCTTCATGGTTGCCGATATCGAGGATGATCTGGAAATGCAGATGTGGCGGCCATCCGCCATTCTCCTCGCGCCTGCCGAGCTTCGCGATCCGCTCGCCAGCGGCAAAGGCGCGGCCCGGCGAAAGGCCCTCAAGGCTGGCGCGCGATAAATGGCCATAAAGCGTGTGGAATCTGTTGTCGCCGGCGTCGTGCTCCAGGATGAGTGTTGGACCGTAGTCTCCCGGATTGACGTTGTCGCGGATGGAGTGGACGCGCCCGGCAATCGGCGTCGACACTTCGGCTCCCGCGGCGGCGAAGATGTCGAGGCCAAGATGCACGGTGCGCGGCTCCTCGCCTGCCGGCGCGAACAGGGACTGGGTGTAGATGGAGCGATCCTCGCCATAGCCGCCGGCGCGCAAAGGCTGGCCCGCCAGGATATCCTTGTCGGCAAGGCCGCCGGGCAGCGCATTGGCGATGCCGCGCATGATGTCCGCCGAAGCGTCGGACCGTATGGCGAGCCAGAGGGCGTAGGCGAGGGGTGTCATGTGCGTCGTCTCGCTCGGAGATCGCTTCAGTGCAAGGCGGGCGGCTTGTCGCTCCAGCAGCGGGCGAGCGGCTTGAAACACTTCTCGGTCCACAGACCCATCGGCGTATCGTTCCAGCCTTCGTATTCGAGATCGTAGCTGACGATGACCGGCTCATCGTCCTGGTAGTTCGCTGTGTTGGTCCAGAACGTGGAGGTGTCGCCATCGGCGCCGATGCGCAGCAAGTCGTCGTGAGACGGCCTTTCAAAGCCCGGAGGGGAGGTCCGCGGCGTCGCCAAAGCGGTCATCGTCTTCTCCGCTACTCCGCCGCCGTGTGCTCCGGCACGTGTTTGGGCAGGCCCTCGATGTATTTCTCGGCTTCCAGCGCCGCCATGCAGCCGAGGCCCGCGGCGGTGACCGCCTGGCGGAAGATGTCGTCGGTTACATCGCCGGCGGCGTAGACCCCGGGAATGTTGGTGGCGGTCGAGTCGGGTTGCGTCTTCAGGTAGCCGCCATCCTTCATCTCGAGTTGACCGACAAACAGTTCGGTCTGTGGCTTGTGGCCGATGGCGATGAAGATGCCGTGTACCGGCAGTTCGGTTTCCTCGCCGGTCGAGCAATTGCGCAACCTCGCCTTGGTCACGCTGAGGGGGCCTTCGCTCCCGATGACGTCGGCAAGCTCGGTGTCCCAGATCACCTTGACCTTCGGGTTACTGAACAGGCGGTCCTGCAGGATTTTCTCGGCGCGGAATTTCCCGCGGCGGTGAACCACCGTCACCTTCGAGGCAAAGTGGGTAAGATGCAGCGCTTCTTCCACCGCCGTGTTGCCGCCGCCGACCACCAGGACTTCCTTGTTGCGATAGAAGAACGCGTCGCAAGTGGCGCAGGCTGAGACGCCGAAGCCCTTGAATTTCTGCTCGGAAGGCAGGCCCAGCCATTTCGCCTGCGCGCCGGTCGCCACGATCAGCACGTCGCAGGTGTAAATCTGCCCGGTGTCGCCAGTGAGCGTGAACGGCTTCTTCTTGAGGTCAGCCTTGATGATGTGGTCTTCGACCATCTGCGTGCCGACATGGATCGCCTGGGCCCGCATCTGGTCCATTAGCCACGGACCCTGGATGACGTCGGCGAAGCCCGGATAGTTCTCGACATCGGTGGTGATCGTGAGCTGCCCGCCCGGCTGGATACCGGCGATCAGCATCGGCTTGCGCAAGGCGCGGGCTGCGTAGATCGCGGCCGTATAGCCGGCCGGTCCCGAGCCAAGGACGATGATCTGCGAGTGGCGGACGGCTGACATGACGGCTCCGGAAAGCGACTGAGTCTGGTCGGGCCGATGTTATGGGGATGGGCGCGCCCCGAGGGAAGGGGCGGCAGCGAATGTGCTGTGGGTGTTGAGGTTTTCTGGGGCCAAAGGCCCGGAAATTCAGCCCAGTTTGACCGAAAGCTCCAGTCCGCCCTGGAAGGGCAGGGTCTGCGTGGCGAAGCGGTTGGCCGGGTCGCGAATGAAGGCGAAGTAGTCGGCGTAGGCCTCTGCGAACTGGCCCGTGTTGTCGCACACGACGGCGGCGCCCGGGCGCAGGAAAGGCGCTACACGCTCCAGCGCCGGGTGCGCCATCGCGATCCAGATGTCGACCAGCATGAAGTCGACCTTGCCGCCGGGGTCGCGCAGCGTCTCGCGAAGATCACCCTCGCGAAGCTCGATCATGTCGGAAAGACCCGCCTCCTCGAACAGCGCGCGGGCAGCGGCGGCCTTCTTCGGTTCATATTCCGTACCGATCACCACGCCGCCGCCATTGTCGCGCACGGCTGCGGCAAGATAGAGCGTCGAGACGCCGAAGGAGGTGCCGGCCTCAACCACGCGCCTGGCTCCCAGCGAGCGGCACATGAGATAGCAGAACTCGGCCTTGTCCCGCTCGAGTGCAACAAACTTGTCGGCGAGAAACTGGTTCGCATCGTCATCGAACTCGAAGCGGTTGAAATCGCCGGCCTCGAAGCGCTTGCGGAAATAGGTCCCCAGTGCCGGGTCCTGCGCCTCGCTTTGCGCATGCAGGCGGTCGAGCAACGCCCGCAGCTTCGGTTCGATCATGTCCATCCTGTTTCCCCCTTCAAGTCGTGGCCTTAGGCCATCATTTTCCGGTGAAGATAGCCTTTGGCACGCTCATGTGCACCGCCTTGTTGCGGTCGACGATTTCGGAAATCGCGAGGTCGCCGGCCACGCTGCAGAGCATGTAGGCGTCGTCCTTGCTCATGTGTTTGGTCTCGACGAGGAACTTCACCATGTTGCGCACGGCCTTGGTCGTGGCCGCGGAGAGGTCGTCATCGAAACCCATCGCAATGAAGTGCGTGGGCGTCTCGGCGCGCGGGTAGTCGGTTTTCATCTCGGACGCCTTGTGCACCACGAACTCGAATGTGCCGGTAAGTGATGTTTCCAGCGCGGTTACGTCCACCTCGCCATTTCCTTGTCCGGCATGACCGTCGCCGACCTCGAACAGGGCGCCGGGGTTGAACACCGGCAGGTAAAGCGTCGTGCCGGCGACGAGATCCTTGTTGTCCATGTTGCCGCCGTGGATGGTTGGCGGCGTTGAATCGTATTTGCCGAAATCCTTCGGCGGCGCGACGCCCATCGAACCGAAGAAGGGATGCGGCGGTATCTCGATGCCCGGCCCGAAACTGGCGATCATCCGCTTGCGGTCGAGCGGGATGATCTTTGTGCGGGTATAAGGATAGTCGTCGGTGAGAATGCCCGCGCCATAGCGGAAGCCATTATAGGCATACGGAATGGCGAGATCGATTTTCATGATGCGGATTTCCAGCGTGTCGCCCGGCTCCGCGCCCT
>JANMWT010000435.1:0-3802 GCA_031394145.1 Alphaproteobacteria bacterium | reverse complement strand
ACGATCGCCGCGGCCAGCGCCGCAAAGGCGAGATTGAAGGCAAAGATCGTATCCATCTGGCCAAGGTTGCTGACCAGAAAAAAGCACATCGCGATCGAGAAAACTGCCAGCAGCAGATTGAGCGCATCGAACGGCGGCGGGGCAAGCTTCATCAGCCTTACCGAGGCGAAATAAGCGGTCACCGCGATGGCCGGCGTGATCATGCTGACAAAGCCAGAGAAGATGTCGATGCAGAAGAACAGCGTGAAGCCGATCGCCAGGAAATGCCGATCGGCGCCGGACCGCCGCGTCATGTAGAGCAGCGCGATCAAGGCGATGAAGAAAATCCCCGCCACCTCGGCCAAGCCCATCACACCGAGATGGAGCAGGTTGGCGAGCAGGAAATAGAGCCCGAGCGGAATGAACAGGTTGTCCAGCCCGCGCCAGCTTGCCGCCTCCAGCAGGGCGCCGAAAACCGCGGTGATGAAGGCAAGCAGGATCGCTTCTTCCCGATCAATGTCGGTGAGCAGCAGAAAGGCGATCAACGCCACCAGCCAAGCGGTGACGGCGAAGACAACCACGCCTTCGATGCTCTTCTTGCCCTCCTCGATCTGGAAAACCCGGCGGCCATAGCGCGACCCGACAATCGCGCTGGCGGCGTCACACAGGGTAAGGGTCATGATCGGCAGAATGTAGAGCACCGGGCCAATCGGCGGCACATCGTTGCGCGCGAGGATATAGTGGCCGTCTTTCAGCCAGAACAGCAGCGCCACTGCGAGCGCGAACAGAAGCTCGCCATAGGACGTGCGCTCGACGCTGTGCAGACTGCCGCCCAGGCTCTTGCGCATTGTGCCGCGCGCCAACACGAACAGGCCGATGGCGAGCGCGCAGGTAGCTGCGACTTCCCAGGCGGCGGAGAAGATCCACGGAAAGGTCAGGCAATAGAGGCCGAGGCTGATGTGGACCAGCTTGCGGCCGATCTCGGGATCGAGCTTCGCGATTCTCGAAATCCGCGACACCACCCACAACACCAGCGCCAGCAGGACGACCGAACCCGCGATCTTCGCGCCGCTCATCATCAAGGCAACAGTCACGTCACGACCTCGATGACGAAATCGGAATAGAAGAACGCCTTGTCGAGCGGCTTCAATCTCGTCTCGGCCTCGCCGTTCGCCTTCACCCGGGCGCCGTGGGCGCCCGGAGCGCGGCGCGGCGCCATCATGTTCCAGTAGACGATCCGTGCGCCGGGCCTTGCGGCGGCGAGGATCGCGCCATACGCCGTCGCGTGCGCTTCAGGGGACATGTATTCGAAGATGTCGGAAAGATTGAAGCCGTCGGCCCTCACGCCCTCTTCCGCCAGGGTCTCGACGGTGCAAAGCCGCACCTCAAGATGATCGAGACGCGAGCGAATGGCGTCGTAGTGATCCGCTCGCAGGGCGCGCGGCAGGGCCTCGCCATGCGTGCCCTTGAGAATCCAGTGCAGATAGGGGTTGGCTGACGGGTCCTGTTCGACGAGCGCCTTGCGTGTGAGGCGCGCGACCTGATCGGCAGGGCTGCCCTCGACATGATCAAAGAATGCAGGATCGCGACCGAGCCGACCCATGACGGTGCGCGAGAAAAAGCCCTTCAGCATCCATCGCCAGCCCCAGATATTCCAGCGCTGATCATAGAACGATTGGCGCCCGTCCGGCGCATTCGGCCGCAGCAGCGCATCGATTGTCTCATCGGTGTGGATGAAGGGCAGCACATAACCGCGAAAAATGCGGAAATAGCGCTCGAACTTGCCGGCGCCGCCGAGGCCATGCTTGGCCACTGCCTCTTTCTGGTTTGCCCAGAAGGCCTGGTCCTCGCTTGAGACGTGCGAAGCAGCCTTGGTGAGAAGATCGCCGCGTCGGAGCGACGGGCGCGAACCCATCAATTCGAGAAACTCCTGATGGATGAGATGCCGGTACATCGCAACCCGCAGACGCACGCAGGCAAGCTGCGTCGGATTGAGGTCGACCGCGATCACCCGCTCGCAGCCCTCGGCAAGCAGCGCAAATGCGTTGTCGCCGGCCGAGGCGATGGAGACGACCGTGTCGCCTGGCTTCGGGCTGATCGCTTCGACCAGGATGTCCGCGTCTTCCCAGACCTGCGCATAGCGGATCTGGTCGAAGGCGGCGCGCTGCGCGATGTCGGTTTCAGCCATTGGTCATCCCCCCGGAGACACTCTTTCGACTGTCCCGGCGCCTCCGTCCAGCCTCACCGTGTCGCCGGTTTTCAACCACTTGGTGACGCCTTTGAGCGATACGACACAAGGAACACCCATCTCCCGGGCGACGATCGCCGAGTGCGACAGCAGTGAGCCGCGTTCTGCGATCACGCCAGCGGCGTTGGCGAAGACTGCGATCCAACCCGGATCAGTATGGCGCGCCACCAGAATCTCGCCCGGCCCCAACGCTTCGGTGCGCGGGTCGTCGATAACGCGAACCTTCGCAATCACCACACCCTTGCAGCAGGCCAGGCCCTTGCGGATCTCCGATGTTTCACCTGATTCAGCGAGCGGCTCGGCGAGAAGGCGGGCCGCAGCGATTGACTGTGCGCCGCGGATCGAGAAGCGCTCCGGAGGATCGGGCCGCGCCAGTGATGCCTTCATCTCGCTCTCACGAAGCGCCGCCAAAGCCTTGAGATCGCCCGTGATACTGGCGCCCTCAACCGCACCCAACAGCTCCTCGACGGTGAGGTTGAAGACGTCGCGCGGCGCGGCCAGCGCACCCGCCTCAGTCAGGCGCGCGCCCAGGGCGAGAAAGATGCGACGCACGCGACCAAACAGGCGCGTGCGCTCGAAGCGGAGGTTTTCGCGATCGCGCACACGCGCGCCAGCCCACTCGAGCAGCCAGCCGGCGACTATCCGCTTCATCGGCGCATCGATCAGCTGCTCGAGCGAGGAGGCTGTCTCCAAGTCGGCCTGCCTTGCTCTGGGCGCGGCGGCTGCCGCGATCGCCATCAGCACTTGGCCCGGGTCATCGTGCAAGGTACGGCTCTCGAGCTTCAGCTCCTGCGTGCATCGATCGCCAAACTTCCGAACATAGGCGCTGAACGCAGCCTCCAATTCCGGCGATGCGCTCACCCCAGACCGTTCGCCGGCGGCCAGGCGCGCCACCACATCCGGCTTGTCGGCGATCATCGCGCCCATGCGGCGGATCAGACGCGCGGGTTCGGTCGAAATGATATTACCCTGACCGATCAGCTGCGCCGAAAGGAAAGCGATGCCATCCTCCCCTGCCCACTTCTTCAGCGCAGCCTGCGCCGCCCCAAAAGCGATCATGCAGAGAAAGTCGTTGACCAACGGTGCGTCCCAACGCGCTAGCAGCTGTTGCTCAAGCTGGCGATATTCGGCGGCAAGACGGGTCGCCTCCATCGCGTCGATGGTTGCATCGGGTATCGCCAGCGCCGCATTGAGGCGGGCGTAGAATTTGCCGATCGTGCGTTTTATCCAGAGCTGATGCCAGACCAGCCCGCCGCCGACACGCGCAAGATCGAGATTGTCGAGAAAGCGCTCTCCGGCGTCATCCGTCGGCGGCGCGATGGCGTCAGCCAGGTCCTTCGGCAGGGCCTCGGAGACGCCCATCATGCCTTCCATGAATGCACGGTTGGCCTTGAAGCCGGGAAACAGCGCCAGCGCGCGATACCAGTTCAGCAAGTTGTAGTAGATGCGCCCATCGATGCGCCCGAGCATGTTCTCGAACACGGCGCGATGGTCCTCGACCGTGCGCGAACTGACACCCATCAACTTCGAGAAGAACTGGTAGACATTTGAATAAACATAGCGCGCGAACGAGAA
>JANMWT010000389.1:0-2290 GCA_031394145.1 Alphaproteobacteria bacterium | reverse complement strand
GAGATGCTGGAAGACGTCTTGGCTGACGCCAGCCTCTTTGCCAAAGACCCGAAAGGCTTTCAGGTCAGGGCCAATCGGCTGACCGCCGCGCGCGGAGACCTTGAAGCCTACGAGCTCGAATGGCTCGACCTCGAGGAAAAGCGCGAGGCGCTGGGGCGGGCCTGAGGATCGGGGGCGACCCCTGACAGAGGCGCGCCAGGAAAAGGCGAAACCCTTACTTCTTTCCAGCTTTTCGTTAACCCCCGTCATCTAGGTTACTCTTCGGCTCGAGGGGAGAATGAGCGCGATGGCACCCGCCACGGCCAATTTTGCAATGCTGCTGGATCTCGCCAAGGAGACGTCCAGCGAGAAGCGCCGCGAGCTGCTGCGCCAGGTGACGGACGTGTTCCTGTCGGACGGCTCTGCGCGCACCGAAAGCGAAGCGGCCGTGTTCGATGAAATTGTTGGCGCGGTCGCAGCCGACCTCGAAAGCCAGGTCCGCGTCGAACTCGCGCGCAAGGTCGCCGAATCCAGCGCCCCGCTTGGCCGCACGGCTCGCCGCCTTGCCATGGACGTGATCGAAGTCGCGCGCCCGGTGATCGAAAAATCGCGCGCGCTCACCGAGCGCGACATCCTCGACCTGATCGACCAGAAGAGCCAGGACCACATGATGGCCGTCACCAAGCGGCCGGATATCGGCGAGCGGGTGTCAAGCGCGCTGGTCGAACGGGGCGAGGACCGCGTCGTTGTCTCGCTTCTGGAAAACGCCGCCGCTCGCATGAACCGCGCGACGTATGAGCGGGTCGCCGATCGCGCCCAGAACAATTCGGTGCTGCATGCGCCCTTCGTCAAAAACCAGCACGTTCCGCTCGACCTGCTCAATACCGTCTATCTCCAGGTCGGGAACGGCCTGCGCCGCGAGATCATGCGCAAATTCCATGGCGTCTCGCCCGCCGAACTCGAGGCTGCGCTGGAGACCAGCCGCAACACGCTGTCGGCCGCCTATGGCGCCGTGCCGTCCGACTTCCAGTTGGCGACCGAGTACGTTGCCGGGCTGGAGAAGAAAGGCGCGATCAAGCCGCCGGTGCTCGTGCAGTTCCTGCGCGAAGGTCGTCGCACCGCCTTCCTCATCAGCTTCGCAAAGATGGTCGGCATCGACTTCGACCTGACCCAGCGCCTGATCGAAGGCCAGGACGTTGACGCGCTGGCGATGCTGTGCCGCGGCGCAGGTTTCGACCGCGCGCTGTTTGTTACGCTCTGCCTGCTGATCGGCGGCCAGGACTACGGCATGGCCAAGGCCGAGGCGTTCGGTCAACTCTATGAACAGGTGCCGATCGCCGCCGCCCAGCGCGCCCTGCGCTTCTGGAAGGTCCGCGCCAAGAACACCGACGCCGCCGCGGCTTAGGCTTTCACCTCACCGATCCAGGTTTGGCGCGCCAGCCGGAACCGGAGAGCGCTTCTCAAATCCGTTCTTTGGTCTTGGTGAACCGGATGGCCGGGTTCTTTTCCTGAACGTAGCCGACATCCCAGGTGTTCTTGCCGAGGAACACCGGCGCGCCGTCGAGGTCCTTGCCGACGCTCGACTTGTTGCGTTCAAGGAACTCCTTGAGTTTGACCGGCTCGTCACTGGCGATCCAGCGGGCGACATTGTACGGCGCGGGCTCGAACAACACTTCAAGATTGTTCTCGGTGGCGATGCGCTCGGCCATGACTTCGATCTGCAGCTGGCCGACCGCGCCGACAATCATGTCGGAGCCGAGTTCTGGCGTGAACAGCTGGGTGACGCCTTCTTCGGCGAGCCCCTCAAGCGCCTTGCGCAGGTGCTTCGACTTCATCGGGTCTTTGGTGCGCACCCGACGCAGGATCTCCGGGGCGAAGTTGGGAATGCCCTGAAACTGCACGGCGCCGCTTTCCGACAGCGCATCCCCCACGCGTAGCGCGCCATGGTTGGGGATGCCGATAACGTCACCGCCGAAAGCTTCATCGGCAATCTCGCGGTCCTGCGCCATGAACATCACCGGCGCGGTGACGCCAATCTGTTTGCCGGCCACCGTCTTCAATCGCATGCCACGCTGAAACCGTCCCGACACCATGCGAAAAAAAGCGATGCGGTCGCGGTGATTGGGGTCCATGTTCGCCTGGATCTTGAACACGAAACCGGTGACCTCCTTGTTCTCCGGACCGACGGTGGCGGGCTGACCTCTGAGCTTCGCCTTCTGCACACGCGGACCGGGCGCCTCTTCGAGGATCGTGTCGAGCAACTCCTTGACGCCGAAATGGCGCAGCGCCGATCCGAACACGACGGGCGTCA
>JANMWT010000335.1:0-12153 GCA_031394145.1 Alphaproteobacteria bacterium | reverse complement strand
GTTTCGTCAGCCGCCGAGCCATCCCGCCAACACCGACTTCATGAGCAACCTCGATCGCGTGAACGCGCTGGCCGAGGCCTCGCCGGGTTTTGTCTGGCGCCTGGTGGGCGAGGGCAACAACGCCACCGACATCCGCGTCTTTGACGACCCAAACATGGCGATCAACATGTCGGTGTGGACCGATGTCGAGGCGCTGGCTGCTTTCGCCTATCGCAACCTGGACCACCGTAGCGTCATGCGCCGGCGCAAGGAGTGGTTTGAGGAGACCAAGGTCTATATGGTTCTCTGGTGGGCGCCTGCAGGAACGATCCCGACGCTGCTGGATGCGAAAGACCGGCTCGCACGGCTGGAGCGCCTCGGCCCGACGCCGGACGCCTTCACTTTCAAGCAGCCCTTCCCGGCGCCCGATGGCGCAGCGGTGAAGCCGGTGCTGGAGGAATGCAGCTAGCGGCCCTTCTTTTGTGGCCTTTCTTCTGTGGCAGGTCTTTGCGCTCGGCTTGGGCGCTCGGCTTGGGCGCTCGGCTTGGACGAATTCTTTCAGCAACGTCCCGCGCAACGACTTCGCCATTTTCTTCGATGCGCGCTCAAGGCTGGCTTTCAAACGCGCGCCGCGCCCGGCGGCGAGGGCGACGTCGGCGGCTCCCGCTGGGCTTTCGACCTCGCAGGCATGGGCATCTCCTGTGCGGATCGGCTATGGACATGCAACGCGTGAAACCACGCGTGGTTCGGAGACGACATGGCGACGCCGGAAGAACAGAAGCCGAAAGGCCGCGTCCTTGTCATCGCGGGCTCCGATAGCAGCGGCGGCGCGGGCGTGCAGGCCGACATCAAGACGGTTACGGCGCTCGGCGGCTATGCGACGACGGCGATCACCGCGCTCACCATCCAGAACACAAAGGGCGTCACCGGGGTGATCCCAACCGCTCCCGCCGCGGTGCGCGCGCAGATGCAAGCGGTGCTCTCCGACATCGGCGCGGATGCGATCAAGACGGGCATGCTGGGCGACAAGGCGCTGATCGAGACCATCGCTGAAGCGTTCGAGCAGCTGGCGCCATCCATCCCGCGCATCATCGACCCGGTCATGGCTGCGACCTCGGGTGACCTGCTCCTGCCGCGCAACGCGGTCGATGTCGTGCGCCAGCTGATGATTCCCGACGCGACGCTGGTGACGCCGAATGCGCGCGAAGCCGAAATCCTCACCGGCAAGGCGGTCGACGGGATCAACGGCCAGCGCCGCGCCGCCGAGCGCCTGTTGGAGATGGGCGCGCTGGCGGCGCTGGTGAAGGGCGGCCATGTCCCCGGCGACACGATCGTCGACGTGCTGGCGACGCAGACAGGCGAACGATTTTTCGACGGCCCGCGCATCGACACGACCTCGACCCACGGCACGGGCTGCACGTTGGCCTCCGGCATCGCGACCGGGATCGCCCGCGGGCTGGCGCTGGATCAGGCCATCGCCCTGGCGCATGCCTATCTGGTCGAAGCGATCCGCCGTGCGCCGGGTTTCGGCGAGGGGCACGGCCCGGTCGACCATGGCTGGCCGTCGCGTGATCCCGAGGCGTTCGCGACGATGTTCGCGAAATGGCGACCCGGCTGATCTCCGAGCGCCCACGAGAAAATCTCAAGGGTCGCTGAGCTAATATCGTTTCGAAGCCTACCCGGCCAGGTGTTACGTGCCCGTATCCTGTCCGGAGGCGCTCATGCCCGACTTCACCTTCTTCCAGATCGATGCGTTCGCGGAGCGGCCGATGACGGGCGGTCCCGCTGGGGTGATGCCGGTGGACGTCTTTCCGGATGCGCCCGTCATGCAGGCGATCGCCGCCGAGAACAATCTTGCCGAAACTGCTTTCATCGTGGCGACCGGCAAGGGGACATGGAAACTGCGCTGGTTCACGCCGGCGCTGGAAGTGCCGCTGTGCGGCCACGCCACGCTTGCCTCGGCGCACGCGATCTATGCCCACCTTGGCTATGACGGACCGGAAATCGGGTTCGACACCGCTTCGGGTCGTCTCACGGTGAAGCGAGTGAAGGACGGGCGGCTGGAGATGGATTTCCCGTCGCAGCCGCCGCGCCCGGTCGCCATGCCGGAGGGACTGGTTGATGCGCTCGGCGCGCAGCCAGCCGCAATTGTCGCCGGTCCCTATCTCATGGCCGTCTTTCGCACGCCCGCGGAAATCCGCGCGCTCGCGCCCGATCTGGTCAGAGTGAAGCAGATTTCCGGCGGCGCCACGGGTGGACGCGGCAATCTCATCTGCGCGGCGCCGGGGGAGGGCGACTATGATGTCGTCTCGCGCTTCTTCGCGCCCGGCTCTGGCATTCCGGAGGATCCTGCGACCGGTTCGGCGCATTGCATTATGGCGCCTTATTTTTCCGAGCGCTTCGGCAAGGCGGAGCTAAAATGCTTCCAGGCCTATCCCGGCCGCGGCGCTGATATCACGACGCGCGTCGAGGGTGATCGGGTGAAGCTGATCGGCCGCGCCCGCACAGTCATTGAGGGCTGGTTCCATATGTGATGGAGCGGTGTCATGGAGCGATGTCATGGAGCGACGTCATCAAGCGACCAGCGCGCCGTTTTAATCCACATCAATGTCATGGATTTGGCGTGCTCTTCATGTGCGCTAACGCTCACAAGATTCGGAACACTTCCCTTCGCGTCACGTTCTGTCAGCCGAGCGCATGGAGCTCGCAAGAGAGGATGTTTTTCCGATGAACAAGGATCAGATCAAGGGCGCCGCCAAGGATGTGGCCGGCAAAGCCGAGAAGGCCTTTGGCGACGCCGTGAAGTCGCCTGAGCATCAAATCAAGGGCGTCGCGAATCAGGTCGCCGGCAAGACGCAGAAAGCCGTCGGCGACATCAAGGACGACGCGGCGAAGGCCGACCGCGAGGCCAAGAAGGAAGTGAAGCGGGAAGACCGCAAGAGCTGGTAGTCATCAGCCGTCGGTCTCGCCTCTTGGGGCGAGCCGTCGCGCCTGCAGCGCGGCGTTATCCCCTTGGCGCTGCGTGTCAGCCCGGAGAGCGGCCAACCGCTTGCCGGGCGCTCGCGCTTCACTGGCGCTTCACTGGTGTTTCACTCGTGTTGCCCTCGTGTTGCCCTCGTGTTGCAGGGGTGTTTTAGGAGAGCGCTTGCGCCGCCCGCCGCATCGCCTTAGCTGACCGGGCAGGGTCGGGGAGGCGAAGGTGGAGAAGGCAGAACCCGACGCGTCGCCTTTCGCCCACTCACCCGTCGGCCGTCTCGATCCGCTAAGCTGGGTGTCGCTCTTTCTCCTGGTCGCCGTGTGGGGCTCAACCTACGCCCTTCTGCGCATCGCGGTTCGAACCATCGATCCGGTCTGGCTGGTGTCCGGCCGTCTTGTCGGTGGCGCGCTGGTGATGGCCGTACTGATCGCGATCGCGCCGCTGTTCCGTCGGCGACGCGCTGAGCCGGCCTACGCTCCAGTGAGCCTCGCAGCGATCGGCTGGTTCTCGCTGATCGGCATCGCCTTCACCGCCTTGCCATTCGTTCTTTACGCCACCGCCGCGCGCAACACCGCCTCCGCCCTGCTGGCGATCTGCAATGGCGGGACACCGATCTTCACCGCGCTTGTCGCCCACCTCGTCACTCCCGATGACCGCCTCACCCCGCGCCGCGCCGCCGGCGTGGCGATGGGTTTCGTCGGTCTCCTCGTCCTGGTCGCGCCTGAACTCCTGCATGGCGTCACCGCCAGCGCGGCGGCCCTTGCCTACGCCATCATCGGCGCGCTGCTCTATGCTGGCAGCGGCATCTGCACGCGCCTTGCGCCGCGTATCTCGCCGCTCGCCTCGACGTTCATAATTCTTGGCTCCGGAGGCGTGTCGGCGCTGGCCTGCGCCACGCTGACCATCCCGTTCCCGGTCGCGCCAAGCGCCGAGTCGCTGATTGCCATGGCGGTTCTCGCCATCGTCCCTACGGCCCTCGCCTTTGTGCTCTGGGTGTGGCTCGTGCAACGCGCCGGCGCGGTGTTTGGATCCCTGACCAACTATGTGATGCCGCTCTGGGCCGCCGGGCTGGGCGTTGTCTTCCTTGGCGAAAACATTGGCTGGCAGGCGATCCTCGCCATGGCCCTGATCGTTGGCGGCGTCGCTGTCGCCAGCCGTCGACCGCGGGCGGCGGCGAAGTCCGCCGCCAGAAGTTAATTGACGCGCAACCCGTCCGGCCCCATATGCGCCCCGGGCCAGTCGCTCCCAACGGCGACCAGTCCATCTGTAAGGATGGGAGATCGACAGATGACCACCACTCCGGCGAAACCGGCCGCGAAACCCGCGCGCCCGCACTTTTCCTCCGGCCCCTGCGCCAAGCGTCCTGGCTGGACCCCTGATAATCTGAAGCTTGAAAGCCTGGGCCGGTCGCACCGCTCCAAGCTCGGCAAGGCGCGCCTCAAGCTGGCGATCGACAAGACACGCGCCATCCTGAAGATCCCCGCCGACTTCCGCATTGGCATCATGCCTGGCTCGGATACCGGCGCCATCGAGGCCGCCTTCTGGTCGATGCTGGGCGCGCGCCCGGTCGACGTCTTCGCCTTCGAGAGCTTCGGCGAGGACTGGGTCACCGACATCACAAAACAGCTGAAAGTCGATGCCGCCACGCATAAGGCGGGCTACGGCCAGCTGCCGGACTTGAGCAAAGCCCGCAAGGACGCAGATATCGTCTTCACCTGGAACGGCACCACGTCCGGGGTGAAGGTCGCCAACGCCGACTGGATCGCCGCCGACCGTGAGGGTCTCGTCTTCTGCGACGCGACCTCGGCTGTCTTCGCCATGCCGATCGACTGGTCGAAGGTCGATGTGCTGACCTACAGCTGGCAGAAAGTGCTGGGAGGCGAGGGCGCCCACGGCATGCTGATCCTCAGTCCGCGCGCGATCGAACGCTTGAAAACCTACACGCCGAAATGGCCAATTCCAAAGCTGTTCCGCATGGCCAAGGGCGGCGCCGTCAGCGAAGGCATTTTCGAAGGCGAGACGATCAACACGCCGTCGATGCTGGCGGTGGAGGATTATCTTGATGCGCTTGGCTGGGTGGAATCGCTCGGCGGCGTTGAAGCGCTCTATAAGCGCTCGGACGCCAACCTCGCCGTAATGGCGAAGTGGGTGGCCAAGACGCCGTGGGTGGAGTTCCTCGCGGCCGACGCAACCGTCCGCTCCAACACCTCGGTGACGTTCTCGATCGTCGATCCGCGCGTCACCAAGCTGGATGAAAAAGGCCAGCAGGAGTTCGTGAAGAAATTCACCGGTCTTCTCGAGAAGGAGAACGCAGCTTACGACATCGGCGGCTATAAGGCCGCGCCTCCTGGCTTGCGCATCTGGTGCGGCGCCACGGTCGACGCAGCCGATCTTGAGGCGTTGACGCCGTGGCTCGACTGGGCGTTCGCGACCACGGTCTCCGAGCTGTCCTGACCTCGACACCGATGCGGAGGTCGTCATGGCGACTGAAACCAGCAAGTCCATCTACGAATGGGGCCAGACGACCTTCGGGCCCGTCAGCGACCACAGCCGCGTCATCGCCCGCGCACGGCTCGAGTTCGAAGAGCTCGCCGAGGCGGTAGCGCAGGGCGCTTCTGCTGACGCGATCGCAGCGGAAGCCGCCGACGTCGCCATCCTGCTCAATCGGCTGCTCGGCTTGCTTGGCCGCGAACTCGGCGAGGAGGTCGACGCCAAGATGAAGATCAATCGCGCTCGCAAATGGACACGAAACGGCGATGGGACAGGCAGGCATGTCTGATCGCGTGACCCTCCGCCCAGCCAATCTGGACGACGTCGCCCTCCTGCGCCGCTGGGATCGCGAGTCGCATGTGATTGCCGCAACGACCGATGCCGCTGACGCGCAATTCGCGCATGAGACCGATGACTGGAGCTATGAGCTGGCACTACAATCGCAGGCCTACGCGTATTTCATCGCCGAGCGGGATGGTCGCCCCATCGGCGCGATGCAGGTGATCGATCCCTACGAAGAGCCGACGCACTACTGGGGAGAGATCCCGCCCAATCTGCGCGCCGTCGACATCTGGATCGGCGAGGTCGGCGATCTCGGCAGAGGATATGGCGAGCAGATGATGCGGCAGATGCTGCAACGCTGTTTCGCGGCGCCGGAAGTCACCGCCGTGTTGATTGACCCGCTCAACTCCAACACCCGCTCGCACAAATTCTATCAGCGCCTTGGCTTTGTTCCTCAAGGGCGCCGAACCTTCAACGCCGGCGAGGACGCCTGCCTCGTCCACGAGCTCTCTCGCGCCCAGTGGCGCAAGCAATTTCCAGGAGACTGAACATGGTCAAAGTTCTGATTGCCGACGATCTGGCGCCCGGCGCCGCCGACATTTTCCGCAATCGCGGCATCGAGGTCGATTTCAAGGTCGGGCTTAAGAAGGACGAGCTGATCAAGATCATCGGCCAGTATGACGGCCTCGCCGTCCGCTCCGCCTGCAAACCAGACAAGGATGTGATCGCCGCCGGCGAGAAACTGAAGGTGATCGGCCGGGCCGGCATCGGCGTCGACAACGTCGACATCAAGGCGGCGACGGCGAAAGGCGTCGTGGTGATGAACACGCCCTTTGGCAACGCCATCACGACCGCCGAACACGCCATTGCACTGATGTTCGCTGCCGCGCGCCAGATCCCGTCGGCCAGCCAGCGCACCCAGGCTGGCGAATGGCCGAAGAAGGATTATATCGGCGTCGAGCTGTTCGCGAAGACGCTGGGCCTGATCGGGGCCGGCAATATCGGTTCGATCGTCGCCGACCGGGCGCTTGGCCTGAAGATGAAGGTCGTGGCGTATGACCCCTTCCTCTCGGCCGAACGCGCAACCCAGATCGGCGTCGAGAAAGTCGAGCTCGAAGACCTGCTTGCCCGCGCTGACATCATCACGCTGCACACGCCGATGACTGATCAGACGCGCAACATCCTGTCGAAGGAGAACCTCGCCAAGACAAAGAAAGGGGTGATCCTGATCAATTGCGCGCGGGGCGGCCTCGCCGACGAGGCGGCGGTGCGCGCCGGGCTCGACAGCGGTCATATCGGGGCAGCCGCGTTCGACGTCTTCGTTGAGGAGCCGGCGAAGACCAACGTGCTGTTCGGCGCCCCCAATTTCATCGCCACCCCGCACCTCGGCGCGTCGACCGTCGAGGCGCAGGACAATGTCGCCTTCCAGGTGGCCGAGCAGATGGCCGATTACCTGTTGACTGGCGCTGTCAGCAACGGCCTCAACATGCCGAGCGTGACGGCAGAAGAGGCGCCGAGGCTGAAACCCTTCCTCGCGCTGGCTGAAAAGCTCGGTCAATTCGCCGGGCAGGTGGCTGATGGCGGCCTGTCGGAAGTCGAGATCGAATACGAAGGCCAGGTTGCGAAGCTCAACCTCAAGCCGCTGACCTCGGCGGCGCTTGCCGGCCTGCTGCGACCCTTCCTCGCCGAAGTGAACATGGTCTCCGCCCCCGCCATCCTGCAGGAGCGCGGCGGCCAGCTGAAAGAGTCCAAGCGAGATGAGAGTCCGGTCTATGACAGCCTGATGCGCATCAAGGTCAAGGTCGAGGGCAAATGGCGCTCGGTCGCCGGCGCCATCGTCGGCGGTCGCCCGCGCATCGTCGAGGTGAAGGGCATGCAGCTCGAGGCCGATTTCCAGCCCTTCATGCTGTTCGTCAACAACTCGGACAAGCCCGGTTTCATCGGGGCCATGGCCGGCTTGCTGGGCGAGGCGAAGGTCAACATCGCGACATTCAACCTCGGCCGCGAAGCTGCCGGCGGCGACGCCATCGCGATTGTTGGCGTCGATCAGGATGTGCCGCCAAAATCGCTTGCGGCTATTCAGGCCCTGCCGGCCGTGCGCTATGTGAAGATGTTGAAGTTCTGAGGAACGCCATGCGGCTGAGGTTGACCCGACGCGGTCTTGCGGTTGCGGGACTAGCCGCGATCGCGGGTGCGTCGGTCGCCCAGTCCACCCCGCTGCCGGCCGCGCCTCTGATCTATTATGGCGGCGCGCCGGCGCGGCTGACCATGGATCGTGATGACAAGGGCGGCAATCCGCTGGCCAGCGCGCTGATCGACGTGTTGGCCAAGCGACCGCTGACGCTTGCCGAATTCGGGCCGGAGCTGGCGGCGGCGACTTCGCGCCATGCCGGCGGTTGGCAGATGGTAGAGGCGCCGAAGAAGCTGCCCGACCCGAAATGGAAGCTTTCCGACGACATCGCGCAGACGCGCGTAGCGCTGGTGCTGATAAATTCCGACTATACCTCGCCTGGCGTCGAGTCTCTGCCTGGCGCCCGGTTCGATGCGAAGCGCCTTCCAGCGGCGCTCGGGTCTGCGGGTTTCCGCACCACGCTTCTCCTGGACGCCAGCGACGACGCCGTGCGTCAGGCGCTGAAGGATTTCGCCGCCAGCTCCGCTTCAGCGGATGTGTCACTGATCTTTCTCGGCGGCCATGGCGTCCAGCATCGTCGCGTCGTCTACTGGATGATGCGCGATTATCCTGACCGGAACGCCAGATGGCTTTCGACGCACGCCTTGTCGGTCGCCGAGATCAGCGCCGCCGCCCGCGCTCGCAGCGCAAACCTTGTGCTCTATGGCGGTTGCCGCGACGATCCGTTCACGCTTGAAACGCCCTCACAGTAACTCAGCCGCCAGACGGAGTGATCCCAGAATGGATGCGGACAAGGCGCAGAGCTTCACGCGCGCATGGGTGCAGGCGTGGAACGACCACGACCTCGAGGCGATCCTGTCGCATTATGCCGAAGACGTGGTCTTCCACAGCCCGCGCATCCGCATGGTCATCGGCCGGGACGTCGACAGTGTGTCGGGCAAGGCCGAGCTGCGCGCCTACTGGGGCACTGCGCTCTCCATGCTGCGCGATCTGTTCTTCGAAGTAGACCAGGTTCTTGTCGGCTCGGATGCACTGACAATCCTTTATACCAACGAGCGCTCGCAGACGGTCGGCGAAACCTTCATCTTCGGCGCCGACGACAAGGTGGTTTGCAGCATCGCGGCCTATGTCTGAGGTTGGGGCGGGACCGGCGCGATCGGCTTCGAGGCGTAGATCGCCGATTCCGCGCCGATGACCAGCGCGGTCCCGGGCGCCAGCACGCTGCGGCCTTGCGCGAGAATTTTTCCTTTGCGATGGCTTCAGGATTTGAGTGCGACCGGTGCGCGCCCCAGCCGGTGAGGGCGCCATCCGCCGCGATCAACGTCTACTTTCCGAACGGCATCTCGTGACCTCAGCAGGCATGTCGCTGGCGGCTTCCGAACGCTGGCGCCGCTTCAAACAATCGCCACCCATCTTGCGATGAGCGGCGACGTTTCTCTCCAAGCGGGGGGACGTGGGGGGACTAGGTCGCCGGGAGGAGAACCTTGTCGAGGGTGTGGATCACACCGTTCGACGTTGTGATGTCCGGACCGACGACACGCGCATCGGCGATCCTGATCGCATCGGGGTTGGAGGCATCGATCGCCAGCGTGCCGTTCATCGCGGTTTCGGTCGATGCGCCCCGCAGGTCAGTGGACGTCACTTTGCCAGAGACGATGTGGTGCTTCAGCAGCGCTTCAAGCTGGCTCTTGTTCTCTGGCTTCATCAGTTCGTCCAGCTTGCCGGGTGGCAGGGCGGCGAAGGCAGCGTCGGTCGGCGCGAAGAGGGTGATCGGTCCGGGCGAGGCAAGATCGTCGTCCAGCCCAGCAGCCTTCGCGGCGGTCAAAAGGGTTGAGAACTGGCCGTTGGCGGCCGCGACATCGGCAATCGTCTTGGTCGTCGTGTCGGCAGACGCGAGTGTCTCGTTTGCCGGTGCGGCCGGGACGGCTGAAGGCGGATTGGCGGCGACCTGATTCGGCGCGTGCTCGCCGACCGGCTGGCCGGTGTCCTGCGCCAGTTCGGTCTGCTTTGAGCACGCGCCAAACGCCAGGGCGGTGAACGCCAGGGCGGTGAATGGCAGGGCGGTGAATGGCAGGGCGGTGAATGGCAGGGCTGCGAATGGCAGGGCTGTGAACCGCACGGATCCCGGGAGGGCTTTGGGGAATCGGGTCAAATGCGAATCTCCTTGGCAGCACAGATGGCGGCGAACCGAATCAGGATGGTCCCCGCGGCGCTGCGTGCGCATCGGGGGAAATACGGGCCGCGGCAATGGGGGTTCCCGGTCTGACGCATAGTTAATCGTCCTGAGACAGTTGGCGGGCTGCGGCTGAGATCAGGCCTCCGTGAGGCGCCTTATCATTGCCGCGATGGCGGAGTAGACACGCGATCATGAGCATCTGGTCGCAATTGGCTCAGCTTGCGCAGCGGGCCTTTGCTGACCCGGGCGAACCTGGGCTTGCGCTTGCAACCGGGAGCAGTGTCGCCTGCGCTCCGGATCCTGGCGACGTCGATTTTACCGCCGCAATCATCGGACTTGGGGCCAAACTCGCCAAGGCTGACGGGCTGGTGACCGATGATGAGGTCAATGTCTTCGCGCGGGTTTTCCGCACGGCGCCGCGCGACGAGCCGGCCATGCGCCGCGTTTTCGACATCGCCCGCCAGACCGTGCTCGGCTATGAAAGCTACGCCAACCGCATCGCCCGGAAGTACCGAGACCGACCCTGTCTGCTGGAGGGCGTGCTCGACGGCCTGTTTCAGATCGCGATCGCCGACGGCGTCATCACCGGCGAGGAAATGGACTATCTGAAGAGCGTCTCCGACGCCTTCGGCTTCAGCGAGGCGGATTTTCGCCGCATCCGGGCGAGCCATGTCGGTCCTGACGCGGATGATCCCTACGCGGTGCTGGGGATCTCCCACGATGCCGAGTTCGAGGACATTCGCGCCGCCTATCGCCAGTTGATGCGCGAGAATCACCCCGACACGATGACCGGGGCCAAATCCGCCCCACGCGAGTTTGAACCCGTCGCGCACGAAAAGGCCGCAGCAATCACCACGGCCTATGCGCGAATCCGCGCAGAGCGGGGATTTCTCACGCGCGCCGATTGACTTCAGCCGAAGCCAGCGCACTTTTGAGGCAGGAGGAGGACCAGCCATGACTGAGACCCTCGAGCATCACGACAGCCTCGGCGTTTTCCTGAAGCGCTTCGCCGCTTTCATGGGCAAGGCGGGATTTGGCCTTTTCGTCGTGGCGGCGGTGGGAATTGCCCTGGTTGCAACCACCTTTATCGGCCTGATGCTGGCGCTGGCCGCGACTTTTCTCACCTTTGCCTACCAACTTGGTCGCGGATCGCGCCCGGCCAAACCGCAGGGCGATCCCAACACGCTCGAAGCGCGTCCGACGCCCGACGGCTGGGTGATTGAGCCCAACGGCGCAACCTGGCGCTAGGGTTCACGGCAAGTTGATGAGCTTCCCCGCGCTGGCGGATCGCGACATGCTGGCGCCATGACGCTGCGCATGGTCGAGGCTCCGAGCCCCAATTTCAATGAGCGCCTCCATCCGCTCGATATGCTGGTGCTTCATTATACCGGCATGAAGGACGGACCATCGGCTCTGGCCCGCATGCGCGATCCTGCATCCCAGGTCTCGGCCCACTACATGGTCGAGGAAGACGGAACGGTGCTTGCGCTGGTCGCTGAGGACAAGCGGGCCTGGCAGGCAGGCCGAAGCTGGTGGCGGGGTGAGGACGATCTCAACTCGCGCTCGATCGGGATCGAGATCGTCAATGGCGGCCATGAGTTTGGCCTGCCGCCCTATCCGGACGTGCAGATCGATGCGGTGATCGATTTGTGCAGGGGCATTCTTTCGCGCTGGCCGATTCCGCAAAATCGAATTGTCGCGCACTCGGATATCGCCCCTGAGCGTAAGGAAGATCCCGGCGAGCGCTTTCCGTGGCGGCGTCTCGCCGAAGCCGGTGTCGGGCTCTGGCCTGCCATCGATAGAAACGAGCAGGAAGCTGCGGTTGGTTTGCGCCCCGGCGATCGCGGCGAGCAGGTGATCAGCCTCCAGCGAAAACTTATGACGATCGGCTATCACCTCGCTCTTTCGGGTCGGTTCGATGATGCAACCGAGGCTGTGGTTCGCGCCTTCCAGCGTCGCTGGCGTGCGGCATCGGTCACCGGGCAGGGTGATCCGGAGACGGTGCTGCGGATAGAGGCGGTGGCGAAACTGGCCGACCCGCCCGCCGCCTGAGCCATCGCCGCCTGAGCCATCGCCGCCTGAGCCATCGCCGCCTGAGCCATCGCCGCCTGAGCCATC
>JANMWT010000305.1:0-7871 GCA_031394145.1 Alphaproteobacteria bacterium | reverse complement strand
ATCCGGCGGAGCGCGCGGTATAACGGTAGGCGGCGGGGCTCGCAAGGGATCAGTGAACCCCGGTCCTGCCGGGCGATCCTGGTCGGATCTGCGGGCCGTTTCCGGCCCGATCCTAGGATTTGAACGTCACCCGCTTGTTGAGCCAGAAGGTCGCCGCGAACGCCGTCAGGGTGGCGCAGACCTTGGCTGCAATCACACCGGCGACAGGCTGGACGACCGCCAGCGTGGCGGCCTGTACGATGACGCCCAGCAGGGTCACGCCCGCGAAGACTGCCGCTTCGCGCAAGGTCGAGCCGGAGGCCGAACGGCCAGAGAATGTCCACAGCCGATTGACGGTAAAGCTGTTGGCCGCCGCCACGCTGTAGGAGATCACGGTCGCGACCACCGGGTCGAGATGGGCGTAGTGGATCAGCACGAAGAACAGAGCGACATCGATGCCGGTGTTGAGAACGCCGACGACGCCATAGCGGGCAGCCTGCAGGATTGTCTTCATCCGGCCGGCTGTCTGGCTAGCTAAGGACAGGGTCATGCTTGGCCGTGATTGAGCTGGAGGCGGAGGTCACCACGTCGCGGATCACGAACAGTGTGCGTCCCTTGCTCTCCATGTAGAGTCGACCGAGATATTCTCCGATGATCCCCATCACCACGAGCTGGACGCCGCTCAACAGCAGCAGGATGATGATGACCGATGTCCATCCAGCAATCGCCAAGCCGATAAAATAAGAAACAAACGCATAGACGAGGCCGACTACCGACAGAACAGCGAAGATGCCGCCAAGCCAAGTGGCGAGGCGCAGCGGCACCGTCGAGAAACTTGTGGCCGCATCAATGGCCAGTAGCAGCAACTTGCCGATGCGGTATTTGGTCTCGCCGGCGAACCGCTTGTCACGATCGTAGAGTATCGGGACCTGCTTGAACCCGACCCAGCTGATCATGCCGCGTACGAAACGGAGGTTTTCGGTCAGCTTGTTGAATTCGTCGACGACTTGGCGGGTCATCAGGCGGAAATCGCCGGTGTCCCTAGGAATCTCGACTTCCACCATCTGATTGAGCAGGCGGTAGAACAACGCCGAGGTGACTTTCTTGAAAGCCGTCTCGCCATCGCGCGAGCGGCGCTGGCCATAGACGACGTCGGCGCCGCCATCGATCGCCCTCATCATGTCGGGAAGCAGCTCGGGCGGATCCTGCAGGTCGGCGTCGATGATCAGAACGCGTTCACCCTTGCACAGGTTGAGCCCGGCGGTGAGGGCGAGCTCATGGCCGTGATTGCGCGATAGGTTAATCGCGACGATGTGCGGATCGGCAGCCGACAAGCCTTGCATCACGCCCCAGGTCGCGTCGCGCGATCCGTCGTTGACCAGAACGATCTCGTAGCTCTGACCCATGCCGGTGCAGACCGCACTGACGCGGCGATGCAGTTCGGGCAGCGAACCTTCTTCGTTGAAGCAGGGCACCACGACGGATATGGCTGGGCGAGTCTGGGCGGTTTGGACAGTCATTGGGTCAAGGGCCCTCTTGTTCGGGCCGGGGTTCCAGCGGCCGTTTGCATGTGTCGGGCGATGCCCTGCGAAAAATACAGCAATATGCATGCCATGGGCTGAAGGAGGATCACCCGGGCCCTTCGCTGACAGTCTGTGCGACGCAGGCGCCTGCGGATCGGGCGCCGAGCGCCGCTTCGGCGTTGTTATACTCCCCGAGCCTCGGTTAATGAAAAGTGAATAATGCGCCGGCGTGCTATGTTCGCTGCGGGGGCTGTCATGCTACAGTTACAGGCTTGGGGAGCCTAAGCGTGAATGCAGTCTCGACCGATCACATCGCCTGCCACTGACGAGGAAACGCTCGTCCGCATGGAAGGGCAGGTCAAGTGGTTTGATCCCGCAAAGGGATATGGGTTCGTCGTGCCTGACGCCGAAGCTGAGGCGCTGCTCGTGCATCCCGACGGCGGCGAAGTGAAGCGGGACGTTCTGCTCCATATCTCGGTGATGCGAAAATTTGGGCGCGATACAGCGCCGGAAGGCGCTCGGATCGTCTGCCTAGTGGCGTTGCGCGACCGGGGCTACCAGGTCAACGAAGTCCTGGAGCTATCGGCCAATGAACATGACGACGCCCCGCCCGATGGCGGACCGATGGAAACCGTGCTGGTGAAATGGTTCAACCGCACCAAGGGCTACGGCTTCGTCCAGCGCGCCACCGATCCTGAGGACATCTTCATCCACATGGTGGTGATCCGGAAGGCGGGGATCGAGGATTTGACCCCGGGGCAGACGCTCCTCGCCTCGGTCGGCAAGGGCTCCAAGGGCCGACACATCGTCGCGATCCGGATTCCAGAGGGGGCCTGACGGACCGGCTGATGGGTCAGCTGGCTGACCAAAGCTTGCAACCCCTTGGCTGGCGTCTCGGGCCGTCGTATTCCGACCGCCATGAAACATTCGATGAAATCCGTCCTTCTCGCCGTCGCGCTGGCTTCCTCGGCCCTAGGCGTCGTCTGCGGTCTTGCCCCGATGGCGACCGCTCAGAACCCGGCGCCGATGCCGCCGGGGCCGACCTCGCCGCTCACGATTGTCAGCGGCGACAAGTCCCATGCATTCCAGGTCGAGGTCGCCGACACGCCGGAGAAGTCCGAGCTCGGCCTCATGTACCGCAAGGAGATGGCCAAGGATCACGGCATGATCTTCGACTTCGGCGCGCCGAGGGAGACGACGATGTGGATGAAGAACACGCTGCTCGCGCTCGACATGGTGTTCTTCGACACCGACGGAAACGTCCTGACGGTCGTTGAGAATGCGCGGCCGGGCAGCTTGCGTCTGATCGATCCTGGCATGCCGGTGCGCGGCGTGATCGAACTCGACGCCGGCTTGGTCAAGGAACTGGGAATCAAACCGGGTGACCGGGTGCAGCACGCGATCTTCTCGAAGCCGCCGCCGAAGGCTGAACTGGCAAGGATCGCGC
The DNA here is from genome assembly GCA_031394145.1 of Alphaproteobacteria bacterium. Lineage (GTDB taxonomy): Bacteria > Pseudomonadota > Alphaproteobacteria > Caulobacterales > Hyphomonadaceae > UBA7672. The sequence continues at coordinate 4,922 of JANMWT010000305.1, read as the reverse complement.
CGCCAGCGAAAGCGCCCGCCAAGCCCAAGGCGGCGCCCGCGCCCGCCAATTAGGTCGATGGCGCTCGATCCTCCGCCAGGCTACGCGTACGTTCCGCGCGCCCCGTTCGTGAATCATGTCGGCCCGATCTTGCAATCGGTCGAGAACGCGCCGGGGACGATGCGCCTCGCCCTCCGCGTCGACGACATCCACGCCAACACCATGGGCTATATGCATGGCGGCATGATCGCGACGCTGGTCGACAGCTGCATGGCTCGGGCGCTGCACTCGGTGCTGCAGCGGCGCACGCTGACCTTGAAAATGGGCCTCGAATATCTCGGCGCCGTAAAGCTAGGCGAGTTCGTCGAGGTCTGTGGCCGGCTGGTGTCCTGGGACGAGCAGGTTGCTCAAACCGAAGCTGTGCTCCAGGTCGGCGACAGCATCCGGGCCAAGGGGACCGGCCTGTTCCGGCTCTTGCGGAAGAAGTAACGGCGCCCGCCGGCTTCCGTTTCCCGTTCCTCCGGGCTATGACCCACGCCATCCATGACGGAGTGTGGCGCAGTCTGGTAGCGCATCTGCTTTGGGAGCAGAGGGTCGTAGGTTCGAATCCTGCCACTCCGACCATGGGTTTTCTGTCCGGCCGTGAGGCATGGCTATCGGATTGTTCCTAAGACATGGGTGACAATCTCGGGCCAAACGGGGTGTCGAGTGGGTGCGATGTCCGGTGAGCGTCCCGTGGTCCTGCTGGCCGCCCACGGGGAGCGCGGCGGCGCCGCCAACAACGCGCGGCTTGCGGCCTTGGTCGGCGAGGTCGGGGCGCTGATCCCTGGGGCGGATGTGGGCTCGGTCCTGGTTTCGGTCGAAGGCGTGGTCGCCCGGACGCTTGCGGCCTGCGGGACAAGGCCGGTCGTCTGCCTGCCGCTCTTGTTCTCCGACGGCTATTTCTATCAGCAGCGCTTGAAGCCGCATTTCGACGGCAAGGTGCAGCGGCTGGCGCAGCCCGTGGCGTTCTGGCCGGGCTTCGCCCCCTTCCTGGCCGATAACCTCGCTCTGCGCTTGATTGCCCACAGCGCCGACCCACGCGTGGTGCTGGTGGCCCATGGGTCGAGGACGCCCGGCAAGTCGGCCGAGGCGGCCCAGCGTGTCGCAGCACAGCTTCAGGCGCGCTATGGCCGGGTCGAGGCGGCTTTTCTCGAGGAGCCGCCCTTTGCGCGGGACGTGGTCGCCGGCATCGACCCCCCGTATGCAACGGTTGGCCTGTTTTTCGGGGCCGGGCTGCACGGCGCCGAGGATTTTGACGTCCTGATTGCAACCGCCCCGGCCACGCCGGCCGCCGCTTTCACGGTGGGCGATCTGCCTGGCCTCGCCGGGCTGGCCGCCGATCAGGCCCTGTCGATGCTGGCGGAGGCCGGGCGGAGTTGAGTTTTTAGGCTTTTGCGGGCATCACTCGCCGGCCCAGCCGAATCGGGTCAGGACCTCCTCGATGCTCGCGAAAATCTACCGCCCCGCACCCAACGCTATGCAGTCGGGCAAGGCCAAGTCGCACGAATGGATGCTGGAGTTTGACGGCTCGGCGGCGTGCAGCGTTGATCCGCTGATGGGCTGGATCAGCTCGACGGACACATCTTCGCAGGTGCGGATGCCCTTCGAGACCCGCGAGGAAGCGATCGAGTTCGCCCAACGCCAGGGACTAGAGTTCCAGGTTGTCGAACCGCGCGAGGCCAAGCGGATCACCAAGGTCTACGCCGACAATTTTGCCTATGGCCGGAAGAAGCCGTGGACGCACTGAGCGTCTAGTCGATCCCGAGTTTCCCTGCGAAGTCACCATAATCGATGGTGATCTCCTCGCCCGCCTCAATATCGCGCAATGCGGTGAAGGTCACCTTCAGGGCGCGGCTGTTGACCTCGCAGCTGGCATTGCACGTCCGTTCATGGTTGACGAACGAGATAGGACTGAGCGCGATGCCAGTTGTGTCGCGGTCGGGATCGCCCTGGCAATCTTCGCCGTGGAAGACGTAGTTCGCCGCCGCCGTCCTTGTCAGCGCCGCCGATTGTTCACAGTCGAACACCAGCAAGTGGGCGGTATGGAACATGCCTCCGCGACGGATCGTGTCAGTGGCGAACGCGCCGCGCCCGTGGATCGGAGACGACCTGACTTCGATCATGTTTCGGAAAACCCGCCCGCGAGAAACTGACGCCAAGTCCCTGCCTTCTCCGGTGCGGTAGACAGCATTGCCGCCGGGCAAGTGCAAGGCCCAAAAACGGCGCTCTGCGCCGGCAAACGGGCGGGTGATCTGGCGTTGCCCAGCGAAGACGCATAAGACGCCGGTGGCGCCCGACGAGTTTCCGGCAGGCGTCGATCCGGACGCCAGCGGATCCCGTAGCTCAACCGGATAGAGCATCCGCCTTCTAAGCGGACGGTTGCAGGTTCAAGTCCTGCCGGGATCGCCAGTGCGACGGCGCTGGTTTCAGCGCTTTCGTTGCTAGCAACCGATTTTCACGCTGGGCGTTGAGGGAGATGGAGACGGACTGATCGTCCGCCGCCGAAACTTGAGGGACCGGCGGCGCTCCATGCGTCGCCGGCTTTTTTGCCCCGGTCGGACGGGGAACCGGATGCGACGCGCCGTGTTGTCTAGCTTGGGCATTTCACTTGAACGAAGAGGACGTGGGCCGATGGATGCGATCACGCTGCTGAAAGAAGATCACAAGATGCTTCGAGACCTGACCTCGAAGCTTGCCGACACGACCGAGCGGGCCGTGGAAACGCGCAAGACGTTGCTTACGCGGATTGAAACGATCCTGGCCGCCCACACCACGATCGAAGAAGAGCTGTTCTATCCTGCCTTCATTGCAGCTGCCGACGATATCGAATCGAAGCGAATGGTGGCCGAAGGCATCGAGGAGCACCGCGCCGCCGATCGTAAGGTGATCCCTGACCTTCACAAGCTCGATCCGACCAGCATCCAGTGGTCAGGCGATGCAAAGGTGCTGAAGGATTACATCTTTCACCATCTCAAGGAGGAGGAAGAGGAGATGTTTCCGAAGGTTCGCGCGCTGATCGACCGGCGCGCCATGCGCCTGCTCGGCGAGACGATGTCGGCGCGCAAGGAAGCGCTGCTTGCAGAGGTGAAGGCTTGAGCAGAGGCGAGGTCGGACCATGCTGAGCGCTCCCGAACGGTGTCGGACTGTCGGGCGGGGCGCCGCGGGTCGGCGATCCTGAATATTCGCACGAGGATGGCGGGCGCAGGGCGACCACGCTGACGCGCAAGAATGTTGCGTTGAAGGATGCGTTGTCCGGCTGAGGTTTTTGGCAAGGGGGTTAAGCGGATCCAGCGCATTCTGACCGATCCGCCGCTGGCGCGGGGGGCTGGCGGCCCCGAAATATCAACCCGGCGAAAGCCTATTTCGCCGGCGCGACCGGGCGCGACCGGGCGCGACCGGGCAGGGGAGGATCATAGCCTCACCGCCCAAGAGGTAATTGTAATGCTGCGCGAGCGGTTCGGAGCGGCCGCCAGCGCGCGTGATTTTCGGACATTTCGGGCCAGTGCAGTTGTGGCGGACGCCCTCCAGAGGCTGGGGCCGTGCGCCCGCGAGCGCGACGCCGCACTGCGGCAGTCGATCCGTGACAGCGCGCAGTTTCTGGCCAATACGCCCACCGTGGCGCAGGCGAGTTATGTGCATCCGCTGGTCCAGGGTGGGTTTGCGGACATTGGCTTCGACGCCACGCCTTTGTTCACGGGGTCCGTGAGGGCCGAGCTTGCCCGCGACGAAACCGCGCTGCTGCGTCTGCTCAGCCGGGAGGCTTAAGGGTGTTGCAACTGCCTGTAGACGTCGCAAGGTGTGTGCATTGTGTGTTGCGGAAGCGTCACGCGACGCGACCGAACGTCCAGGGTTTGCCCAAATAGCGATGACGGGTGGAGAAAAGCCGGCGATTCTTATAGTGTTCGATTCATGCGTCGGGGAAGTTTGAGAGCAGTCGCCCTCTTCCATTTGTCGCGCCTATGCCGACATTTGTAAGAGAGTTCTTCGTCGCACTACCTGGGTTGAGCGCCGCGCTTCTACCGTGGCCCGTCGCTCCTCCCGCAGAGGGAAGGTGCGCAGGCGAAGATGATGCGGGGCGCTTGAACCCCGATGCCGACGTGACGAGCCTGACGAGCCTCTTGACCAGGGAGCCATGATGTCGCGCGATCTCTTCGACAGCTACACGAAGGCCTTCGAGTCCCGCCGCGAGACGTTGATGTCGGTGGCGGAATACCTTGAAGGCTGCCGTACCGATCCACTGATGTACGCCAGCCCGCATGAACGGCTGCTGGCCGCCATCGGCGAACCGGAAATGGTGGACACGGCAAAGGATGCCCGCCTCGGGCGGATCTTCTCGAACCGCACCATGCGCGTCTATCCTGCTTTCGCCGAGTTCTACGGCATGGAAGAAACGATCGAGCGGATCGTCGCCTTCTTCCGCCAGGGCGCGCAGGGGCTCGAGGAAAGAAAGCAGATCCTTTATCTGCTGGGTCCCGTCGGCGGCGGCAAGTCGTCACTGGCCGAGCGCATCAAGGCGTTGATGGAGGATCAGGCGATCTATGTGCTGAAGGCCGGCAATGATCTCTCGCCGGTTTTCGAAAGCCCGCTTGCGCTGTTTGATCCCGACACCCAGGGCCCGCAGCTCCTGAAGGATTACAATATCCCGCGTCGTCGCCTGTCGGGTCTGATGAGCCCGTGGGCGCTGAAGCGGCTGGACGAATTCGGCGGCGACATCACCAAGTTCAAGGTGGCGAAGGTGAAGCCCTCGCGCCTGCGCCAGATCGGCATCGCCAAGACCGAGCCGGGGGACGAGAACAACCAGGACGTCTCGTCCCTCGTTGGCAAGGTCGATATCCGCAAGCTGGAAATGCACAGCCAGGATGATCCCGACAGCTACTCTTATTCGGGCGGCCTCAACCGCG
>JANMWT010000183.1:0-5627 GCA_031394145.1 Alphaproteobacteria bacterium | reverse complement strand
ACCGTCTCGAAGTCGACGCGGTCCAGTGCGTCTAGAATCGCCACGACGTTCATCCGACAGCTTTCCAGGTAGGCGGGTGTGAGTTCAGCAATTCTCTGCCTCACTCTCGAACTGATTGCGTCCTCGCGGTTGCTGGCGACGTCAATCGGCTGGGGCGGGGCGATGGCGTGTTCCTTGATGGCGCTCAGCAACACCGATTGCTTGATCGGCTTGGTCAAGAAAGCCGTGCACCCTGCCGCCAGGCACGTCTCTCGGTCGCCCTTCAGAGCCGAGGCGGTCAATGCGATAATCGGCGTGGGCGTCCGGTCGTTCTCTCGCTCCCAGGTCCTTATCGCCCGGGTTGCGGCCAATCCGTCCATGACCGGCATCTGTCGGTCCATCAGAACCAGGTCATATCGGCCGGTCTTGAACGCTTCGCAGGCAAAGGCGCCATTGGTTGCGATTTCGACCACATAAGGGGTGTCTTCCAGATAGGCGGTCGCGATGATGCAGTTGTCCGCTGAATCCTCAACCAGAAGAATTCGCAAGGGTTGGAGCGGCGATTGGGGATCAGCGCCGACGTGGACGGCAGCGCGTCGATCGGCGCCGGTCCAGATTTCGAAGGGGACGGTGAATGCAAACACGCTGCCCTTGTCAACCTGGCTCTCAACCCAGATGCGCCCGCCCATGAGTTCGACCAGGCGCTTCGAGATGGTGAGCCCCAGGCCTGAACCGCCAAATCGACGCGTGGTGGATGAATCAGCCTGGGTGAACCGCTCGAATACGCGGCCAAGTTTTTCGCTCGCGATCCCGATGCCGGTATCTGAAACGGTAAAACGCAGCGCCGTTGGCACAGATGAATCGGCATCCTTCGCCACATATAGCCTGACTTCACCGGACTGCGTGAATTTGATCGCGTTACCCAGGAGATTGATCAGGACTTGCCGCAACCGGGTCGGGTCGCCGACCAGGTCGGTCGGGACACTCGATGCAATATCGCAAACCAGCGTCAGCTTCTTCTCTCGCGCCCGCGCGGACACCATTTCAATCACGATCTCGAGGTGCTCGGTGAGGGAAAAGCCAGTCCTTTCGAGTTCCAGCTGCGAGGCCTCGACTTTCGAAAGGTCGAGGATGTCGTTGATGAGGTTGAGCAGGTTGTCGCCGGCGCGACGGAAGATCTGAACATACTTTTCCTGTTCCCCGGTGAGATCGGTCTTGGCCAGGAGGTCTGCAATGCCCATGATGGCATTCATCGGTGTCCGAATTTCATGGCTCATGCTGGCCAGAAAATCCGATTTGGTCCGGCTCGCGCTCTCCGCTACGGCCTTGGTCTGCTTCAGTTCGATCTCAACCCGTTTGCGCTCGGTGACATCGCGAGCCGCCGCAAAGACGCCCTGCAGCGTGCGGTCGCGATCGTAGAAGGTGGTCGCGTTGTAGGACACCACCGTTTGGGTTCCATCGCGAGCGCGGGCCGTGAGCTCAAAATCCGACACCTTCTTTTCGCTCAGCACGAGTTTGATCGCAGCCTCGGCGCGCTCGGGATCGGTGAAGAATTTCTTGAACGGCGCCCCGATAAGTTCGTCGCGGGTGCAGTCAGTGAGCGCCTCCATCTGTTTATTGACATCGGTGATGATGCCGGACGGTTCGGTGGTCATGATCGCATCGTTGTTGGATTCGATGAGTGAGCGCGTGTAGAATTGCTGGTCACGCAAGCGTTGATCTAGCTTTTTCTGTTCGGCTTCGACCTGCTTGCGCGCGGTGTTGTCGGTGCCGATGAGCAGGTAGCCGATGATCAGTTCCTGCGCATCCCGGAGCGCAGTCACCGACACCACAGCAGGAAACCGGCTGCCATCCTTACGGATGTAGGTCAGTTCATAGATGTCTTCGATGCCGCGGGACGCTTTGAATACAAGCGCTTCGAAGCCCGGCGTGATCGGGGTCGCCAGCTCGACGCTTAACGCCTTGGCGCGGGCGATCAGCTCCTGTGGGTCCGAGATGTCGGCTGGCGTGATCTTGTTCATCACTTCGGCGGCCGTGTAACCGAGCATGCGCTCGGCCCCGACGTTGAAGATCTGGATGACGCCTTTGGCGTCGGTGGCGATACTCGAGAAGTTGGCGCTGTTGAAGATCGCGCTCTGCAGCGCCCCGGCCTTGAGGAGGGCTTCGTCCGCCTTTTTCCGGCTCGTGAGGTCGCGCAAGAACACCGTAAAATGTTTTTCGCCATCCTGCTCGAATTGCGAGATGGTGGCGTCGATCGGGAATTCACTGCCATCCGCGTGACGCCCAAAAATGGCGCTCATCTTGCCGATGACGCGACCGCTGGCGCCGGTCGCTCCAAACCTGCGGATCAGGTCATTGTGCGTGGAATGAAACCGGGTGGGGATCAGCCGATCCAGGCTGGAACCCAGTATGTCGCCAGCCGTCATACCGAACATGTGCTCAGCTGCCCGATTGAACACGGTTATCCGATGACCGGCGTCGATTGCGATGACCGCATACAGAGCTGAAGCAACGACGCCCTCAAGATTGCCGGATGCAGCCTTGCGCTCACCGGCAATCGCGCCGCGAGCCGTCGTCGCATCGTTGCGATCGGTCATGGAGGTATCCCGCGGAACTGGAGGACGTTCCGTCTAGCCGTCATCGACACTGAAAGACCTGGGCTGCAAGCAACCCGTCGACCGAGTTACGGAGCTGGTGGGGTGAGTAGGGTTTGCCGAGAAAATGCCCGCCAACGACAAAGAGAGCTTTGAGCGCGTCGGTGGCGGAAGCGCCGGTGGTGTAGAGGACGCGCAATCCAGGCCTCAGTGCAAGGGCCTGATCCGCAAGATCGCATCCGCCGAAAAGGTCATTGCTGAGCCGAATATCGGTGAAAAGGGCGTCGATTGGCTGGGCCGACCTTAGAATGCCGAGCGCGCCTTCAACGCTCCCCGAGGTCAGCACGCTGTGACCCCAGTCCTCAATCAGCATCACGGCCAGGTCGCGGATGAATGCTTCATCCTCCACAATCAAGATAACAGCCACTTTTCTAAGGATCCCCGAGCAAAGGACGCGCGTCTCCTTAGGAACCTCGGCGTCCCCCACGGCTCGCGCAGCCGCTGTCATTTTCAGTAAGAGCCAACCTACAACTCCCCGGTGGAGCGACGGTTCCGCTCAAGCAGACGATTATTTTCAAGCTGAGGAATTCGCGCTCAAGGCAGTGAACCGCTGCGTCACAGCCGATCGATCGGCCGTGTCATGCCTCCTGCTCCCGGTGATCCCGCTTGTGCAAGGACTGCCGAGCGGGACACGCCGGTTTTGGGAGTTTGGCGCGAGCGCCATCTTCCAACCGGATGACCGCTTTCGATGGCGTCTTGAACACGTCGATAGGGCAGGCCGTTAGGGGGAGCTGTCAGGCTACCTGCGAAGGTGCTAGCTTGTCAGCACCGGCAGCCGCCGTGGCATTTCACATGCCCGGACAACAGCGGGAGACCTGGCAATGGCCGGCGCATTCAACATTTTCGGACGCATCATCAGCACGCTTCTGGGCGTGCTTCTGGTTCTGGGCGGCGGCATATGGATTTTGCAGTCCTTCAATATCGCCTTTAATGGCCCAATGGGACCGGGCGGTCGCTCCAGCTTCATGGTCAATGACCATAGCTGGGCGCTCTACGGAGCGCTCGCTGTCGTGATCGGACTTTGCCAGATCGTCTGGTCCAATACGCGCAAGGCTTGACGTGTGACATTGAAGTGGCGGGCGCCGTCGCTCCAAGTTGCGGCTTTCTATTCTGCGAGTCGCGAGCGCCCGGCGCTCTGTCTTGCCTGCCATTCCGAAGCGGTCTGACCCCAGGCGACAAGATGAGAAGCGCCGTGACCTGGCGGCGTGACCTGGCGGATAGGTCAATTCGCCCAAGTCGGTCGCGCCCAAGTCGGTCGCGCCCAATCGGCGCGCCACAGACATCGACGCGAGATTGTCGCGATGGATGGAGTGGATCACGCTGCTCCAGCCTAGCGTGGCAAACGTCCAGTCGAGGGCCAGGGACGCCCCTTCAGTTGCATAGCCATTGCCCCGCGCTCCGCGCGTCAGCCGCCAGCCGAGTTCATGGCCGGGCCAGTCGTCCAGGAAGGCCGGCCCGATACAGCCGATCCAATTGCCCGTCCGACGCTCGAAAGCAGAGAAGGGGCCGTATCCCAGAAGCGACCATGCTCCAGCCGCGGCCAGGATCTGCTGACGAGCGACCGAGGCCGAGACTGCGCCACCGACAAATTGCGTCAGCTCTGGGTCGGTATAGAGCTCCGACCACGGGGCAATGTCCGCTTGCTGGGGCGGTTTCAGAATGAGCCGATCGCTCGACAGCACGATGCTCATGGCGCGCGAATTATTTGGCTGCTCATGTCGACACCTTATGTCTTCCGGCCGTTCGCAAACTTAAGCCGCACCCGGGGCGGCAAGCCGCATGCGGCAAACGATCGGAGAAGCCAACCTCTCGCAGCCGGCTTCCAATCGCAAGAACAGGCGAGGCGCCGCAAAGGGGTACAGGATTGTCGTCGCTGGATCGATGCTGCGGCTGGGCGTGATGGTCGACGAGGGCGTGAGCTGACCCAAATGTTGCGCTCACCGTCCTGGCGCTTGGTCGCGCGATTGCAACGCGAAGGTCATGGCTTCGAAATTGAGCACATAGCCAGGCGCCGTGCGCAGCACGTCGAGGCCGAGATCGCCGTGCCGGTTGGTTTTATGGTCGTCGATCACATCAACGTCCGCTATCGACGCGGTCGTTTGCCCCATCCGCAGGACCAGGGATGTCAATTTTAGTGCGTCCTGGGTCTCGGCGCCGGCCGCTCCTGTTCGGGTTATCGATTGGCGACGTGCAGTCGCGATGATGGCAGGGCGTTCGGCAACGAAGCGCTGGTTCAGGTGGCTCGAGACGGAGCCGTTGTCGATCAAAAGTCGAAGAGGCTGTCCGGATCCATCGACATCGACGTAGGTGAACGGTTCTTCGCTTTCAACGATCAGATTGGAATTAGCGCCGGGCCTGCCGCCGGTGCGGGCATAGCTCAAAGTCTCCCTCTCGTCCTCCTTTGCGTATTCGATGCGGCCGAGTTCCAGAAGGATCGGCATCCCGATTATCCCGTGAACGACGTAAGCGCCGTTGGCAAAGGTGAGTGCGCTATCGGGCATGACCAGGAAGACCACGTTGTGGAACCTGGCGCCGCCAAAGGATACAGAATCGGCCACCGCCAGGCCGGCGCTCGCGTGCGAGGACGTACCGGTTCCCATCGACACATGGGCCGGCAGGATCCGGAGACCAAGCCGCCGCGCATTGCTCTCCGAGATCGTGCTGACGGAAGAGCCGGTGTCGATAATCGCATCGAGTGCTCCATCGTTTATCGTGACCGGTCCGCGCGTAAGCCCGGCAAGATCCCGGGTGAGCGGCACTGAGCCCGGACCGGAAACGATTGCCCGCATCGGCGGCACATCGCGGAGAGCCACATCAAAGTCGCGGTCTTCCTGGGTTTCTCTGCGTTCGTCTTCGTCACCGAGGAGCGGCAGGACGGCATCGAGTGCAGTCGTGGCTTCGGCGTATCGACCCTGGCGCATCCGCAAGCCGGAAAGCATGAGCAGAGCGTTTCGATGCAGACCCGGCGCCAAGGTCACATCGCGTGCGGCGGTT
>JANMWT010000263.1:0-3624 GCA_031394145.1 Alphaproteobacteria bacterium | reverse complement strand
GTCCGGCGTGAGTTCCGCGCGTCCTTTGCCTAAGCCGCAGCGCCGCCCGTCAGCCTGAACACTTCCACCGGCTCGCGGATGCCCTTCAAAGTAAGCTCACCTCTTGTTTCAACCGCGAAGCTGCCTTCCACGGCGATGCTGGCCCTGGGGCTGAGCAGGATCTCGCCATCCAGCGCCTCGTCACACAGGCGCGAGGCGAGGTTGATCGCGGTGCCCGAGGGCGTGTAGTCGAACCGGCCTTCAAAGCCGACCATGCCCACCGTCGCATAGCCGAGCGACACGCCGACGCCGAAGCCAAGCCGGTGACCGAGGCGCTTCCAGCCTAGACACAATTCGGCCATACGGATCCGCATGGCGATGGCCAGCTGCACAGCACTGCCGGCCGGATCGTCGCATGGCAGAGGATCGTTGAACAACACCATGATGCCGTCGCCCATCCGTCTGTCCACCCCCGCCCCATGCGCGTCGATCAGCTTGCCCATCTCCTGATGATAGGTCTGCAGCACCTCGATGGTCTCCTCGGGTTCCGCTGTCTCGCAAAAGGCAGTGAAGCCGCGGATGTCGCAGAACAGAACTCCAAGCAGAACGCGGTGGCTCGACAGCATCTTTTCCGACCCAGAAGACACCACCGCATCGGCCACCGCCGGCGGCAGAAACCGCTTGAGCCGCCCCATCCGCTCGATCTCGCCCACCTGAGCCTGCACCCGGTCGCCCAGTTCGGCGTTGAGCGCCTCCAGCGCCTTGAACTGGCGCACGTTCTCAATAGCGATGACCGCCTGGGCGGCGAAGGTTTCGATCAGGGCGATCTGATCCGCGCCGAAAGGCACCACGTCGCGACGGCTGAGCAGGATGGCCCCGATGCCCCTGCCGCCGCTGACCAATGGGACGGACAGGCGCGTGCGGATGCCCTCGTCGTCTACCAGCAGGCGCATGTCCGACGTGCCGTTCCGGTAGTGCGCTGTCTGGGCGAGGTCCTCTTCCTGGATCGTCCGCGCGCCCAGGATCGCACCGCCAACCCCTGTGACCGTGTCAGGTTCCATGCTGAGGGGCCAAGTATCACCCAGTTCGATCCTCCGTCGGGTGAGGCCGTGATAGCCCGCCAGCATAAGCTCGCGCTGTGCCGGGTCGGTCAGCAGCAACCACGCCATCGGCGCATTACACAGTCTTGCGGCACTGCTGACGATCGCGTCGAACACCGGGCGGTCGTCATCCCGGCTCTGGCTGATCACCTCCAGGATCTCCCGCGTCGCCGCCTCACGCGCCAACCGCGTCTGCAACTCGCGGAACTGGCGGACGTTTTCGATGGCGATGACGGCCTGGGCTGCGAAGGTTTCGATCAGGGCGATCTGGTCGGCATTGAAGGGTTTGACCTCGCGCCGATAAACCGCAATGCAGCCGACTGTCCTGGCGCCGCTGAACAGGGGCACCACCAGGAACGTCCGGATGCCCAAGGCATCGACTGCGGCCACGCGCTTTGCGTCGCCGGATCGGTAAAGGTCAGTGTCGGCGAGGTCGTGCAGATGCACAATCCGGCCCTCGCGCATGCAGGTCGAGGGCGCATAGTCAGCGTCCAGCGGCCAGCATGTTGTGCCGGCCGAAAGCTGATCGGCAATATGATCGCCCCAATCCGCCACCATGAGCGCGTGGCTGCGATCTTCACTGATGATGTTGAGGCTGGCCATCGAGGCGGTGCAAAGGTGGGCGGACTTGCGCAGGACGACCTCGAAGACGGGCTGGTCGTCATCCCGGCTCTGGCTGATGACCTCAAGGATTTCCCGCGTCGCGGCCTCGCGCTCCAGCCGGGTCTGCAATTCGGCGTTGGCAGTCTGGACGGCGCGGAACTGGCGCACATTCTCGATGGCGATGACGGCCTGGGCGGCAAAGGTTTCGACGAGGGCGATCTCGTCCGCAGAGAAGGGGCGCACCTCCTTGCGGTCCATGGCGAAGGCACCGATGGCGCCCTCAGCCGTCATAAGGGGAACAAGAAGGGTGGTGCGGATCCCCGAATCCCGCACGGTGGACACGACAAATCCGATACCACCGCGATAGGGAGCGGTTTCCATCATGTCCGTGACGTGAATGACCTTTCCCGTCATGATCGCCTGGGCGACCATGGACTCTTCGGGGTCCATCGGCACTTCACCGCGGTCGTAAAGGGCGATGCTCGCCGGATCGACATCAAAACTTGCCGCCATCCGCTGATGTGTGTCGTCCTTGGTCCCTAGCAACAGGCCCGCCCCCTGGGCGTCGCAGAGGACAGCCGCCCGCCGCAGGATTGCGTCGAACACCGGCGCTTCGTCCTCGCGGGATCGACTGATCAGGTCAAGGATCTCGCGCGTTGCCGCCTCGCGCTCGCGCGCCCTTTCGAGGTCTTTGGTCGGACTGCCGTCGGGGTTCGATGCTGATGCGTTTTGCAAGATATTTCGCTCCGCAAGCCAATAGGCGCGATCCTAGGCGGAGAGACCGAGCACGCCTAACGCTTTTTGGGGAGTGAATGATCCCGGGGTCGCACAGCCGGCTGACGTCTCACGCCATAACGCTGAAGGCCGGCATCGGCGGGAAGGGCCTCCGGTTGATCTCTGGCCGCTTGGCGCAAGAGCTTGTCCGAAAATGGGACACTCAGCACGATGGCTTTCCCCAACAATTTGGAGGCTGGCTCACCTGCTCAGGCGGGAAGTCCGGCCTCGTTCAGCACTGCGATCACCCCTTGCAGCCGTTCAAGATCGCGGTAGCGGTTTGAGCGCCGGACCTGCTCCTGGTCGATGTCTGCCTTTTGTCGCACAGCTTCCGCAACGGCGCGGCGCGCGTCATCGGTCCGTCTGGCGAACCCGTGGATGACGGCCAGCATCAGGTAACCCCAGGTATCCTGCGGATTGGCGGCGATGTAACGATGCAGGCTGGCCTGCGCGCCTGCATCGTCTCCGATCCACGCTCGGGCATGACCAATGTGAAAATCGATCCAGGTGAGGGTCTTGGGCGACAGTCTCGCGGCTCGATCAAGGATTGCAAGGGCCTCGTGCAGGTCGCCGGAAAAGATCGAGATCATGCCAAAGAAGCCAACCGCCCATGCGTCGCTCGGGCTGAGGCTGGAGGCGCGACGGCAGAGCGTGATCGCCTCGTCATGGCGGTCGCGCAACCAGGCCGTCCCGCCCAGAAACATCAAGGCGATTGCGATATCCGGGCGCCGCTCCAGCACCTCGTTGCAGAGGCGTTCTGCCTCGGCCAGGGCGTGTTCACGATCGTCGCCCTGCGCATAATAGCGCGCGTCATACCACCAGGTCTTGCCCAGCAAAACCTTGGCAGCGAAATAGTCCGGATCGATCTCCAGCGCTTCTTGCAGCAGCTCTCGGGCGCGGCGGTTGTAGGCTTCGGTCCACCGTTCGTGATGCGCGTTGGCTGTGACACTGCGTTCCCACGCGGCAAGGCTTCTGGTCTGGCCATCCCACAGCCGTGCGTAGTCCCCGGCGGTCAATTTGACTTGCATTGCCACGGCGACTTGGCGGGTGATTTCGTCCTGCAAAGCGAATATCTCGTCGGCGCGGCCGTCGAACCGGCCGCTCCAAAGCTGTCTTCCGCCAGCCGCCTCGACCAGCCTTGCCGTGACGCGGATCTGGCCCGACGCGG
>JANMWT010000238.1:0-1736 GCA_031394145.1 Alphaproteobacteria bacterium | reverse complement strand
GTCGCGCCGACCCTCGGCGCTGTCGGGCGGCGACATGCAGCGCGTCGCCATCGGCCGCGCCCTGGTGCGCAGGCCCAAGGCGCTTTTGATGGACGAACCGATCGGTTCGCTGGACGCCAAGCTGCGCGAGCAGATGCGGGCCGAGATCAAGCGGCTGCACATCGCGCGGAACTCGACCAGCGTCTACGTCACCCACGATCAAGTCGAAGCTATGTCGCTGGCTGACAGGATGATCGTCATGCACAAGGGGATCATGCAGCAGGTCGGTGCGCCGGACGAGGTTTATCTGCATCCTGCCAACCTGTATGTTGCGCAGTTTGTCGGCTCGCCGGTGATGAACGTAACGGACGTGGCCATCGAGGGCGCGGGAACTGACGCCGTACTGCGGATTGGCGGCACGGCAGCCTTCCGGGTGCCATCCGCCACCGTCGCCCACCTGAACGGCGCGCCCGCCAAGCTCGGCATCCGGCCCGAAGCACTGATCCTGTCGCACGCGCCGGGCGAAGGCTTCATTGCGACCGAAACGACCAATGTGGAGCCGCTGGGCAGTCACGACATCGTCGATGTGCGGGTCGGCGACGAGACTCTGCGCGCGCGCTGCGCCTCCGGCTTTGTGCATGGCGAAGGTGCCAAGGTGTGGATCGCGCTCGACCCGCAGCGTGTCCATTTCTTCGATGCCGCCAGCGGCTTGTCACTTAGGAGGTTCCTCTGATGGCGCGCATTGAGCTTCAGAATGTTACGGTACGCTTCGGCGGCACACGGGCGCTCAAGGATCTTAGTCTGACGGTCGAGGATGGCGAATTCTTCGTCCTGCTCGGGCGGACCGGCGCTGGCAAGACAACGACCCTGCGCGCAATCGCGGGCCTGGAAAAGCCCGATGCGGGCCGGGTGCTGATTGGCGACAACGATGTCAGCGGCTGGAGTGTGGCCGAGCGTGACGTGGCGCTGGTCCTGCAGCAATATTCGCTTTATCCGCGCCTGACCGTGCGGGGAAATCTGGAATTTCCTCTGAAGATCCGCGGCCTGACTGCCGATCAGATCGCAAGACGGGTCGAACAGGCAGCCCGCACGTTGCAGATCACACATCTCTTGGACCGCAACGTTGAACGCCTGTCGGGCGGCGAGATGCAGCGCGTGTCGATTGGCCGCGCCATCGTGCGCGACCCGGCGGTGTTTTTGATGGATGAGCCGCTCTCGGCGCTCGACGCCAAGCTGCGCGAAACGCTGCGCGTGGAACTGAAAAGCCTGCATCGGAATCTGGGCGCGACGTTTCTCTACGTGACCCATGA
This sequence comes from Alphaproteobacteria bacterium, assembly GCA_031394145.1. Lineage (GTDB taxonomy): Bacteria > Pseudomonadota > Alphaproteobacteria > Caulobacterales > Hyphomonadaceae > UBA7672. The sequence goes on along the minus strand of JANMWT010000238.1, from coordinate 447 downwards.
TCAGGTTGAGGCGATGTCGATGGGCGACAAGATCGGCGTGCTCCGCTCCGGTCGGCTGGTGCAGGTCGGCACGCCGTCCGACATCTACGAGCGGCCGGTGAACACCTTTGTGGCGCGGTCGGTGGGCTCGCCGCCGATGAACCTGATCGAAGGCCGGCTTGCCAGCGGCCGGGCCGAGGTAAACGGCTTCGCCCTGCCGGTGCAGGCGGCGAACGGCACCGAGACTGCCCGGGTTTTCGGGGTTCGGCCAGAGAACCTGGTGCTGGAGCCCGGCGCCCCGGCGGAGGCGCGCGTCTTCGACATCGAGGATCAGGGGGTCATCAAGATCCTCGCCCTCGACATGGGCGACACCAGGCTGCACGCGACGGTTCCGGCCGGCACCAAAGTCAACCGCGACGAGGTGATCCGGTTCGGCTGGAAGCCCGAAAAGGTGCTGACCTTCGACCG
>JANMWT010000234.1:0-3271 GCA_031394145.1 Alphaproteobacteria bacterium | reverse complement strand
CATCGTGAGTGGGAGGGGCTCTAGCGACCACAATCCGGTTTAATCATTTGCGGAAGCGGCCTATAGGTTTCCCCACCACACCGCCCGGCCGAAAGGCCGGGCGCCTTCATTTCCGACGCACGGCGCCGCCGTCGACCAGAGAAGACCGGGACCATGAGCACTGACATCCTGATGCCGAAGGCGACCGCCGTCTGGTTGGTCGACAACACCTCGCTGACCTTCGAGCAGATCGCCGACTTCTGCGGGCTGCACCGGCTGGAAGTGAAGGGCATCGCCGACGGTGAAGTGGCGCGCGACATCCGCGGCGCCGATCCCATCGCCAACGGCCAGCTCAGCCGCGAAGAGCTGGACGCCGCCGAAGCCAACGCCAAGCACGCCCTGGTCGCGCTGAAGAGCCGTCATGCGGAATATCTGAAGCCGCAGAAGAAGGCGCCGCGCTACACGCCCGTCTCGCGCCGCCAGGACCGCCCGGACGCCATTGCCTGGTTCCTGCGCAACCACCCTGAGATCACTGACGCGCAGATCTCCAAGGCGCTGGGCACCACCAAGGCGACCATCGACCAGGTGCGCAACAAGACCCATTGGAATGCCGGCAACATCAAGCCTGTCGACCCTGTGACGCTGGGCCTGATCCTGCAGCTCGAGCTTGACGCCCTGGTCCGCAAGGCGGCCGACAAGAAGGCCAAGGACGACGCCAAGCGCCTGGTCACAGCCCCGGAAGGCGCCACCCTGCGTCCGGCCTCCGAAGCAGGCGTGGCCCCTGATGACGATCACGACGACGAAGAGGCGGCGGTCGATCACGCGGAAGACGTCTACGACGACGACGAGGATTAGGGGCTCACTGCGCATCCCGGCGAAAGCCGGGACCCCATTTTTCGAGCCACGAATGAACACGAATAGGCACGAATGCGTTCGAGGCTGCCTGAGCGGCTCCCCACGGCGAGCGCTCTATTCGTGTGCATTCGTGTTCATTCGTGGTTCCCATTCTTGGAATGGGCTCCCGACTTTCGCCGGGATGAGGGCGCGGCAGCGCGTCGCGATGCATTCTTGCGAATGAGTTGCATCGGCGTTCGCAAGTGACTATGTCTGGGTCAGGTCAAGTCGGGCTTGGGCGCGCATGTACGTCTGTAACTGTAATGGCATTCGCGAGCGGCAGGCCCGCGCGGCGATTGATGGGGGCGCTCAGCGGCCCGCCGATGTGTTCCGTCACTGCGGGGCCAAGCCGCAGTGCGCCAAGTGCGTCTGCGAGATCAAGACGATGATCGACCAGCAGCGCGAACTGATGAAATTCGCCGCCGAATAGCGGCTTTCACGACCTGCAAAACACCTGTTGAATGTCGACCTCGCGTGTCCGGGGCGTACGATCGACCGCGGGCGAAAACGAAGGACAACCCCGATGCAAGGCGACAAGGCCATCATCAGCCTGCTCAACGCGGTGCTGACCAACGAGCTGACGGCGGTCAACCAGTACTTCCTGCACGCCAGGATGTACGACAACTGGGGTCTGAAGAAGCTGGGGTCGATCACCTATCAGGAATCGATCGGCGAGATGAAACACGCCGACAAGCTGATCAAACGCATCCTGTTCCTCGACGGCCTGCCCAACCTGCAGGACCTGCACAAGCTGAAGATCGGCGAGAGTGTGGCGGAGGGGCTGACTGCCGACCTGGCCGTCGAGGCCGGCGGGCGCGTCACCCTGGTGGCCGGCGTCAAGCAGTGCGAGGACGCCCAGGATTTCGTCAGCCGGGAGATCCTGGTGGAGATCCTGCGCGACACCGAAGACCACATCGACTTCCTGGAGACCCAGATCGGCCTCTTGAAGGCGCTTGGCGAGACCAACTACCTGCAAAGCGCCATGGGCGAGATGGAAGGCGGTTGAGCCCCGCGACCAGAGGCGTCATTGCCCGAGCGCGCCTCGTCGCCTAGATAGCGGCCACGCCAAAGCGCAGGATATCGCCGACCCGTGACGACTTTCGACCTTTCCGCGCCATGGGGCCGGCTTCGCGCCTACACGCACCTGATCTGGTCGGATCACGGCTTCCTGCGCGTCGGGTTTCAGAACGCCCACTGGATCTCGCCCCAGCTGGTGCGCACCAACCAGCCGTTTCCGTTCCAGCTGAACTGGTGGGCGGCGCGGGGCATCAAGACCATCGTCAATCTGCGCGGGGCCAACGGCACCGGCCTGCACGCCCTTGAGCGCGAGGCCTGTGCGCGGCTCGGCCTGAAGATGGAGGACTTCACCATCTATTCGCGCGCCGTCCCGACGAGGGAGCAGGTGCTGGGCGCGCGCGACCTGTTCGAGCGCATCGAATATCCGGCCTTGATGCACTGCAAGTCCGGTTCCGACCGGGCCGGGATCATGAGCGTGTTCTACAAGCACTTCCGCGAAGGCCTGCCGATCCGGGAAGCCCTGGGGCAGCTGTCGATGCGCTACGGACATGCGCGCGCCGGGCTGACCGGCGTGCTCGACTACACATTCGAGCGCTACCTGAGCGAGGCCGAACCGAAGGGACTTTCCTTTGTCGAGTGGGTCGAGAGCCCGGACTATGACCCCGACGCCATCAAGCGCGACTACCGCTCGCAGTGGTGGGGCCGGGTGCTGACCGAGGGCATCCTGCGCCGGGAATAACCCATTCTGAGTGCCCGGACGGCCTAAATGCGGCCATCGACCAACCGAATCTGCAGAAATATAGCTCGGCCTTTACGAAGGGTTTGTTGTGATCTGCGAAGGTCAGCCCAGTCAGTTGGGCGGGCTTCATCAATTGAAAACCACGATCTTCAAGTCAGACATGTTCTGGCCGCTGGCCATGATGGGTCTCGCGGCGCTGTGCGTGCTAGTCGGCGGCTGCCTGTTGCTGGTCAGGCAGGTCGACGACGCGGCCCGGGCGCGCGAACAGGTGCTGGTCGAAAACGGTGTCGCGGCGTTGCTGCAGCCGGCGGCGCAGGGTCCCCGAGCGCCGGTCACCGCCGGTGTGCTCGATCCGCGCTTCCTCTCCGATCTGTCCGGACGCTACATGCTGCGCAACCTTCGCCGCCAGGCGCCCGGCGCGCCGCTGGTCGACGGAGAGGCGCGAGTGGTGCTGCGCGACGATCGCGGCGTCGCGGTCGCGGCGCTCGACTGGACGCCACAGGGTCCAAGCCAGGATCTGATCGAGCAACTCGTGCCGCCGGTGCTGTGGATCATCGTCGGCTTCGGCCTGGCCATCCTGCTACTGCTGCAGCGCAGCCGGCGGCTGACCGAGGGGCGTATCGCCAGCGAGGCCCGGGCGGC
>JANMWT010000175.1:0-1924 GCA_031394145.1 Alphaproteobacteria bacterium | reverse complement strand
CCTTCGCGGATGATGGCCTGGGCCAGCACGGTGGCAGTGGTGGTGCCGTCACCGGCGATGTCGGAGGTCTTGGAAGCGACTTCCTTGACCATCTGCGCGCCCATGTTCTCGAACTTGTCCTCGAGCTCGATCTCCTTGGCGACGGTGACGCCGTCCTTGGTGACGCGCGGTGCGCCGTAGCTCTTGTCGAGCACGACATTGCGGCCCTTCGGTCCGAGCGTGACCTTGACGGCGTTGGCGAGAATGTCGACGCCGCGCAGCATCCGCTCGCGCGCATCTTGCGAAAATCTTACGTCTTTGGCTGCCATGTGTTGAGGCTCCTAAAAGTCGTGAATGGTGGGTGGTGAGTCGTGAAAGGTGAGTGGTGAGCGTGAATGGTGGCGCGAGGTGAGATCACTCACGCCTCACCGTTCACCGCTCGCGCTTGTTCAGGCCGCGGCCTTGCCGCTGGCCTTGCCCTCGAGGATGCCGAGGATGTCGCTTTCCTTCATGATCAGCAGCTCGACGTTGTCGATCTTGACCTCGGTGCCCGACCACTTGCCGAACAACACGCGATCACCCTTCTTGACTTCGAGAGTGACCAGCTTGCCGGCCTCGTCGCGGGCGCCGGGCCCCACGGCGATGATCTCTCCCTGCATAGGCTTTTCCTTGGCCGTGTCCGGGATGATGATGCCGCCGGCGGTCTTGGTGTCCTCGTCGATGCGACGGACCACGACGCGATCATGCAGCGGGCGAAACTTCATGGGATCAACCTCTTGATAATTCACAGTTTCTGTAGGGAAAGCCGACCCTGCGGCTGTCGACCGCAAGCCTGCAAATCAGCTTGGCGCGGACTATGGTTCAGCCTGTTAGCACTGTCAAGCAGCGAGTGCCAGCTCTGAGCCGTACCGCTCTGACCGCCACAGGTCCACGGCGAACCGCTGCTGCGACAGCTGCGCATGCGGCCTCGGAGCGCCCGAGCTGTTACTCGGACACTGAGGCGACATTCGGGTGGGTGGGACAATCACATGCAACTCTGGCAGGTCATCATACTCGGCTTGATCGAAGGCGCGACCGAGTTCATTCCGGTATCGTCGACCGGTCATGTCGTACTTGCCGGCCACTTTCTCGGCTTCAATTCGCCCGGCAAGGCTTTCGAGGTCCTGATCCAGCTCGGCGCGATCCTTGCGATCCTGTCGGTCTATTCCGCCAAGCTTTTGCGCCTGTTGATCGACTTGCCGTTCGACCCCCGCACGCGCACGTTCGTGCTCGGCGTCTTGCTGGCTTTTCTTCCGGCCGCTGTGATCGGCGCGCTGATGCATGGCTATATCAAAGCGCTGTTCGACTATCCGATCGTCATTTGCCTCGCGCTGATCATCGGCGGCTTCATTCTGCTCGCGGTCGATCGCATGGATTTGCAACCGCGCTATCACAATGTGATGGACTACCCGTGGCAGACCTCGCTGATGATTGGCCTGTTCCAATGTCTTGCAATGATTCCGGGCGTTTCACGATCGGGCTCGACCATCGTCGGCGCAATGCTGCTCGGGGCCGACAAGCGCTCTGCGGCTGAATTCTCGTTTTTCCTCGCCATGCCGACGATGGCGGGCGCATTCGCATACGATCTTTATAAGAACTGGTCGATTCTGAAACCCGATGACGTGACGAGTATTGCCATTGGCTTTGTCGTCGCCTTTGTCGCCGCCGTGATTGTCGTTCGTTACCTGCTCGATTATGTCAGCCGCCACGGCTTCGCATTGTTCGCCTGGTGGCGCATCATCGTCGGCGGACTCGGCCTCGGCGCGTTGACCGTGTTGGGCATGTGAGAAAGGCGGCCCGCGATTGCTGGCCGCCGATCTCCTACTAGCCCGGCTTACTTGCCCAATTTACTTGCTTGACTTCGTACCGGACGATCCTGTTGCGGCGCCGGTCGAGGCGGGGATGA
>JANMWT010000160.1:0-4368 GCA_031394145.1 Alphaproteobacteria bacterium | reverse complement strand
CTTGCTACGGCGCTCGGGCGCTCCTTCATCCGCGCGAACCATGCATGGATATTCCTGTTTTCCGGTTTGAGTGGCTGGCCCACGCCGGCGCCGAAGTCCAGCGTGCAGAACAGGAGTATGTCAGCTAGCGTGAGACTTGAGCCGGCAATGAACGGGCGACCAGCAATCAGGCCGTCGAGCCATGTGATACGCTCTTGCGCAAGCGTCTTGAGGTCGTCGGCCGCCTGAGGAAGCAGGCGCAAACGGGTCTTGAAAAGATCAAAGCCTTCCGCCGCACGAAATCCGTTGAGCATCGGCTCGACCACGTGCAGGTCGATGCGTCGCGTCCACATCCGCGTTATCGCACGCTCTTCCGCCGTCGACCCAATCAGAACCGGTTGCGGATACAGCTCCTCCAGGTACTCGCAGATCGCCGTCACCTCGGCGAGGAAATTACCGTTGTCCAACTCGAGCGTCGGCGACTGCCCGGAAGGATTGCGCTTGAGATGCGTTTCCTGACGGTTCTCGCCCGCCATGATATCGACCTCGACGCGGGGGATCTCGACGCCCTTTTCGGCAATAAACATATTCACGACCCGCGGATTGGGGCCGATGGAGGTGTACAATTTCATGCTGTGCCGTCTCCCCGAGCGCATCGTTGTGCAGGTCTTCCGCACATGCCGTCGCGATCTAACGTGTCCGTGAATGTCGGTGCGGGCAAGACGATCGATCAATGTCTTTTAGGATTCAGATGGCGACGACCCTGCCGATGGGGCCCACGGTCGCCGTAACCTGGAATGTGGCGATCCGGCTGAGTCGATCCAGATACGTCATTCAGGGCGCGTGCCGCGCTGCGGCGGGTCAACGCCTCGAAGTTACCATTCGTGGGGTTCATCTAATCAGCTACCGTCTACGCCGCCGGTAGACGTAACCTCAAAAGCGCGCCGCCCATCACATCGGCTATCGTGCTTCTTCTCGACGACCAAGTCTGATATCTGCCACAAGACAGCAAGGATAATCTGGGAGCTCAACATGCGCCTCGTTCAAGTCGCAATGGGATCGCTCATGGCAGCGGCTTTCACCCTCCAACCATCTGCGGACGCGGAGAATTGGAAGTTCGCGAGCACCAACAAGATGGCTTCCTATTATGTTGATCTCGATAGCATCAAGCTCAACCCAGACGGATCCACCGATTTTCATGGGCGGTCATCACCCGACATCATAACGAAAGTGGAAGTCCGTTGTGATCAGGACTTCTCGAAAGACAAGTTCGTCATGCGGGAACGGACCTATTCCTACAATGGGACACGGCAAACTGACGAATGGGATACTGAAGAGAGCAACGTTCGTTCGTTGATTGGTCAGTCAGTCAAGTACGTCTGCCACAAATAGCGCTCGTTCGAGCGCCAACTCGGTCGCCTCAGGCAGACAAAGTCGCGGCTATCCAGACTAGCTCCTTCCTTCCATCCGCGGCGTCGCGTGGTAGCCCTCGGGTTGCGGGAGCGATTTAACGAGACTGTTGCGTCGACCGACTGAACCCGAACTCCTGACCGGCCTTTCCCAGCGGTTTGACCAAGCCGGCCGGAAGTCGCCGAATGCGGCCGCTGGCCCTCTCAGCCGCGTCCCTATTTCTTGGACGGTGTCCGTTCATAGGTGATCTGCAGGATGCAGCCGAGAAGAAGACCGGTGATTGCTGATCCGTCATCGAATTTGAAAGTCGCGTTTCCGAACTGCGTCTGGGTTCCAAAATCCTCGCTCATCTTTTCCGGCTTGCCGAACTGCGCTGTCAGCCCGCTCATCGCCGTGGACCAATTGGCTCGGCAGACCGCGAAGTCGCGGGAATTAATACTCTGCGCATAGACCGTCGTCAGCCGTTCGCCGGCGCCGCCGAATGTATAGTTGAACATGTAGGAGGCCCCGTTAAACGGCACAGGACCGCCGAGCAACGTCTTGACCTTGTCGTCGTTCGGGACGGTGTCGGCCTCGAAGTCGTGGCCGAGCTTCTCCCGGGCGGCGGCAAAAGTGCTGCCGAACTCCACTCCGTTGATGGCCGGCAAATGCTCGCGCGCTTTTTGCGCCGTTGCAGGCGAGATTGCAGCAATCAGAATCAAGACCACGATGAAGGAGCGAACCATGAAATTTTCTCCCAGAAGGGTGATACTCTGTCCCAACGCATAATGACTCAACGCCGGTGCGCCGCAACGGCCGCAAGGGCCGCAAGGGGCCAGCCCCAGCGGCCCGCCGCATTATTACGAGCGACGCGGTCGTCCGTGAACTGCCGTTGCTGGGCGCCGGACTAAACCGGCTGCAGTTCTCGCCGATAGGCGTCACTCATGCTCCGGACGATACAGCTCAATTCGAATCCAGCTGTTCATCGCACCTTCTCCTTCTCCCTTTCTTTCGGAGCGTAGACACGACGTGGCTTGGCCTCGAACTTGCGCTTGGGTAGGAGCCGGAAGCGCGTCTGACACCAGGCGAAGTCAACACCGACATCTAATAAGGCATCAGAACGTCCACACGGGCAAGCAAACTCCATCACCGCTGCGACACGATAGGTCTCGCCGATAATGAGGGGTACGGGCTCTCCCGTGACATGGTTCGGCGCGGCATTGACGCATAGAACCAGGTCGCCGGCGCCGACAGCATAGCTCATGGCTTCCATCCTTTACGGTGAAGCGAAGGATAGACCTGGGGCAGCAAGCGGCAAGCAGCAAGCACCATTGGCCTCTGAGTTGGCCGATACGCGGAGTGACCGCACTGGGCCAGAACGCGACCGACCGGTAGCATCCCTGCCGTCGACCGGATTGCCCGACAACCGCCGGTCGCGTGCGGCGGACTTATGCGGTGGGACCCCGCTGTAGGCTCCGTTCCGCTGCAATTTACCGAGGTAGAGCTGCCCTCCCTTTCGGGCGCTTGATCTAAGAGTTCTGAGCAGACTTCGGTTTGCGAGCCAGATAAACCTGCAGCGCAGGCGGCGTTTTCAAGCCGGAATAAGCGCCAAGCAATGCTACCTCGAACCCGACCGTGACGAGCTGACTGGTCACATCAGTGGCAGGCCACAAACCTAAGCGGTGTTCTTCGAAGCTCCGCCTCCAGTCACCGTCTTTCGCCGTCCGAAACGTTGTGATCCTGCGCACCAAGAGATCGTTGTGCTCGGTCGCGATCATGCCTACTGGCCAGTCACTGCATTCGGTAAAGGCTTGGGAAACACCGCCCCTGCCTGGCTCGGCCAGATCAAAAAGAAACACTCCGCCCGGCTCCAGCGCCTCGAACACGCGTTGGAACATCCGCGCCAGTTCGCTGCTGTCATCTGACGTCGCATAGTTCAGTACTTCGCTGACCGCGACCGCGGCCGAACCGGTTGGCAGGGCGACATCGACTATTGATCCCCACACGAACTCGCCGTCCGGCAGACGCGCTCGTGCGCGTTGAATCAGAGCCGCTGACTGATCAACACCCCATACCCTGAATCCGTAGCTGGCCAATCGCAGGCTGAGCGGTCCCGCTCCGCAGCCGAGATCGAGCAGGCGCCCTGTCAGGGCCGATGCCTCAACATGAGCCAGGAGAGTGTCTGCTGCCGAAACCGCCAACGCTTCAAACGCCTCAGCGTGGATCGTGGCCAAGTCGGCGCCATAGAAATCGGTCATGTGGGCAAGCTACCACTGGGTCATCGGAAATCCAGACGGGGTCGTAGGTTCAATCCCTACATCGCCCACCAGACCTGCAAAGCTTAAGCGCCGATCCGGATTGCCGCCCCGGCTCAGCCTGAACGGGATCGGCGGACCGCCAAATCTTCAACCCTGCCAGAGCCCTGCCAGGGTTGTGATCGGCCAGTCGGCCCTTACCCGGGATTAGACGTGGACAGATTGCCGCGCATTTAGGAATGCTGGCTTGGGGATCGGCCGCGCAATCACAATAACGGCCACATGGAGGAGACCGGCATGGGGTTGTTTGCGCCAGGCAAGATCACGACCATGGACGAGGCGCGGGCCCATCGCACCTACGCGCTGATCCTCCTGATGCTGGTTTACGCCTGCAACTTCATCGACCGGCGGATCATGGGGGTTCTGGCCACCCCGATCAAACAAGCGTTCAACTTCTCGGACGCCGAGATCGGCATGCTGACAGGCTTCTTCTTCGCCATCGTCTATACCCTGATCGGCGTTCCGATCGCACGCATCGCCGACGCCACCAATCGCAAGACCACCCTGACCATCTCGCTGGTGATCTGGAGCGCCTTTACCGCCCTCTCGGGTCTTGCCTGGAGCAAGACTGCAATGATCGGCGCGCGCATGGCGGTGGGGGTGGGCGAAGCCGGCGGCAGCCCGCCAGCGCACGCCATCATTTCGGATCTTTATGAACCCGTGAAGCGCGGCCGCGCCCTCGCGA
>JANMWT010000086.1:0-10460 GCA_031394145.1 Alphaproteobacteria bacterium | reverse complement strand
ACCCTGCCGGCGTCATCCGGGCCAGTGGAGATATTGAAGGGCGTCAGCTTCAAGGCGATGCCAGGCGAAAGCGTCGCTGTCGTCGGCCCTTCGGGATCGGGCAAATCGTCGTTGATCTCGGTCGCATCCGGGATCGAGCAGGCGACCAAGGGCGATGTCACGCTGCTTGGGACCAGCCTGATCGGCAAGAGCGAGGATGCGCTCGCCAAGCTGCGGCGCGGGCGGGTGAGCCTGGTCTTTCAATCCTTCCATCTGCTGCAGACGATGACCGCCTACGATAATGTCCGTGCTCCACTGGAGATCGCCGGCTTCGCCAATGTCGACAAGCTCGCGACGTCCGGTCTCGAGGCGGTGGGCCTTGGCGCAAGGCTGCATCATTATCCCGGACAGCTGTCAGGCGGTGAGCGCCAGCGTGTGGCGGTCGCCCGCGCCCTGGCCAGCAATCCCCAGATCGTCTTCGCCGACGAGCCGACCGGCAATCTCGATCGCGCCTCGGGCCTGATGGTCGCCGACATGCTGTTCGCCATCGCCAAGACCCGCAACGCCACGCTGGTGGTGGTGACCCACGACATGGAAATCGCCAAGCGCGCTGACCGGATCGTCGAGATGGATGACGGGCGGATCAAGTGACCGAACCAGCTAGCCAGCTTCGCTCCGCCTCGCGCGCCTGGCTGCGGATTGCGCGACGCGAGCTGGCGGGCGGCGTCGGCGGCTTTTGGATATATCTTGCCTGTCTGGCGCTCGGCGCCTGGGCGATCGCAGCATCGGGTTCGGTGACCACCGCGTTCAACGCTGGTCTCACCGCCCAGTCGCACATGCTGCTTGGCGGCGATGCGGCGCTCAACCTTTCGCAGCGCGAGGCCAGGCCCGAGGAGATCGCCTGGATGTCGGAGCGGGCCGAGCCAGGCAAGCTGTCGCAGACGGCTGGCGTCGATCTGATGGGCCGCAGGGACGAGGTGATCCGCCAGATCGACGTTCGCGGCATTGATGGCGCCTATCCGCTGGTCGGCGCCATCAAACTCAACCCCGGCGCCCCCCAGGTTGCCGATGTGCTGGCGAAGCGTGAGGGCGTCTGGGGGATCATCGCCAGTCCGAAGTTCGTATCCGAATTCAAGGTCAAGCCCGGCGACCGGATCATGCTCGGTGACAAGACCGTCGAGGTTCGCGCCAGTCTGGTCAGCGAGCCGGACCGCCTGTCGACGGCCGACGAGTTCCAGCCGCGCGCGTTGATCTCGATCGAGGCGTTGCGCGAGTGGGATCAGCTCAACCCCGGCCGGCTGTTCCGCACCACCTATCGCTTGCTGCTTCGGCCAGGCCAGGCTGACCACATCGAAGCCGACGTAAAGACGGCATGGGGTGATGCCGGCATTCGCTATCTTGGCCCAAAAGATGCGGTCGACGGGCTGCGCATGCTGCTCGATATGATGAACACCTTCATGTCGGTGATCGGCATCGCTGCGCTGGTGGCGGGCGGCGTCGGCGTCAGCCAGGCGACGACCTCGTTCCTGGAATCGCGGGTTGAATCGATCGCCGCGCTGAAGGCGCTGGGTGCCGATGCCGGCACGATAAGGGCAGCTTACGCCGTGCAGCTCGCGGTGCTCGCGGCGCTGGGATCGGCAGTCGGCGTGGCGCTGGGATCGCTCTCGCCGTGGATCCTCGACCTGGCGGTCGGCGACAAGATACCGCTTCCGAGCGTCTTGGCCTTCTATCCCCTGCCGCTGCTCAAGGCCTTCGTGCTGGGCATGCTGGCGGCAGTGATGTTTGCAACCCCGGCGCTCGGCCGGGCCCGCGCCACGCCGCCGGCGGCGCTGTTCCGCAATTTGGGCGAAGGCATGGGCAAGGCGCCCTGGGTCGAGCGCGCAGTGGCGGTGATCGCCGCGCTTGCGCTGGTTGGCGTGGCGACGCTGGGCTCAGACCATCCGGAAATGGTGATTGGCCTGCTCATCGGCGCTGGCCTCGCCTGGGGCGTGCTGATGGGCGCGGCGCTGCTGATCAAGCGCCTGGCGCGGCTCGCAGCAAAGGGTGCGCGCGGCTATCTTCGGCTGGCGCTGTCCAATCTCGGCGGACCCGGCTCGCTGGCGCCGACCGTCGCCCCGGCGCTTGGCCTCGGGCTCGCGCTGCTGACGCTGGTCGCCGTGGTGCAGACCAATGTGCTGGGTCAAATCCGCGACACCGCGCCGGCCAATGCGCCCTCTCTGTTTTTTCGACAGATCCCGCAAGACAGCATCGCTGCGTTCGACCAGCTGATGAAGGAGCAGGGCGTTGATACGACCAATCTGAAGCAGTATCGCCGCGCGCCTTTCCTGCTTGGTCGCGTCGTCTCGCTCAAGGGCAAAGAGCTCAAACCCGAGGACGTCTCCGATCGCGCCCAGTGGGTGGTGCGTGGCGAAGCGCCGATGACGTATCTTGGCGCGCGGCCGCCCGAGGCCAACATCCGCTCCGGCAAATGGTGGCCTGCCGACTACAAGGGCCCGCTTCTGGTCTCGGTCGAGGAGGCGGCGGCCAGCAGCCTTGGCCTCAAGGTCGGAGACAGCGTCGGGTTCCGGATCTTTGGTCGCGACCTCGAGGCAAAGGTCGCATCGATCCGGCGGGTCGACTGGGGCGGGTTCGGCGCCAACATGGCCTTCATCCTGTCACCCGGCACGCTGGAAGCGGCCAAGCCCTTCCACACGGCGATCCTGCAGGTTGCGCCAGCGAAGGAGGACGCGATCATCAAGGCGGTGGCGGATCGCTTCCCCGGGGTCCTGACCTTCCCGTTGCGACGCACGCTGGAGACTGCGGCCGACCTCCTCGAACAGATTTCTCTGGTGGTGACCGTGCTTGCAAGCGTCGTCACGCTGGCCGGTATTTTGGTGCTGTTTGGCGCATTCGCGGCTGCGGCACGAAAACGTCGCCGCGAATCTGCGCTACTGAAAACCTTCGGCGCCTCGCGACCCGCCATTCTTGCGCTTTATGCGTTCGAGTTCGCGCTTGCGGGCCTTGCCGCTGCGGCGCTGGGCGCCGGCATGGGGGTGATTGCGGCTCACCCGATTGTGATAAACGTCATCGAGGCCAAGTGGCGTTTCGCGCTGACGCCTGTCCTTACGGTCGCGTCAATTGCAGTCATTTCGGCGGCGCTCGGAGGCGTCGCTGTCGGTTGGGCGACTTTGTCCCACCGTCCTGCGCGTGTCTTGCGCTCAGCCTGAACGTCGGTATGGTCGGCCCCGCAGCGTCGGCCCGACGCACGCCTCGGCTGTCCGCCGATCGCCAAAAAATATCCAGGCGACGGGACGGAGACCATCGGACGAGGACGTTTCTGCAGGTGTTGGGCGAACGGGGAGGAGTTATGAAGAAGCTTGTTTCGACTTTCGTGCTGGCCGCGGCTCTGGCGGCGTGTCAGCAGACCGGAGGCGCGCCTGCGCCTGCCGACAAGACGGCAGCCGCAAAACCGGCGGCCACAGCAGCGGCCAAACCTTACCTTGCCCCGCGCGGTCCGGACGGGAAACATCCCGACCTGAATGGCGTTTGGCAGGTCTTGAACGTCGCCAACTACAACATCGAGGCCCATCCGGCCCAGGCTGCCATGCAGCTGCGCCCTGGTCCTTATGTTCCGGTGCCTGACGCTCGCGTCGTGGCGCTAGGTGCGATCGGCGCCGTGCCGGCCGGGGTTGGCATTGTTCAGGGCGACGGGAAGATCCCGTACAAGGCCGACGCTCTGAAGACCCGCGACGAGAACAAGGCGGACTGGATCAACCGCGACCCGGAGATCAAGTGCTACCTGCCGGGGATCCCGCGCGCCAACTACATGCCGATGCCTTTCCAGATCTTCCAGTCCGACAGCGCGATGTTCTTCGCCTATGAATATGCAGGCGCGGTTCGCAACATCTTCCTGAAGGATCCGGGCGAAGCTCCGATCGACTCATGGATGGGCCAGTCGTTCGGTAAGTGGGATGGCGACACCTTCGTCATCGAGGTCACGGGCAATGGCGATGGGTCCTGGCTCGATCGCGCCGGCAACTTCCACTCGTCATCGATGAAGGTGACCGAGCGGTGGACGCCAACCAGCGACTCGACGCTGCGCTACGAAGCGACGATCGAGGATCCGGAGACCTTCACCAAGCCGTGGAAGATCGCCTTCAACCTCTACAAGCTCCGCGGCGAAGACGGCCAGCTGCAGCAGTTCAAGTGCGTCGAATTCGTCGAAGAACTGATGTACGGCCACCTGCGCAAGAACCCGCTGCCCGGTCCCGCGCTCGAAAAGAGCAAGGAACTCGGCAAGGAATAAGGCTGACGACGCCCGGCCTGCGCTTGGGGCTGGCTGGGCGTCGACCGACCGGCGAGACGAGCGCGGTTTAACGTTCTCGTGAAGCGAAAGCGGTGCTCTGAACCAGACCAGAACCTAAAAGTCGGGATTCCGTTAGGTTCGGCTGGCTATCCGGGACGGCAAAGAGGTAACGGTCCGGGCGGAATCGACAGCCTGCCGGGCCCGTCTAACAGCAAAACCCCTTGATGATCGGGCAATCTCCGATCTAATGGGGGAGAAATTTGGACAGAGCTTGTCGGAGCCGTATCGGTTCAAAGCCGAACAGAGCCGCCAAGACAGCGCCGCCGGTTCATCCGGATCGGCGAGTGCAGGAGGAAGAGAATGAACAGAAAGATCCGCTACGCGCTGATGGCTGCAGCGGCTGGCCTGGTCGCCACCGCTGGAGTCGGCGGCGCGGCCTACGCTCACCACGCCTTCGCGGCGGAATTCGACGCCAACGCGCCGGTGCTCCTCAAGGGCAAGGTTGTCGTGGTCGAGTGGGTGAACCCCCACACCTGGATCCACATCACGGTTCCGGACACCGACGAGAAGGGCAAGTCGAAAAAAGGCACGACGCTCAACTGGCAGATCGAGGGCGGCACGCCCAACACTCTGCTGCGCACGGGCATCAACAAGCAGTCCCTGCCGACCGGCACGGAAGTCGTGGTTCGCGGCTACCAGTCCAAAGACGCGCTCTGCGAGATCTCCGCCAAGACCCACGTCAAGACTTGCAAGGCCAATGGTCGTGACGTGACCTTCCCGAACGGTTGCAAACTGTTCGTCGGCTCCTCGGGCACCGGCGCTCCGCGTGACAACGCCGACGCCTCCGAAGGCGGCCAGGAGAACAAGTGCGCCGGCGCGAAGTAAGCTTCGCGCTTCGTGCGATTCAATGACATGACCCGCCGCTCACCGATGTGAGCGGCGGGTTTGTTTTATTTGCCCGCCATTCCCTTGCAGGCGCCGAAGACCGCTGCAGGTAGGCGGACGGATGACTTGCCGGACGGATGGTTTGCCGGACACATGGTTTGCCGGACACATGGTTTGCCGGCCAGACGGCTTGAAGGGCGGGCGATTGCCGCCGATGATCGCGCCCACCCGGGAACGATGGACTATTCGCCCCCCGCTCCGGACCCGAAGGAGACAACCGTGCTCACGCGCCATGCCCTTGCGGCGGCCGCCGCAATCGTCGCCAGCCTGGCGATCAGCTCAGGCGCCGCCGGCGCGCAGACGCGCACACCCTACCAGCCCCCGCGCCTCGCAGACGGCCATCCTGACCTTCAGGGCGAATGGTCCTATCAGTTCCTGACGCCCGTCGAAAAAGCGATTGGCAATGATCTGGTCGTCTCACCCGAGCGTGCAGCGCAACTTGTCGATCTCATCCGCAAGACGGCGAAAGCGCTGGGGGAGGCGGCCCTCGATCCCGAGGCGGTCAATCCCGACAGTCATTCACTGGCGATCGTCCGCGGCGAGAATCGCACCCGCCAGGTCATCGAGCCTAGCGACGGCCTGCTCCCGTATACGCCCGAGGCGGCAAAGCAGGCGACCGCGCGCATGGCGCTCTTTCGTCAGCAATTCACCGGCCAGCACGCGGACGGGCCGGAAGATCGGCTGACCTGGGAGCGTTGCCTCGCCGGCATGGGTCAGGCCCCGCTGATGACGACCTGGGCGATCAGCATGATCCGCCAGATCGTGCAGACGCAGAAAGACCTTGTCGTGTGGAGCGAGGCAGGCGGTGAGACGCGCATCGTCCATATCGGCGGCGCACCGCTTCCTCCCGCGATGCGCTCCTTGCTTGGCGATTCGACGGGTCACTGGGAAGGCGACACGCTGGTGGTCGAGACGATGGGTTTCCGAAGCGACGACGCCTATCGGCTGTCGATCGGCATCGGCCGGCCGATTCTGATCGGATTGAACTCGAAGGTAGTCGAGCGTTTCTCGCGGATCGCCGATGGCGAGTTGCTCTATCAGTTCACCGTCGACGACCCGGCGATCTACGCCAAGCCCTGGCTGGCCGAATATTCGATGAAGAAGGCAAGCGAGCCGATGTTCGAGTTCGCCTGCCACGAGGGCAATTATGGCCTGCCGGACATCCTCAAGGGCGCGCGGATGAATGAGAAGCGCGCGGCCGCTGCGGCGACTGCCTCGGGCCCGTCCATCGCTTCACCGCCGGCAAAACCCTGACGCACTGAAGCGCTGCCGACAAAGACAAAAGAGCCCCGAAGCGAGGCTTCGGGGCTCTTGTCATGTCTTGCAGGGTTCAACTCAGCTGAGGCCGATCCACCGTCCGGCCGCCGCCACCGTGACCCAGGAGAGGATCGAGAACAGGGCGATGATGCGGGCGAGCGGGCTTGCAGGCTGGGCCTTGCCGGTAAACACCTCGAAGCCGAGCAGCACAACCAGCAGCGCTGCCGCCGCCATCGTCGCGTACTTGGTGATGTCGAGGAAAATCTGTTCCTGGTTGTCGAGGCCAACCACGAAGTACATCAGGATGTCGCCGATCAGCAGCAGGCCGATGATGCCGATGCCGATCCAGCGCGTGCGGGTGCCGAAGATTGCGAGGATGGCGTAGCCGGCCTCGATCATGTGCGCGCTGCCCGGGTTGACGCCGGGCGTGGTGCCGAACACGCCCAACGAATAGAGCCAGATCACCGAGGCAATCGCGGCGATGGCTTTTGCCGGCGTCGAGACCGTCCCTTCCGAACGCGCCACCGAGTTGGAGACGCCGAAGGTAAAGGTGAGGGCGGCCAACAGAGCGATCATCTTGGCGTAGAAGGCGGGCGAGAAGTAGAGCTTCGATGAGTTCAATGCGCCAATGATGACGCCGGTGCCGATGACGATGGCAGCGCCGAGGATGAGCCAGGGGCGCAGGTTCTTTTCGATCACCGACGGGGGCTCATCGGTTACCCCGGCGCCGAGCAGGCGCAGGTTGATCAGGAGGACGCAGCCGCCAAGCAGGGCGAGGCCGACGAGATGCAGGGCGCCGAATGGCGCGTAAACGTCCTGCAGGTAAACGAACGGCCAGCTTTTCGGCAGGCTCTCGACCCACGGTTGCGCGCCCGGAAAGAGTTTCGAGAAATCCATGGTTCAGCCTCCCTTTCCGGGAGCAGGTTTGGCGGGTGCGGGCGCAGCCGGCGTCGCCGGCTCAGCGGGCGGCGTTGCATCGGCAGGAGCGGCGTCGGCAGGGGTTGCGGACGTATCAGCTGGCGCAGCTTGAGCCGGCGCCTCGAGATAGCTCAGCGCCGATTTGCACTCTTCGAGCGCATAGACCAGAGAACCCTTCTCGATCTTGTCGCAGTGATACCAGTCATAGGCGATGAAGCGGCCAAAGATCAGCATCAGCAACCATGAGCCCATCGAGATCGCGCCCGATAGTTTGACCTTGAAGGGCGGGCTCGACATCGCGTCCCACTCCGCCTGGCTCGTCTGCACCTTGTAGTGGAACCAGAAGATGTTGAGCGAGGCGACAAGCAGGAACACCATTTTCATCCGGAACCAGATGTCGTGGTAATAGGCGATCGGCGTCCTTCCGAAGAAGGTGAAGAGGCCGGTGACGACCATCGCGGCGAACGCGACGATGGTCAGCGGCAACACGCGATCATTGAGGCGCGAGAACGGGATGTTCTTGAACGCGAGGCCCATCATCCTCAGATCGATGATCCAGATGGTGCCGGCGAAGAACATCAGCGTCATGACATGCGTGCCCTCGCTGACGTTCCACAGGTTCAGCGAACCGTGGAGCGCCTGGGACCAGGACAGGCCGTCGGGCGACGACTTGCCGAGGTCCTCCTCGAGCCATCTGAAG
Source organism: Alphaproteobacteria bacterium (assembly GCA_031394145.1). Taxonomy (GTDB): domain Bacteria; phylum Pseudomonadota; class Alphaproteobacteria; order Caulobacterales; family Hyphomonadaceae; genus UBA7672. Next base: position 2,376 of record JANMWT010000086.1, on the reverse strand, counting down.
AAATCGTGCAACAAGACGCTAAACCTCCCCTGACACGCGAGGGCCTGCGCCGCCGCTGTGCTGATCTATCCAGCTTTTTGCCGTGCTCTCACCAACCCCGCAAGGCGACAGAAAAGCCCTTCCTTTCCAGCATAACAGTCTTCTGATGTGCGTCAGCGGTTGGGCCAGATCAAATTCACCGAGACGTCAACGCTATTTCGGGGGCTCCTCGCCAAGAATGTACATGGCGTGGCAATCGCGGCAGACGATGAAGATGTCGCTGCCGATCTTGAACATCTTCTCGGTGTCGCGGGCCTTGATCGCCCGGTATTCTTCCATGGCCGCCTCATGCAGCTTGGCTGCCTGTTTCACCCAACGATCATTGTCGACGGCGCGTCCGGGGAGCATCAGCACCTGGGCTGCTTCAGCCAGCGTCGCAGCATGATTGGCGGTTGCCGCCCATTGCTCCTCGGTGGTCGGGAAGAGCGGGTGTTCGCCCTTCGCGTCGATGTCCCAGCCCTGGCGCTCCCACAAGCTGTCAGCGGCGTAGTCGATGACGTGATCCATCACATCCTTGATCTCGAAATCGATCTTGTAGGGCGTCTTGTCGGTGGCCGCCGCCGCGGCAGGTTTGCCAGCGTCGGCTTCAAGCGCCTTCTGCGAGCACGACGTCACAAGCAGGGCGGCCATCGCAAGGCCCATCGCAAATCTGATCATGTCTCTATCCCTCGGCTCTCGGCATCCGCCGTACGTTTCAGGCGTACCGCAGACGGGTTTTGTATACAATGCCCGCGTGCCTCAAGGTCACCTCGAGCTCGTGCGGTGCGACGCCGTGGCTGTCGCACGTTTTGCCCGTCAATGCACCTGAAGCGGTTGTGAGGCTGTCTTCCGAAAACCGGTATCGCAATCCCCTGCGAAGGCGCTAGAGAGGGACGAAACCCCGGCGTTTCGTCCCGGGGGCAAGGGTTTTTAGGGAGACGGACGTGAAACCAGACATGATGCTTGGGGGACTGCGCGCCGGAGCAATAACACTGGCGCTTGCACTGGCGGTTGCCGGTTGCGCTTCGGGGCCGACGGCCAGCGGCAAGACCGTCGATCCCAAGACCTCGTCCCTGGTCATGGCCGACCCGGCCTCACTGGGATTTGATCCGGCGAAACTCGCTGACATCACCACCGCGCTCAACGCCGACGTCGCTTCCGGCAAAATCCCCGGCGCCTATCTGCTCGTCGGCCGGCACGGCAAGGTCGGCTTTGCCCACGGCTTTGGCGTCCAGGGCCCCGGCCAGACGACGCCGATGTCCGACGAGACCATCTTCCGCGTCTTCTCGATGACCAAGCCGATCGTCGCCGTGACGGCGATGACCTATGTGCAGGAGGGCAAGCTCGATCTGGATGCGCCCGTCTCAAAATACCTGCCGGCCTTCGCCAATGTGAAAGTCTACCAGAAGGACGGCACCCAGGTTCCGGCGAGCAAGCCGATCCTGGTGCGCCAGCTGATGAGCCACACGTCGGGTCTGATCTACTCCTTCATCCAGCCCAACCTGCCGGTCTCGAAAATCTGGGCCGACGGCGGCGAGATGCGCACCGATCTTCCAGCGAAGGTCTGGGCCGAGCAGGTGGTCGCCAAGCTGCCGCTGGTGGCCGAGCCAGGCACCGCCTGGAACTATTCGCACGGGCTTGACGTGCTGGGCGGCGTGATCGAGCAGGTCTCCGGCAAGTCGCTTGCCGACGCCGTGAAGGAGCGGGTGACCGGTCCGCTGGGCATGACGGACACAGCCTTCTTCCAGCCGAAAGACAAGGCGCCGCGTTTCGCTCAGTCGAAGGACACCAACGCGATCATTTCCGGCGAGTCGCTTTATTACGACTACACCAAGGTGACCCCGTACATGCAGGGCGGCGGCGGTATCTCCTCGACGGCGGAAGACTATCTCCGCTTCGTGCTGATGCTGGCCGGCAACGGCGCCTACAAGGGCGTCCAGATCCTCAAGCCTGAAACGCTGAAGCTGATGCTGGTCGACCAGACGACGGCCGACATCCGCGCCCACGGCGTCTTCTTCCCGGGCGCCGGCATGGGCTTTGGCCTCGGCATGTCGCTTGTCATCGACGACACCAAGCAGCGGCCGGGCAATGGCACCTTCTCGTGGAACGGCATCGCCGGCACCGAGTGGTGGTATGATCCCAAAAACGACGTGTTCATGGTCTGGATGATCCAGGATCGCAATCTCCTGGGGGAGTACCAGAAGAAGAACCGCACCTGGATCTACGACGCTCTCAAGAAGTGATCCGAGCGTAGTCTGAAGCAACGACCGAGCGGGGCGGACATCTTGTCCGCCCCGCTTTTTTTGCGGTGCGCCAGGCATGGCGCGTGGCCCCGCAAGGGGCTGTTTGGTCGGGGTG
>JANMWT010000065.1:0-6632 GCA_031394145.1 Alphaproteobacteria bacterium | reverse complement strand
GTCCAGCAAACCGGCGAGGTTGTCTCGCGCCTCACCGCCGATGTGACGCTGATCGAGACTTTCTTTGGCTCGACCTTTTCGATGGCGGTGCGCTCGACCGTCACCTCGCTGGGCGCGCTCGGTCTGATGTTCTTCGCCAGCTGGAAGCTGACGCTGGTCTTGTTCGTGCTCGCCCCCGTGCTGATCCTGCCGATCCTGGCGATGGGCAGGCGGGTGCGCAAACTCTCGGTCAATGCCCAGGACCGGATTGCGGCGGCGGCGGGGGAAGCCACCGAGACGCTGGACGCCATCGATCTCGTCCAGGCCTACGGCATGGAGAAGGAGCGCGAAGGGCGCTTCCGCACCGCCATCGAGGCCTCCTTCCAGGCCGCCCTCAAGCGCATCAATGCGCGCGCCATCCTCACCGGTTTTGTGATTGCGCTGATGTTCGCAGGCGTCACCGGCGTGGTCTGGCTCGGCGCGCTCAGCGTCATGTCAGGCGAAATGACGGCCGGCGCCTTCATCCAGTTCGTCTTGCTGGCAATATTCGGGGTTGGCGGCTTCGCCACCGTGGCGGAAGTCTTCGGCGACGCGATGCGCGCCTCGGGCGCGGCCGAGCGCGCGATCGAGATCCTCGCCCAGAAGCCCGATATCGCCGCGCCGCCCAATCCCAAACCGATGCCCGCGATCATCGCCGGCCACGTCAAGCTGGAGGGCGTCTCCTTCCACTACCCCGGCGCCGAAGGCCCTTCGCTCAAGGAGATCTCGTTCGAGGCCAAGCCAGGCGAACTGGTAGCGCTGGTTGGTCCTTCGGGCGCCGGCAAGTCGACGGTCTTCCGCATGCTTCTGCGCTTCTTCGATCCGCAGACCGGCGCCATCCGGCTCGACGGGCTCGATGCCCGCGATGTCGATCCGGCCGAATGGCGCGCCCGCTTTTCCTATGTGCCGCAGGAAGCGCCGATCTTTTCCGGCGATGCGCTCGACAACGTCAGGTTCGGCCGGCAGGACGCCAGCGAAGCGGACGTGCGCGAGGCGCTCGCCAAATCCGAGGCCTGGCATTTCCTCGAGGCGCGCGGCGGCCTCGCTGCCGAAGTCGGGGCCAAGGGCCGGTCGCTTTCGGGCGGCGAGCGTCAGCGCATCGCGATCGCCCGCGCCCTGGTGCGCGGCGCGCCGGTCATGCTCCTCGATGAAGCCACCTCAGCGCTCGACGCCAACAATGAACGCCTGGTGCAAAAAGCGCTGGAGCAGGCGAGCCATGGCCGCACCACGCTGGTCATCGCCCACCGTCTCGCGACTGTCCGCCGCGCCAACCGGATCGTGGTGATGGAGGAGGGCCGGGTGGTGGAAGAAGGTGACCATGAAAGCCTGGTCAAGGCTGGCGGTCTCTACGCCAAGCTGGCGGAGCTCCAGTTCACTGCCGGCTGAAGCGCGAGCCCTTTACGGGCGCCCGGCCAATGATCCTGTTCGTGGGTCCTGTTCGGGTGAGCTTGCTGCCAGGGTGTCTCCGCAAACCCCTGCCGGCAGGACAATACGACTTCGAAAAAGCGAGTATACCACCCCTCATTCGCCAGGGAGGTAGGCATGTTCGACGCCAACAAGCTGCTCAATCAAATGCTGGGCGCCGGCAGCGGCGGCGCCGGCGGCAATCCCGCCGGACAGATTGGCGGCCTCCTCGGCAATTTGCTGCAGCAGTCGCTTTCCGGCGTCCAGCAAGGCGCTGCGGCGATCGACCAGCGCACCGGCCTTTCCGGCAAGCTCGGTTCGGCGGTGCAGGGCGCGACCGGCCGTTCGGCGGGCGACCTGATGAAGCAGGCGCAGCAGATCATCGGTCAGAACCAGATGGCGAGCGGCGCCGCCCTTGGCGGACTTGGGGCCCTGCTGCTTGGCACGCGCGGCGGTCGCGGGCTGGTTGGCGATGCAGCCGCGCTCGGCGGCTTGGCGCTGGTCGGCGGCCTCGCCTACAACGCCTACAAGAATTATCAGGCGGGCAAGGCGCCGGCGCCCCAGCCGGCGGCGCAGATCACGGCCGCGCCGGCCCAGGCGCCCTTCGGCGAAACCGGCGATGTGACCCAGGATCATGCAACCGCCGTGCTGATCATTCGCGCCATGATCGCTGCGGCCGCCTGCGACGGCGCCGTCGACAATGAGGAGCGCTCGCGCATCGTCGGCGGCCTGCAAGAGGCGGGGCTCGACACGGCGGCGGCGAAGTTTCTTGACGACGAGTTCGCCCACCCGGCTTCGATCGACGATCTCAACAATGCGGCAACCACGCCTGAGCTGGCGCTCCAGGTCTATACCGCCGCCCGCATCGCCATCGAGCCGGACAGCATGAAGGAGAAAGCGTTCCTGATGAACCTCGCTGTTGCGCTCAACCTCGACGACGCGCAGGTCGCGCACGTTGAAGCGGCGGCGACAGGAGCGGCGGCGGGTTGAGGCGAAAAGCGATCAGCGCTTCTTCGGGATCTTGCCTTCGATCCGCTCGGCAAGCTTGGCGGCAAGGCTGGGATTGCCGGCGACAAAGTCACCCTTGACCGGATCCGACTTGTTGAGCCCGATCACCGTTCCGCCCGCTTCCTTGACCAGCACGAAGCCGGCGGCGACATCCCAGAGTTTGAGGCCGCGCTCCCAGAAACAATCGAAGCGGCCTGCGGCGGTCCAGGCAAGATCGAGCGCGGCGGAGCCGAAACGGCGCACGGCGGCGACCTCCTGGGTTACGGCGTCGAGCTCCTCGAGAAAGCGCTCGCGGCCAGGAACGCCGAGCTGCGGAATGCCGGTGGTGACCACGGCTTCGGACAGCTTGCGGCGCACGCCGACGCGCATGCGGCGATTGTCGAGCCAACAGCCTTCGCCGCTCTCGGCCCAGAACACTTCGTTGCGCATGACGTCGAGGACGACGCCGGCGCGGAGCTCGCCGTCACGCTCGAGGCCGATCGAGACGGCGAATTGCGGGATGCCGTGAAGAAAGTTCAGCGTGCCGTCGAGCGGATCAATGATGAAGCGATGGGTCTTGTCAGAGCCCTCCTTGGCGCCGCCTTCCTCCATCAGGAAGCCGTAGCCGGGCCGCGCCTTCAAGAGACGCTCATAGATGATCTCTTCGGCCTTCTGGTCGGCCTGACTGACGAAGTCGGCGGGTCCCTTGCGCGAGACCTGCAGGTTCTCGACCTCGCCGAAATCGCGCGTCAGACGACGCCCGGCGGCGCGGGCGGCGTCGATCATAACCGTGACGGTGGGCGAAGGACGGGACATCGAGACTTCCAGAAAGAGACCGGGGGCGGGCGCCTCCCCCTATCGGGCGAAGCGATCCCTGTGCAAGTCCTGCGCAAGCCCAGCGCCAGGTTTGGGCCAGGTTTGGGCCAGGTTTGCGCCTGGCTTGCGCAAGCTGCGGCGGCTTGACGCAGCGGAGCCCAGCCAGTGGCATGAATGCCGGATTTGGCAATCAAAAAGGGGCGAAACGGGCCGTTCTCAAGACGGGGATTTTGCGTTTCGACCAGCTGACCGGCGCTGTTTTGGTCCGGCTGGTTTATTTCTTCGACCTCGCAGGCCTTGCTCTCGGGACAGTGGTCGCGAGGGTCTCCGGCTTCAGCAGCCGACATCTCGGACAGGCGCGCTCGCACGCTGAACCAGCCGCCTAGCCGGCCAGTTCATCGAACAGCGCGTTGAACCCGGCGATGGCGGCGCCCGGTCCTTGGGAATGCCGCCAGATGCCGGCGGAGACGGCGAGGAAATCTGCGCCCGCTTCAACCAATGGCCGTGCGTTGGCGAGTGTGACGCCGCCGATGGCGACGCAGGGCGTCTCGATCATTTCCTGCCACCAGGCGAGCAGGTCAGGCTCGGCGTGCGCGGCGGCGGCGTAGGTGTCGGACGGATACAAAGCGCCATAGGCGACGTAATCGGCGCCAGCTTCGGCAGCTTCGAGGGCAAGGTGTCGCGAGGCGTGACAGGTGACGCCGACGATAGCGGACGGACCGACAATCCGACGGGCCTCGACGTAAGAGCCATCCGTCTGGCCGATGTGAACGCCATCGGCGTGAAGCGCGGCGGCGAGCTCAGGTGAATCGTTGATCAGCACGGCGATGCCGCGGTTCTGAGCCGGGCCGATGATCCGGCGGGTCAGCTCGCGAATGTGATCGTCGGGCGCCGCGGCGCCGGTCTGGTCCTTGAGCCGGATCTGCAGACAGGCGATGTCGCCAGTCGCCATGGCCTCGTCGAACGCGCGTGCAAACCCGCCGATGTCGGGGATGGCGGGAGGAGTGATCAGATAAAGACGGCAGCGGCGGGACATGGCGCTCGTCTGGCCTTGGCCGGGAAAGCCGTCAAGCGCGATAGCCGGCAAGCGGGAGGGCGCCGGCGCCGCGCTTCAATTGCCGTGGCTGCGCGAGCGGAGTGAGGCGAGGCCGTGCAGCAGGCCGGATGGCGCAACCGGCGGGCTCGCCGCATCGCCCGGAGGCGGGCTGGCGAAGACGGCGCCTGCCTGGCCTGACGTCTGGCCTGACGTCTGGCCTGTAGTCTGGCCTGTAGTCTGGCCTAAACTCTGGCCTGAAGGTTGGCCTGAAGGTTGGCCTGAAGGTTGGCTTGAACTCTGGCCTGACGTCTGGACCGGCGCCGTGGGATGCGGTGGCAAAAGCGGCGTCAGCGCCGGCCCGCGCGCCGGCTCGTTCGGGAAAAGGATGTTGGTGTTGGCCGGCGGGTTGGCGGAGGCTGGATGACGGATACCCCGGCGCGGTTCAATCCGGAACAGCGTGACGCTTTCGCCCCAGACCTGATCGAACTCTTGCTTCATGACGCGATGATAGGCCGAGCCGGCGTGCGCATGCAGCGTCGGGCTTTCGGCCGTGACCCGGCTTGAAAGGTAGGGGGTCGCAACCACCTCCTGGTCGGTGAGCATGGCGCTGGAGAGCGGGATCGACGTCTGGATCCGGCGCAGCGTGATCGAGATTTCAAGTTCGGGCAGTTCGCAGATCCGCTTCCAGGCTTCCGCCGCCGCCTCGATCTCATCCTTGATCGCGTGGATCTTTTGCGGTTCGCGCTGTCGGATCAGCGAGGCGAGCCCGGGATTGGCGGGCGAACATTGCAGGATGCGGAATTCGACGCCCTGACCCGATTTCGATCGGATCACGTCGATCGCATCGGGATGAAGAGCGAACGCCAGGTTGGCGACGCCCATCATATCGACGTGGGTCTTGGCCGCGCGGACCATCTGCAGCCGGCGGTCATAGGTGAACTGGCGCGAGCTTTCATACGCCGTCGCCCCGCCCGTGCCGCCGCCGTTGAGCGCGCTGGCGCCGCGCCGAAACGGTTGGCCGGCGGGCAGGGTGTCGTTCATCTCAACGATCGCCGCCTGCAGGCGACGGACGTTGATCGCGCTGAACATGCTGTCGGTGTCGAGGCTGTAGGTAACGATCCTGGCGTCGCGTGAGTCGAAGGCGGGGCTCTGGCCGTCCTCGATCATCAGGATCAGGGGTCGGCCCGCCGCCTGAGCGAGCGCGACGCTGTAATAGACATTGGGATTGTGATGCGACAGCACCGCAATGATCAGGTCGTCGTCGAGGACGGCGTCGATCATCGGCTGGCCGATTTTGCCGGCGGTCTCGGCCATTTCAAAGCGGCGTGTCGACAGATCCGTATCGAGCAGAGCCGGACGGACAATGTATTTCCAAACCGTCTCGGCATGCTTGCGGACGATCGGATCAGGATCATCCGCCGGGCTGATCAACAAGCATTTCCGGGGTTTGGCGGCGCCATCCTGCGGATCATCGATCACGCTGCGAAAGAGCGGCCAGGCGCTGAGATCGTACCCACCCATGACATCACCCCGCTGCGCCGTCTTGATCCTCACGCGGCTTCAACTGGCATAGTCTCACCACTCTGCCGTACGTCACGCAAGGTAAGTTGAGTTGATCACGGCTGCGCAGATTCAATCGCCGCGAACATGTTGCGATGGCGCCTCACGCGGAAAGTGCGCGCAATTCGCGCAATGCATGATGTTCGGCGCATAGAATTCGCTCGGAAGCAGAATCCGACAACGCCGTAGGCGCTGCTTTGCTTCCGACTATTCCGCCGCCCGGGCGGTCGCGCTGATGCGCGGCGCCAGTTCTCCGGCGGCGTAGCGCTTGGCCATGGTTGCAAGGGCGACCGGCTTGATCCTGCCAGCCTGGCCTTCGCAGCCGAACTCCTGGAAGCGCTGGACGCAGACAACCTTCATCGCTTCCTTCGCCGGCTTGAGATAGCTGCGCGGGTCGAACTCTTTCGGGTTCTCGGCGAAATATTTGCGAATGGCGCCGGTGATCGCCATGCGGTTGTCGGTGTCGATATTGATCTTGCGCACGCCATGCTTGATGCCGCGCTGGATCTCTTCGACCGGCACGCCCCAGGTCTGGGGCATCTTGCCGCCGAACTTGTTGATCACGTCCTGCAGGTCCTGAGGCACCGAGGAGGAGCCGTGCATCACCAGGTGGGTGTTGGGCAAGCGGCGGTGGATCTCCTCGATCACGCCCATGGCCAGCACCGCGCCATCCGGTTTGCGGCTGAACTTGTAGGCGCCATGCGAGGTGCCCATGGCGATGGCAAGCGCATCGACTTGTGTTTCGCGCACGAAGTCCACCGCCTGGTCGGGATCGGTCAACAGCTGCGAATGGTCGAGCTTGCCTTCGGCG
>JANMWT010000143.1:0-2079 GCA_031394145.1 Alphaproteobacteria bacterium | reverse complement strand
CCCCGACGCCCGCGTCGAGCGATAATCAAGCCGGGCTGGCCTGCAGAACCCATGCACCGCAGCGGGCGGGCGGGTGAGGATGAAGGGCTCTCTTGAGCGAGCGACGCAAACCGCCGCGACGGGACTGATCGATCCTCAGCGACGTTTGGACGCTTGGCGACCCTTAGGCCCCTTAGCGACCCTCAGACATTGAACCGGAAGTGCATCACGTCGCCGTCCGCGACAACATACTCCTTGCCCTCCTGACGGGCTTTGCCGGCTTCCTTGGCCCCCGCTTCGCCATTGAACTTGACATAGTCAGCGTAAGCGATGGTCTCGGCCTTGATGAAGCCCTTCTCGAAATCGCCATGGATCACGCCGGCCGCTTGCGGGGCGGTCGTGCCTCTTCGGATCGTCCAGGCGCGGGCTTCCTTCGGGCCGACGGTGAAATAGGTGAGCAGGCCGAGCAGGTCGTAGCCGGCGCGGATGACACGGTTGAGGCCGGGCTCTTCCAGCCCGAGCGATTCGAGAAATTCCTTTTCCTCCGCATCGGTCAGGACGGCGATTTCGCTTTCGATCTTGGCGGAAATGACCACCGCCTGCGAGCCTTCCTTCTTGGCGTGCGCCAGCACGGCGTCGGAGAACCGGTTGCCGGTTGCTGCCGACGCCTCCTCGACATTGCAGATGTAGAAGACTGGCTTGGCCGTCAGCAGCTGCAACATCCGCCAGGCCTTCGCGTCCTCGGCGGAGACCTTCGCCACACGCGCCGGCTTGCCGGCATTGAGCTGGTCGAGCGCAAGACCGATCAGGCTCAGCGTCTGGATCGCTTCTTTGTCCCCGCCCTTGGCTTTCTTCTCGACCCCAGCCTTGCGTTTTTCGAGGCTGTCCATGTCGGCGAGCATCAGCTCGGTCTCGACAACCTCAAAGTCGGAGAGCGGATCGATCTTCCCGGAGACATGGGTGATGTCATCGTCTTCGAAGCAGCGCAGCACGTAGGCGACGGCGTCGACCTCGCGGATGGTGGCGAGGAACTGGTTGCCGAGGCCTTCGCCCTTCGAGGCGCCCTTCACCAGCCCGGCGATGTCGACGAAGTTCATCCGCGTCGGAATGATCTCCTTCGAGCCGGCGATCTTCGCCAGGACGTCGAGCCTCGGTTCGGGCATCGCCACGTCGCCGACATTGGGTTCGATGGTGCAGAAGGGATAGTTCGCCGCCTGCGCCGCCGCGGTGCGCGTCAGCGCATTGAACAGCGTCGACTTGCCGACATTCGGCAGACCCACAATCCCGGCCTTGAAGCCCATCTCAAGTCTCCTTAGTCCGGTTTCTGGGTGGGGTTGCGCGGGTCGCCCTTCGGCGCGGGCGCAAGCCGCATCACTTCGGTTTGATAGCGCTCGTCAGCGCCGCCCGCGAGGAAGGGCAGGGCTTCGATGCAAGCGGCGAGCAGCTTGTCGACCGCAGGCCGCTCGGCCGGGTGGAAATCGGACAGCACCGAGCCCTTCACCTGGTTCTTGTCGCCTGGATGGCCGACGCCCATCCGAGCGCGACGCACCTCGGTGCTGGCAAGCGCATAGATCGAGCGGATGCCGTTGTGACCCGCGGCGCTGCGTCCGGTCGCCATGCGGAAACGGCCCAGCGCCATATCGATCTCATCGTGGAAAACCACGATCTGGTTGGGCTGCAGATAGTATTTGCGCATGATCGCCGCGACCGATCGGCCACTGTCATTCATGTAGGTCTGCGGCTTGGCGAGGATCGCCTTGATGCTGGCGCCGTCGGAGGTTGCAAGCTGGCCTTCGCAGACCAGTGCGTCGAATTTCGAGTTCATCTGCCATGCCGAAAAGCGACGCGCGCTGGCTATCTCCTCGACCATGCGAAAACCGATATTGTGCCGGTTGCCCTCGTATTGAGGACCAGGATTGCCGAGTCCCGCGATCAGCAGCATGGCGCTCGTCCCGGGCTCGGCGGGCGCAACGAAAGATGCGCCCGCACTGAGCTTCGATTACTTCTTGCCGCCGCCGCCCGCCGGTTTGGCGGTCGCTGCAGGCGCTTTGGCGCCAGCAGCAGGGGCCTTGCCGCCCGCCGCCGGGGCTTTGCCGCCCG
>JANMWT010000016.1:0-11205 GCA_031394145.1 Alphaproteobacteria bacterium | reverse complement strand
GCTCACCAATCTGTCGACCGATCAGCTTGTCGGCATGAACGGCAACCAGATGTTCCTGCTGGCGTGGTGGGAGATCTCGGCCATCGCCGGGCTCCTGATGCTCTGCTTTATTTTCCTGCCGATTTACTACCGAAACAATTGCACGACCACGACCGAGCTCCTTGAGCGCAAATACGGCTCCAAATACCTGCGTGCCGCCGTCTCGCTGCTTTTTCTGCTCGGTAACGTCTTCATCTACCTGCCGATCCATCTTTATACCGGGGCGCTTTTCCTGAGGACCTTGTTCGGGATCGACACGCCACTTCTGGTGATCGCAACGGCGCTTGGCGTGGTTGGCGCAGCCTACGCCATTGGCGGAGGACTGCGAGCGGTGGCGGTCTATGACACCTTCTCGGGCATCGGCGTGCTCGGGTTCAGCGCCGCCGTCGTCGTCCTGGCGCTGATTGCGATTAATTTCAATTTTTCGGGCATCCCGGTTGAGCGGCTGTCCATGATTGGCGGGCCAGACTCGCCGATCCCATGGCCGACCCTGCTGACCGGAATGCTGTTCATCCAGATGTTCTACTGGAGCACCAACCAGACCATCACGCAGCGGGCGATGGCCGCGCCCAATCTGCGCGAGGGCCAGAAAGGCGTCCTTGCCGCAACGGGGATTCGGATCCTGATCATCCCTGCGATCGTCGCCGTGCCAGGCGTCGTTGCGTTCAAGCTTTTTGGCAACCTCGGCGATGCGACTTATGGCCGGATCGTTGGGCATGTTTTGCCCGGCTGGATGTCTGGCGCCTTTGCAGCGTTCATGGCGGCTGCGGTGCTGACTGGCTATATCTCGATCCTCAACTCGTCGGTGACGCTCTATGTCTGCGATCTGCACGAGAAGTTCCTGGCCTCGAAACCCAACGTCGGCCGGCTGAACACGATCATTTCTCTAGTTTTTCTGGTGCTCTCGATCGCGCTGGTGCCGCTCTATTCCGGCGCCGTGTCGATCATAAATCTGGTGCAGCAGTTGAATGGCCTCCTCTCGATGCCGATCCTGTCAGCGTTTATTCTCGGCCTCGCTTTCAAGAATGTGGATGCACGCGCGGCGATGGCGGCGCTCGTCTTCGGCACGGCGCTCTACGCCTATTTCACGTTCGTCTGGACGCCGATCCACTACATCCATCTGATGGCGATCACGCTGTTCCTGTCGATCTTGTTTGGTCTGCTGGTGAATCTAGTGATCTTCCGCCGCGTCGCCCAGCTTCCGGCATTCTTGCAGCGCGCGCCGGCGAGCAGCTAGGCAGCTGGAGAAAAGAGCAACCGCAAGCGCAGCGTCAGCACTTCTTGCGGCGCCAGGATTGTCAGGCCGCCATCCTCCGGAGCGCGATTAAGCGCGTCGGGCATTGCGGTCTGAGGTTCGACACACACATACGCCCCGCCCGGCGGCGCATAAACCTGCAGAAAGCGTGCTGCGGGTTCCGTCTCGATGGCGATCTGATGGGTCGGCCAGGCCAGGACCGCCCGGCCGGACCAGCCGGTAAAGCAATGGTCGAGATCAAGATCGCTAACCGCGACGCCCGCGGTCAGGCGCTCCGCGTCTGGGCCGCGGCTCCATATGGCGGGGATACCCTCGGGCGATGTCGTCCAGGCGCCTGCGACGGTGGCCTGCAGCATCGCGCTACTTGAGGGAAAATAAGGATGGAAACCCAAAGCCGCCGGCATCGGCCGGCGGCCTAGGTTGCGTAGGACCGCGTCAATGGCGAGGCGATCGGGCGACAGGACAAAGCGGCGGGTCATCTCGAAGGGATAAGGCCATCTTGGTCCGCCAGGCCAGTCCAGCCGGAGCGACGTCATATCGGTGCGCTGCTCGACGATCGACCAAGGGAGGCGCCAGGCCAGGCCATGCAGACCAAGCGGATCCGATCCCGGATCAGACGCCACATGGACCTGCTCTCCAAAGGCCGTGAACCGTCCGTTGGCCACACGATTGACCCATGGCGCCATCGGAAACTCGGCCAGCCCAAGCGGCGATCGGGCGACAAGCGCCCCCGACTCGGCCCGCCGCAGAATGTCGCGTCCAGCAATCGCGAGACCCGCAATGCCGCCACCGATCCTCGGCGCAAGGTCCAGCACCGCACCGCCGACCTCTAACCTCACCTGTTCGATTCCCCGCTCGACGCCCACTTCGCCATCCTCCAGACTGCTGGGATACGAGGAAACCGCATGCAGGGCTACGAGAGGATCGATGGCGGCGCGGTGACGTTTGCCGTCGCGTGGGCTGCGAAAGGCGCGCCGCGTCTGCTGCATTTCGGCGCAAGACTGCCTGAAGGCGTGGATCTGCACGAATTGGACGCAGCGACGGCCCGCGGCCCGCGCGAATCGCTCCCCGATGCGCCAATCCCCCCCAGTCTCTTTCCCGCGGCCGGCTTTGGCTGGTCCGGCGAGGCGGCGGTCGCGGGCATTCATGCGGATGGCGATGGCGCGATTGATTGGTCCGCCTGCTCGGTCACCCGGCTCGGCGCGGCGCTGCAGGCCAGGCTGGTCGATAGCCGCACCGGGCTGCGGGCCGAACTCGAATGGTCGCTGGACCCGGCTACGGGCGTCCTCACCTCCCGGGCGACCCTGCACAACGACGCGCCAACGGCTTTCCATTTGCATTCGCTTGCGTCTGTTTTCCTGCCGCTTGCGGACGACTCCAATCAGGTACTGGCGTTCGAAGGAGACTGGTCGCGCGAAATGCAGCCGGTGCGGTTCGCTGCGCCGCCCGGCGCCTGGTCACGCACCAATCGTACCGGCCGCACCGGGTTCGCAGGGTCGACCTTTGCTGTTCTCTCCGAGGAAGCAGGCGACGATCGGGGCCAAGTTACATCCATCCATCTTGCCTGGAGCAGCAATCACCACCTGATGGTGGAGACGCTTCCAAGCGGACAACGGATTGCGATCGCCGGAATTTGCCTCGAACCCGGCGAGGTTGTAATCGCGCCGGGCGGCGCATTCGCTGCGCCGACCGCCTATGCTTGCTTTTCGAGCTCCGGTTTCAACGGGATTTCGGACGCCTTTCACCCCTTCGTTCGTCGCAACATTCTTGCCTATCGCGCCGACGCGGTCCGCAAGGTCCATTTCAATTCATGGGAAGCTTCCTATTTCGACTTCGACGAAGCCTCGCTGAAAGAGCTGGCCAGCGCCGCAGCGACGCTGGGCGTCGAGCGCTTCGTGCTGGATGACGGCTGGTTTTCTGGCCGGCGCGATGATCGCGCCGGCCTCGGAGACTGGCAGGTCGATCCAACGCTATTTCCCGACGGGCTCGGTCCGTTGATCGAGCATGTTCACCAACAGGGCATGGATTTCGGGCTCTGGGTGGAGCCCGAGATGGTCAACCCTGACAGCGATCTTTATCGCCGGCGGCCGGACTGGTGCGTCCACGCTGCCGGCGCGCATCGACCGACAATGCGCAACCAGCTCTGGCTGGACATGTCGCGGGACGACGTCCGGGAGCACATGTTCGGGCAAATTGACGCCCTGCTGTCTCATAACGCCATCGCTTACCTAAAATGGGACTGCAACCGTTTGCTCTTCCCCATGACAAGCGCCGGCGGTCCGGCGGCCCATCGCATCCAGCTTGGAACCTACGCCCTGATCGACCGCTTGCGCGCTGCTCACCCGGACGTTGAGATCGAATCCTGCGCCAGCGGGGGGGCTCGCATCGATCTCGAAATCCTCAAACGCACGACGCGCGTGTGGCCAAGCGACACGACGGACGCGATCGAGCGACTGCGTATCCAGCGATGGGCCAGCCTCATCCTGCCCCTAGAAGTGATCGGCGCTCATGTCGGTCCCAATCCCAATCCCATAACAGGCCGGCAGATTGCGATGGCGTTTCGCGCCCGGGTGGCGATGTTCGGCCATCTCGGCGTCGAGATGGACCCACGAAAACTGACGAAGGAAGACAGCGACATCCTCTCCGCCCACATCGCGCTCTACAAGAGGCACAGGACGCTGATCCATTGCGGCCGTCACTTGCGCTGGACCACCCCTGATGGCGCAGAGGCCCGAATGGTCGTCTCCGATAATCGCAGCGAGGCGCTGCTGCTGGCCTGCCGTGTAGACCTAGCCTTGCGTGCGGAAACCGGCGCGCTTCGCCTGCCCGGTCTCGAGCCCGAAGCGCTCTATCGCGTAACGCTGCCCGAGCCGTGGCCAAAACTTGCGGCGCGCCGTCTTGCTGGCGCTGAACACTGGCGCGTCGGGCGCACCTTCCTCGGCGCCACGCTCGCGACCGTCGGACTAGCGCTGCCACTGGCTGATCCTGAAACGGCCTGGCTCGCACACCTTGTTCGACTTTAAGCGCTTTTAGACCTCTCGCCAGGCGGCGACGCCGGCAGGATCGAGCTGCGCGCCGCCAATCAGAAAATCGAAACGCTCCGCTCCCGTCATATGAGCGGCGAGATCGATCGCTTCGGGGGCGTAGTTGATTGCAAAGCGAACATCTCCGCGGCGCCGCAACCTCAGGCCATCGGGCAGATTCAAGGTATCCAGTCCGACCTTTGCCGCTAACTCGCGCAGCACATCGTCCAGCATAGCGGCATCGGGCCAGACGGACAGATAATGGACACGCCCGTGCTGATGCCAGATCCCAGCGCCGCCGCTGGTTTTGGCGCGCGGCGTCAAATCACTCTCGACATGTTCAAGCCATCGCCCGATGGCGTAGGGGGCGGGCTCCAACCAGCCGCGTCTGAGGCTTTCGACGCGCGCGACGCGCACCGGGATCAGCCGGCGCAAAGGTCCAGGCGGCATGTCGGGCGGGATTTGCAGGTCCCGGGTCTTCGATCCCGAGCGGGGGCCAAGCACGATTTCGGCGGAGGTCGCGATCAACCTGTCGACGAGACCGTCGCTGGCGAACGGCAAACTCGGAGCCAGAATGAGAGCATAGGCGGACAGATCCGCATCGGGTCCGACAACATCGACGTCGAGGCCCAGTCGCCGC
Organism: Alphaproteobacteria bacterium; assembly: GCA_031394145.1. GTDB lineage: Bacteria > Pseudomonadota > Alphaproteobacteria > Caulobacterales > Hyphomonadaceae > UBA7672. The sequence goes on along the minus strand of JANMWT010000016.1, from coordinate 6,248 downwards.
GCCGCCGCGTAGAATTCCAGCGCCAATTGAAAGTAATCGAAATCCGCTCCTTGAGGCTGGATATCCAGTATCCATTTCGCTGCGTAGTCGAAGATCAACGCAACGGGAGCTGGCTTCGTGCTCAATGCGCCGATCTGCTTCAATTCGGCCGCCACCTGATCGGCCTCGCGCATGGCTGGGGCATCCTGCCCATCCGGCGTCTGCAGGCCGGCATGCATCTGCTCCTGCACGAACAGCGCCTGGCGCCACCGGAAATAGGACACCACCTCCGCGCCGTGGGCGAAGGCCTCCCATGTCCACGCCCGCACCATTCCCGCCAGCGGCGCAGGATTCCACGGCGCCCAGTTCACCGGGCCGGGCTGCTGTTCCATCACCCACCACCGCCCTCGGCCGACGCCGCGGTAGAGGTCGTGATGGAATGCCGTGAAGTCAGGATGACCCTGCCGCATGAAACGGTTTTTCAATGCGTCTGGCCACGGTCCCTGCTCAAGAAAGCCGAGCGGGTACGAATCCCAGGCTGCAATGTCGAGATCGTGCGCGACGTCGAAATGATCGAACGCTGTCGAGCCGCCCATGAAGTTGTGCAGGACGTCGCGGCCAGGAGAGAGCTCCTTCAGGATCTCGACCTGCAGCCGATTGAACGCCGCCACCTCGTCGGACGCGAACCGTTGATAATCCAGTCTGTGCGAGGGGTTCGCCTCGGTCACGGCCTGCAACGGCGGATCGATCTCCTCGAAGCAGCGGTACTCCTGGCTCCAGAACACGCCGCCCCAGGCGCGGTTCAACGCCTCCACCGATCCATGTCGATCCTTCAACCAGAGACGAAAGGCACGGGCTGCGTTCGGCGAATAGGAGAGCACCGTGTCATGGCAGCCATACTCGTTATCCGTCTGCCAGGCATGGACGCTCGGATGTCGGCCATATCGTTCGGCGACGGAGCGCGTAATGCGCGCCGCCTCGCGCCTGTAAGTCAGGCTCGAAAAGCAGTAATGGCGCCGCGAGCCGAAACGCCGCGGCTGGCCGTGATGATCGATCGCCAGGATATCCGGGTGGGCATCGACCAGCCATTTCGGCGGCGTCGCCGTCGGCGTACAGAGCACAAGGCTCAGCCCGGCCTCGCCTAGGGTGTTGATCGCCCGGTCCAGCCAGTCCCAGGCAAACCGGCCGGGTTCGGGTTCGATCCGGCTCCATGCAAACTCGCCAACCCTGACATGGCTGATGCCGACCTGCGCCATTCGGCGAGCGTCATCGGCCCACCGCTCCTCTGGCCAGTGTTCCGGATAATAGCAAACGCCGAGCTTCATCGTCCTCGTCCCATTGCGATACGCGGATTCCGTATTAGTGCTGCAAAGCCATGGACGCTATCTCGATCCCGAATCATCCCGGCACGATCGCCGAAAAAGCCGCGCGGGCCTTCCTCACCCGGTTCGGGGGCAAGCCGCGGCTGTTCTCCGCTCCGGGCCGCATCAATGTCATCGGCGAACATACAGATTACTCCCAAGGCTTCGTGATGCCCGCGGCGATCGATCGGGTGTGTGTCGTGGCGATGGCGCCAAACGGCCTTGACCAGGTGCGGGTCGTCTCGCTGAACCACGGCGAGGAAGCCGAACTTGGCCCTAGGTTCGAGCGCCGGGGCGTCTGGACAGACTATGTGGCGGGTGTCCGCGCGGCCCTCGTGGATGCCGGTTTCGGGATTCCGGGATGCGATTTGGTCATTTCCAGCGACGTTCCGGAAGGCGCCGGCGTCAGCTCCTCCGCGGCGCTGGAAGTGTCCGTGATGTGCGCCCTGCTTGCAGCGGCGCAGGAGACGGCAAGCCCGGCGGAGATCGCCCGCTGGGCCCAGATCGCGGAGGCGACCTATGTTGGCATGCCATGCGGGATCATGGATCAGTTCATCGCCGCGAACGGCGTCGCCGGCGCAGCGCTCGTGCTCGACTGTCGGTCCTTGTCATTCGAGACCGTCGCGTTTCCGGATGACGTCGTCTTCCTCGTGGTCGACAGCCAGGTTCGCCACAAGCTGGTCGATGGCGGTTACGCCGCCCGCCGCGCCGATTGCGAAGCCGCGGCGCGGCTGTTGGGGCTGGAGGCCCTGCGCGATGCGCGTGCGGACATGCTCCCGTCGGCCGAGCTGCCTGAACGGATTTTCCGGCGGGCGCGCCATGTGATCTCTGAAAACGACCGTGTCCTGGAGACCGCCGCCGCACTCGTGCGTCGCGACGTCGCCAAAGTGGGACGCCTAATGAATGCGTCGCATGCGAGCCTGCGGGACGATTTCAACGTGACATGCGTTGAAACCGATACCCTCGCTGCGATCGCAGCCTCGATGTCCGGCGTCTACGGCGCCCGCCAGATGGGAGGCGGCTTCGGCGGCGCCGTGCTCGCTCTTGCAGATCGCGCAAGCGCCGATGCGACCTGTCGTTCCATCGTCGCAGCCTATGCAGATGCAACGGCCATTGAGGCCAGCGCTTTCGCCTGTACGCTGTCCGGCGGCGCCCACGAGATCATTGCTGAAGATAGGCCGGAATGACGGCTGTCGATCCCCACAGACGGCTTAACCTGCTGACCGGAGACTGGGTGCTGGTCTCGCCCCAGCGCCTCGGCCGCCCCTGGCAGGGAGCGATTACCGAGCCGGCCCCGCTTCTAGGGAAGGGGTATGACCCTGCCTGCTATCTCTGCCCAGGCAATCCGCGTATCGGCGGTCACGCCAACCCCGCTTATTCCGGCGTCAACATCTTCGACAACGACTATCCAGCTCTGCTGGGTCACAGCACGGAACTCGCTGTCGACCCGCTTCTCGTCGCTGAGCCCGAGACAGGCGTCTGCCGCGTCATCTGCTATTCGCCAGAACACGACCGTCCCATGTCGCGCCTGACGCTCGAACAGATCGAGGCTGTCGTGCACGCATGGGCGTCCCAGTCCCGCGAGCTGGCGGCCCGACCGGCGATCGGCGCGGTGACGATATTCGAGAATCGCGGCGAGATGATGGGCGCGAGCAATCCCCATCCGCATGGCCAGATCTGGGCGACGAACTCCGTTCCCAACGAGTTAGCCCGAGAAGCTGCGAACCAGTCCAGCTATCTTCAACGAACCGGACGCACTCTGCTGCTGGATTACCTTGAACGCGAGCTCCCCGAGGAGAGTCGCGTCGTCTGCGCCAACGACCATTTCGTCGTGCTGACGCCCTTCTGGGCTGCCTGGCCATTCGAAACGCTGCTGCTGCCGCGACGAGCTGTAGGCAATCTTGAGCAGCTGGACGCTCTGGAGACCAAGTCGCTCGCGACGATTCTCAGTGAGCTCACCAAAACCTATGACGCCGTCTTCAACACACCCTTCCCCTACACCATGGGATGGCACCAGCGGCCCGCGCGCGCTGACCTAGGTGATGGATTTGTGTTGCATGCCCATTTCTATCCGCCGCTATTGCGCTCGGCGTCCGTGCGCAAATTCATGGTCGGCTTTGAGATGCTTGGCATGGCGCAGCGGGATCTTACGCCCGAGGCGGCAGCTGGGCTTTTGCGGGAGGCGGGAACGCGGTTAGCCAGCGCGCCGCCGCCTGACTGACGCGAATTCAGGAGACCATGGTTCATGCGAGGCAGGACATGCCGGGCGAATAGGCCCGCTTCCCGCGCATGCGGCTAGCCAGACAGGATACAAGTACCGATCCCCGATCCCTCAAGGACGTCTGCGACAGCATCACCGACCATTGGGCCACAAAGCTCGGCGAGCTGTCGCCTTGGAACGAGAAGGCGTTTGCAGTGGTCTCGCAGGCGACTTCCGGCCGCCGCGATTTACCGCGCGACGGTTGACGTCCGTGAGGCGCATCTCCACAGGTCGTCTCGGCAAACGGGGGTGGGCATGAACGAGGAGGCGGTGGTCATGGATGCGGTCCAGATGCTCAAAAGACCGCGATCAATTTCAATGCGCTTGATGCAGCCTTCGATCGCCATCGTCGGTGTCGCGGGCCTTGCATGCGCACGACGCATCACCGACGCTCACCTAGATTTACGACTGTTCGACAAGGGCAGATCGCGCGGAGGGCGTTTCGCCACACGGCGGGTTGAAACGCCTCGAGTGGAGGCGCGATTTGACCGCGGCGCCCTAAACATCTCGGCGCGAGATCCCGCGTTTGATCGATTGATGGAAGACTTCGCCTCCGCAGTCGCGGCGGCGCCTTGGGAATTCGAGGACGGGATCGTGCAATCGAGCGTGTCTGCATGGCCGCAGGAGCAGCGATGGGTCGGCGCGCCGGAGATGAGCGCGTTTGCGCGCCCTATAGCCAAGGGGCTCGCCGGTGAGGCAAAGGCGTAGGATGATCTCGAGCCTCCAGTCACTCGCCCAAGGGTATCGCGCCGCAGTATTTGGCGTGAGCGGCGGTGTGGGCGGCGCGCTCACTCGCGCATTGTGTGCGGACCCCCGGTGCGCGCGCGTATATGCCGGCGCACGCCGGCCAGAGCACGATTTGACCAGTCCGAAAATGACCCCCTTTGCCTTCGATCTCGAAGAAGAAGCCTCTATCGCCGAAGCGGCGGCATCAATCTCTCAAGAAGGCCCCGTGCACTTGGTCATCGTCGCCACCGGGATCCTTCACGAGGGTGCAGTGCAGCCAGAGAAGACATGGCGAACGCTTCGTCCGGAAGCGCTGGCGCACGTGTTCGCGATCAACGTCATCGGTCCCGCCATCATCGCCAAGCACATGCTTACCTGCCTCTCCAAGACCGAGAAGGCCGTTTTTGCCGCGCTATCAGCGCGCATCGGTTCCATTTCGGATAATCGCCTCGGAGGATGGCATGCCTATCGCGCGTCGAAGGCGGCGCTCAATATGCTGCTCCGCAGCTTCGCGATCGAACTCGACCGCACCAATCCGTTAGCCGTATGCGTGGCGCTCCACCCAGGAACCGTCGACACCCCTTTGTCGGCGCCGTTTCAAACCGGCGTCGGCAACCTCCTCACCCCAGCGGCCTCGGCCCAGAAGCTGTTGACCGTGATCGACGGATTGACGCCTGCCCAGTCGGGACGTCCATTCGGATGGGACGGCGCGGAGATTTTGCCTTAAGCTCTGTCATCCCGCATCCAATGAGCCAATACCGACATGAACGATCGCCCGAAGCCGCCCAAACCGACGCCGCAAGAGCCTGCGTCTTCGAGAGTTCGGGCGCGCATTCAGCGCGCTAAGAAAAGATTTCACGCCAATGACAACATCGCCGCATTTCTGGAGCCCGGCGACCTCGAAGAATTGCTGGCCGAAGTCGAAGGCAAGTTCAGAGGCGTCCTCGACAGCCTAGTGATCGACACTGAGAGTGATCACAACACCCAAGACACGGCGCGCCGGGTTGCGAAGATGTATCTGACCGAAGTGTTTCGCGGGCGCTATGTCAAACCGCCTGCGGTCACGGAATTTCCCAATGCTGAATCCCTCAATGAGTTAATGATCGTCGGGCCCATCAAGGTGCGCAGCGCTTGCAGCCATCACTTCTGCCCGATTATGGGCCGATTGTGGATTGGGCTCATGCCCAACGAACACTCAAACCTGATCGGCCTGTCAAAATATGCGCGGCTTGCGGAATGGATTATGTCCCGCCCGCAAATACAGGAAGAAGCGATCACGCAGATGGCGGAACTGCTGATGAACAAGGTCCGGCCCGACGGTCTGGCCGTCGTCATGGAAGCGGATCATTTCTGCATGCACTGGCGCGGCGTCAAGGATGACGCCGCGATGATGGTCAATAGCGTGATGCGGGGCTCCTTTCTCAAGGATCACATCCTGCGTAGCGAATTTCTCGCCCTCCTAAACCTTAGAAGATGAGGCTCAAATGCTCGTTCGTTGCCTCTATGCCAGCCGCCCCGCCCAGCCGCTCACCGGTCTATTCTTGGACGACATTCTCGAGCAATCGCGCAAGAAGAATCCAGCGCTCGGTATTACTGGCCTGCTGTGTGTATCGGACAATCTCTTCATCCAAGTCATCGAAGGCGGTCGCGACGAAGTCTGCGATTTGTTCAACGCGATCGTCCGCGACGAGCGTCACCTGCAGGTTCGCTTGCTGATTTATGAGGAAATTGCCGAACGTCAGTTTGGGAATTGGAGCATGGGTCAGGTCAGCATCAGCAAGCTCAATCCCGCTATGCTCCTAAAATACTTCAAGCGCGCAGAACTCGACCCGTTCGATTGTTCTGGAAAGGCGACGCTGGCTCTGCTGACTGACCTCGTCGCGACGGGCGCTATTCTTGGGCGTGGAGAGTGAAGCGACGCG
>JANMWT010000602.1:0-3428 GCA_031394145.1 Alphaproteobacteria bacterium | reverse complement strand
GCAAGATGCTGATCAATCCCCAGACCGGGGCACTGACGACAGACCCGCAGATTGTCCTTGCCGCCCGCGAAGAACTCGACGGCGTAATCCAGACCATGAGGGATAATCGGGGCAACGCCAAGACCATCTCAGCGCTCGGTGATATGCGCAAGCTGATCGATGGCGATTTGGCGCTACAGGTTCCTGGCATTAAGTGGGCGGACGCCGGCCGGGCGGAGGTGCATGCCCAGAAGGAAGGGTTTGACCTCGGCCGCAAGGTTCTGAGTGGCGGCGAAGACCCGATCCATCCCGTTGATCTCCAAGCGACTATGGACGCCTTGCGCGGACCAAAGGGCACCGCCGTAGGCCCTCGCGGAGAACCGTCACTGGCTCCGCTACGGGTTTCTGAGGGGACGCTGAAAAAGATTTACCAAGCCGTAGGCACCCCGGCAAACGACCGCGTGGCGCTCAAGGCATTCCTCAAGGGCGAGGGAAGCTGGAACCGCGATAAGCTGGTGACAGTGTTCGGTCAGGATAAGACCGATAAACTGATCCGGCTACTCGACGGCGAAGCCCGTATGGCCGAAACCGAGGCGCTTTCCTTCGGCGGTTCAAAGACGGAAAACGTCCGTTCCGCCAAGAAGGGTATCGAACCGGGTACGGACAATGGCGCTGTCAAGTCACTGCTAAATACCGACTTTGGGGATGCGATTTGGAAGGCCGCAGACAAACTAACTGGTGGGCTCGCATCGGCAGAACGGCGCAAGTCGAATGAGGCCATTGCCAAACTGCTGCTGTCGCGGGATGTGCCGGCTAAAGGCAGCGCTGCATCGGTTCGACAAGGCGTTATCGCAGCGGCTCGCGGTTTGCAGTATGGCCCCGACGGCAATGGTGGGGCGTCGCTGCAATGGAAAAAGAAAAGGCCCGGCGCGTCCCTGTCGTATTAGAACCCCGACTAGGCGGTTGAGCATTGGGGTTAGTTCGCAGCGTCGTAAGCGCATATCTTGGCTGAGGCGTTCTGCCAGCATTGCCCGGATAAGGTGACCACGCCGAGATCATCGTGAGCGTGGCTATCGCCGTCCTTGCCGTTCCAAAATGCGCGCAGGCCGTCGTCCATCACGTAAGCGAAATATGGGCTGGATTGATGATCGCCAACTCCGAACGTGATGACGCCAGTATCCGCGTCGTTTTCAACGTTGCACGGTGCGTCAAGGTACACGTGCCCATCTACCTCAATCACGCAATGGTTGAGTTCTGTCCCGCTGGCAGTGCCAGTGGAAAAGACGGCACCAGCGATTAGAACGGCCAGTCCTCTAAGCATCTCAAACCTCCCGGTTATACGCGATGAGCGCGTAAGCATATGTAGGAACGATTATGGCCGATTTTAGGAATATCGCTGACAAACTGGTTTCTGACCTGAAGCGGGATTTTGGCCTCACTACCGCACAGGCAGCCGGTCTGGTCGGCAACCTTGCGATGGAAAGCAACGGGTTTTCTACTCTCCAAGAGGTCAAGCCTGCCGTTAGCGGATCACGCGGCGGCTATGGATACGCGCAGTGGACAGGCCCGCGTCGGGTTGCGTTTGATAACTTCGTTGCGTCGAACGCGCTCGACCCAACCACCTATGAAGCGAACTACGGGTTCCTGAAGAATGAACTATCGGGCAACCATAGCTACGTAGTCGACGCTCTCAGGAAGGCAAAAACGTCTCGGCAAGCGGCCAAGATCGCCGAGAAGAAGTACCTAATCCCCGGCGTATCCAACCGTGCATCGCGGACACGTTGGACAGACCGCGTTGAGGGCAACTTCACGCTACTGCCGGGCGAGGGGATGTCGTCAGACCCGTCGAGTAAGGCCGATGTGCAGCAGCTCCAGACACAGCTCAAGAGCATGGGCTTCAACCCCGGCGAAGCTGATGGCATCATGGGGCCACGTACCAAAGCCGCCATCAAAGAGTTCCAGAAGGCCAACGGGCTGACGGTAGACGGCATTGTCGGACCCAAGACGCTATCTGCAATGGGCAGCAAGACTGGCGGGTCGCAGAACCCACGTAACGTCGATGGCATCCCTCCCGCTGTCACTCCGGCATGGGTCAACGGCGCCAAAGCGGCTACGGCCACCAATGCGGGATTGACGCCACAGTCCGCGCTCACCAGCGGCGCTCCGGTATCGCCTGCCCTTGCCGCCGCCCGCCAGCGGCTTGAGACCGCCCGCGCAGCGGTGAAGCCAGTCGCAACAGCAACTCCGTATCAGCCGCAGGTAGCCGGACGTCCCGGCACGCCGGGTGGGCTCCCAGCAGCGCAGGGTCAGCCCCCTGCCGCGCGCGACCTTGGCGCCACCCCGGCAGGCCCTGGTGCTGGCACCTATAGGGACGCCGCCACGCCAGCCGTGAACCCGTGGCTCGATATGGCAAACGGCAATGCCAACGCCCCGATGCCGTCAACGGGCGGCGGGCCTGCGGCATGGACACCTGCTGAGAAGGCGGCCCACGATGCCAAGCTCGCGGCATTCTTCCAGCCCGCAGCCACAAGGTCGCTAGGCGCCGCTCCCGCCATCATCCCCAGCGTCCCCGGTGCCCAGTCGCCGGGGCAGCCGCCAATCGACGCGCGCGGCGTTCAGGTCGCCGACGCATCGGTGCCGTTGCCTCGGGACCGCCCGCCGCTGCCCACCGATCCGAACGTTAACAACCCGTTCCCCGATCCGGTCTACGCGAGCCTTCCGAACGGGAAGCAAATCCAGGTCGGCGAGATTACTTACATAGGCGACCAAGCCTTCATGGGCGGCGTCGATGCCAATGGCGTTGGCAAGCTGACGCAAGTACCGAAAAGCCTGCTCGACCAAATCCAGTCGCATACTGTGGTCGGCGGGTTGGTTCGCGACGCATTTGTCAAGGAAATCGCCAAGCATAGTGGGGATATCGAAGCGGCAATCGGTAGCGCTGCCCCCGTCATATCGGACCTGTTGACGCGATCTGGCAGCAGTGCGCCAGCGTCGCCGATGGAAGACGCGGCCATTGCATCCGAGAACAAGCGGGCTGCATCCCTCAGCGGCATGATGGGCCGGACGCCAGCTGGCGGATTTAACAGCCCCACACTTGGAACCAAGTCCACAGGTGCATCACTCGCTGCGAAGCCGTCTCTGCTTGACATGATGGGGGGCACTAAAGCCGCTACTCCGGTTGCTGCCCCTGTCGCCGCCCCGACTGCCGCACGGGCAGCCTCTACATGGACACAGCCCGTCTACAAAACCATCCGAAATCCGGCATGGAAGGCGGTCAACCCCGTCGCAGTCAACAAGCTCCAGGACATCCACGACAGGAACGATGACGCTACTGCGGCGCGGTTGGCGGCCGATGCTGCTGCGACCCCAGCAGTGTCTGAATTCAGCCAGGTTATCGACACCCCAGCAAGGGAAATCCCCGGAGCGCTTATCCCTGCCGCCGCTCCGGC
>JANMWT010000573.1:0-14324 GCA_031394145.1 Alphaproteobacteria bacterium | reverse complement strand
ATCTAGGTCCGAGCCGCCGCCGGCCTCCAAAGGCCGGCGGCCTGATCATCCGAGCCGTTCGAGGAGACGCCGCCATGCGCGATTACCTGAAATTCTACATCAACGGCGCCTGGGTCGATCCGGTGACGCCGCGCACCCTGGACGTCCAGAACCCGGCCACTGAAGAGCCCTACGCCCGCATCTCGATCGGCTCGAAGGCCGACGTCGACAAGGCGGTCGCAGCCGCGAAGGCCGCTTTCCCGGCCTTCGCCGCAACCACCAGGGAATATCGCGCCGACCTGCTCGACAAGATCATCGCCATCTACCAAAGGCGCCTCGGCGACATTGCTGGCGCCGTATCGGAAGAAATGGGCGCGCCGCTCTGGCTGGCTCAGGCCGCCCAGGCCCCCTCGGGTCTTGGCCACCTGATGCAGGCTGCCGGCTATCTGCGCACCTTCGAGTTCGAGGAGCGCCGCGGCAAGAATCTCATCCGCAAGGAGCCGATCGGCGTCTGCGGCTTCATCACCCCGTGGAACTGGCCGCAGAACCAGATCGCCTGCAAGGTCGCCCCGGCGCTCGCCGCCGGCTGCACCATGGTGCTCAAGCCGTCCGAGATCGCGCCGATCGACGCGATTATCTTTGCCGAAGTGATGGATGAGGCCGGCGTGCCGAAGGGTGTGTTCAACCTCGTCAATGGCGATGGCCCGGGCGTTGGCGCCGCCCTCTCAGCCCACCCGGACGTCGACATGATGTCGTTCACCGGCTCGACCCGCGCCGGCGTGCTGGTCGCCCAGGCGGCGGCCCCCACCGTGAAGCGCGTCGCACAGGAACTCGGCGGCAAGTCTGCGAACATCGTTCTTGATGACGCAGACATCGGCAAGGCGGTGAAGTCGGGCGTCATGCAGATGATGACCAACACCGGTCAGAGCTGCAATGCGCCCTCCCGCATGTTCGTGCCCCGCGGCAAGCAGGAAGAAGCGAAAGCCGTCGCCAAGGCGACGGCCGAAGCCGTGAAGGTGCAGGATCCCAAGTCGGCCGAAAAAGGCGCCATCGGTCCGGTCGTCTCGGAAGCGCAGTGGAACAAGATCCAGGGTCTGATCAAGAAAGGCATCGAGGAAGGCGCGACGCTGGTCGCCGGCGGGCTCGGTCGCCCGGACGGCCTCAACAAGGGCTATTATGTCCGCCCGACCATTTTCGCCGATGTGCGCAATGACATGACCATCGCGGTCGAGGAAATCTTCGGGCCGGTGCTCTGCATCCTGCCCTATGACAGCGAAGAGCAGGCCATCGCCATGGCCAACGACACGGTCTACGGCCTCTCGGGCTATGTGCAGGGCAATCAGGAACACGCGCAGAAAGTCGCCAAGCAGTTGCGCACCGGCATGGTGCACATCAACGGCGCGGGCTCTGATCAGACCATGCCGTTCGGCGGCTTCAAGCAATCCGGCAACGGTCGTGAATGGGGCGTCGAAGGGATCAACGAATACCTTGAAACCAAGTCAGTCTTTGGCTTCGCAACGGCCTGAACCGAGGCCCGATCGCGCGCCGGTCGCACCATCGTGAAGTTGTTTCGGCCCGCTGCGATGCAGCGGGCCGTTTCATTCGGTTGGCGTTCATCTTGCGTCGTCTATGTTTAAGGCCGAGGGTTTGCGCCTGAAGGAGATCGCGATGATCCGCAAAGCCGTGCTCGGACTGGCGCTGGTCGGCGTTCTTGGCCTTGGCGCCTGTCAAACCTATGCCCCAACCCCTTATCAGCCGGCCGCCAGGGGCGAGCGCGGCTATAGCGAGACCCGGATCGAAAGCGATCGCTTCCGCATCTCGTTCAAGGGCAATTCGCTGACCGACAAGGAAACGGTCGAGACCTACATGCTCTATCGCGCCGCCGAGCTGACGCTGCAAAGCGGCTTTGATACATTCACCATCGCGCACCGCGACACCGACAAGCAGAGCCGCACACGCGCCAGCGGCGGCTATTTTGGGGGGCGTTTCAGCTACGCCTATTTCGTTCCGCGCTATGGCTGGGTTTATGAATACGATCCGTTTTTCGAGCAGCCGCGCTACGAACAGGTGACGCAATATGAGGCGTCCGCTGAAATCCTCATGACCAAAGGATCCAAGGGCGCCGATCCCAACGCCTTCGATGCGCACGACGTGTCGAAGAACCTGGCGCCCAAGATCACACGGCCGCCGCAATAGCTTTGGAGGCTCGCGGCCGAAGGATCGAAGAGGGCGTCCACCATGGCTAGACTGACCAGCGTGCTGGCGGCTCTCGCCTGCGTCGCGACCGGCCTAGCCGGCGCGGCGGCAGCACAAATCGTGACGCCCTTGATTGATCGCATGACGGCGATCGCCCAGCCTTGCTTTGCCGGGAAGGGCGATCCCAAGCCGGTGGTCGAGACCTGCGTCAAGGCGCTGGCCACGATCAACGGACTGCGGGCGCAGCAGACCAGCGTCTCACCGCACGAACAGAACATGTATCTCGCCAACTCGGTCTTCGTGACCACGGCGCTGAGCCGGCTTTATACCGACATGGACAAGGGCCAGACGGCCCGCGTGTGCTTGTCGGTCGAACTGAGCTGGAAGTCGGCTTCGCAGTTCAACGATGCCGCCTCGCCCGATTTTGCGGCTCGGCTGAAGGCCCTGCACGAATCGGTCGTCCCTGCGGTCGCCAAATGCCGCGCCGCGATGGGCGCGCCGGCCGGCGCGCCGCCTTTGCCTCGCGCCGCCGCGGGCCCGACAGCCGTGGGCCCGCCGGCAGGCGGCAAGCCGCACGCAAAGACGCCGAAGCCTTAACCGCGATGCAAATGTTTGCGTGCTAGCAACGCGCATTACGCCAGCCTTAACGTCCAGCGCAGTAGCTGACCGGTTGAACAGGACCAGAAAGGTCCTGGCCCGACGGACGCTGGAATGGAGCGATCTCCGAGGTGAGCGAGCGGCCCGATCTCGCCCGATCCGATCCGACCCGCATCGACTTCGTGCGGCGTGTCTCGCTATCCCGCGTCGACCAACCGACAGTTGACGCCTGGCGCACGCTGCAGGCGCGTGGCGCACTCAACTCGCCGCTGACGTCCTATGAGTTTGCGCATCTTGCCGACGACGCCTGGGGCGATGTCGAGGTCATCCTCGGTGAGACATGCAACCACACGGTCTTTGTGCTGCCGGTCCATCTGCGCGCCAATCGCTTTGCGCGGCCGGTTGGTGGGGCGTTCTCGGATGTCCACGGCCCGCTCGTCGCCGATGGATTTGCCAATCAGGCGCACAGCGTTCTCCGGCGCGCCGGGATCAGCGCTTACCGCTTCTCCCGGCTTGATGATCCGAGCGGCGCTTTTGCGAAGGGCGTGGCGATGCGCGACACCTCGCTGGCGATCGTGCTCGAGGGTCCAGCAGACGTCTTTCTCGCATCGCGCCAAGCTGCGCACGTCAAGCCGATCAGGCGCCACCAACGCCTCGAAGCCGATCTGGCGCGCCAACACGGCGAGCTGAAGCTGATCGCACCGGATCGGGCGGAGGATCATTTCGAACAACTGCTCGATTGGAAGCGCGACCAGCTTGATCGTACGGGCTTGTTTGATTTCCTGGACGCCGCGCCCAACCGACGACTGCTCGATCTTGCCCGGCATGCCGGCGGTCAGGGACTTGCGGGCCTGCATCTGACCCTGATGCTGAACGGACAACCGATCGCGGGTCATTTCGGCGTACGCCTCGGCCAATCCTATCACCCCTGGATCGCCGCCTGTGATCCAGCCTTCGCCGATTTCTCGCCGGGGGTCATCCTGATGTCCCGCGCCATCCAGGCGATGCCGGCGCTGGGTCTCACACATTACGAACTTGGCGTCGGTCAGGCGCACGACAAGGCGCTCTATGCCAATGTCGAACGACCGGTCGGCGCCGGCGTCGTCTTCGGTAGCGGCGTTTCGGCGATGACCGAGTGGGCGGGCGAAAAGGTCGGGCGCGGCCTTGAGGCCTTGCCCTCGCGCCGCCTGGCTCACGCCATGACGCGAATGCGCCGGCGCACCGAGCAGATCGCGGCGTCCGAAACGCACCTGACGCGCCGAGCGGCGGCGATGGCCGATGCGCTGGTCCGCCACTCTTTCCCCACCGAAACGCTCGAACTCACCCATGCGGAGCCCGGCCATGGCGAATGATCCCCTCGTCTCGATCATCATCCCGACTTTCCAGCGCCCCGATCGCGCGATTGCAGCCGCACGGAGCGCACTGGGCCAGCGCGTCGAGGCGTCGTTCGAGCTGGTCTTGATCGACAATGATCCAACACGCTCAGCGCTGATGGGCCTGCGCGCCCTGGCCGCCAGCACGTCGATCCCGGTGACGGTGGTGCACGAGCCCAGCGCCGGCGTCGCCAACGCACGCAATGCCGGCCTGCGCGCTTCTCGCGGCCAGTTGATCGCCTTTCTCGATGATGACGAGATTGCGCCGGCAACCTGGCTTGCGGAATTGCTGCGGGTGCAACGCGCCCATGACGCCGATGTTGTGTTCGGACCGGTCCACACGCGCCTCGCCGAGGAGCCGATCGACCATGCCGAATTCTACGAGGACTTCTTCGCGCGCCAGCCGGGTCATGCCGAAGGGCCGATCGACGATCTTTATGGTTGCGGCTCAAGTCTGGTTCGGCGCGCCGCTCTGCCGTCAGCCGAACCCTTCTCGGCGAAACGCAATGAGACCGGCGGCGAGGACGACCTCGTGTTTCAGGCCATGCATCGCGCCCGACGCCGCTTCGCCTGGGCGCCAGGCGGCTTCGTCTGGGAAACGCCGGAAGCCTCGCGCGTCTCACTTGGCTATACGCTGATGCGCGCTTTCGCCTACGGGCAGACGCCAGCGACGTGCGAATGGAGCCGTTCGCCGCCAAATTGGCCAGGCGTCGCTTACTGGATGATGGCGGGGTTGGTTCAGAGTTTGATCTTCGGACCGCTGGCGCTGCTCGCCTTCCTGGTTCGCACCGAACGTCGGGCCTTCACCTATCGCCGCTTCGTCGAGGGCATCGGCAAGCTGGTCTGGCTGCCGCTGCTCAAGCCGCGTTTCTTTGGCGCCGCTCGGCTCAAGCGAGCGACGCGGGCGCAGCAGTTCTGGCTCAAGGGGGTCTGAGGCCCCCGCGCTCACCCAGGCCGCCCCTGGCTCAACCGGCGCGCCCAAACCATCGCCGCGTCGACCTCGTTCAGGGATGCTGCGGAACGAGCTGGGCGAAGCCTGCCTCAATCTGCGGTCAGGCAGGGGAGGCGCGCCGATGATCGGGTTGGCTTTAGTCGTGTTGTTTCAAGTCGCCTCCGGCTCGCCCCGCATAGAGACCCCTGCGACGACAGCCAGCAATGCGCAGGCAGGTTCAGCGGCGTCGGTGACAAATTCACCGACGCCGGTCATCCACTGCCGCATGGCGGCTCAGCCAGATTCAAGGATAGAAAAGTGCGTCTGCGTCACCGCCGTGCAGGACGACGCGCAGCTCCACAATGGACAGGCCGCCATGCAGGATCTGTCCGCAGCTCAGTCGATCGCCGACACAAAGCAATGAAACGCCCACTCTGCGTCCTGGCCGGCCCTACCTGGCCGGCCCTACCTGGCCGGCCGCGACCTGGCAGGCCGCGATTGGGCAGGCCGCGATCGGGCGCGCCGCGAGTTGGCGGACAGCGCTACTTCTCGGGTTTGCGGAACGAGATGATGAACCGGTCGGTGCGCCCGCGCACCACGGGGTTGAACACCGAGAGGATGCGGGTGTCAGGCATATCGATGTCTTCTGACGTTTCGACGACGAAGCCCGCAGCGGTCACCTCCTGAATGACATAGGCCTTCTCGATCCGGTGTTTGGGGCCAGCTTCGGTGGGGCCGGTGCCGGGCAGGGCGGCGTGATCCGAAATGATCAGCCGACCGCCGGGTTTCAGGAGACGGAAGAGATTGGCGTCCATCTTCGGCCGGTCGATCGGGTAGAGCGGCGTATCGTGATAGACCTGCGCCATGATCATCACGTCATAAGTGTCGTCGACGCCGGTGATCGCATCGAACTCGGTGGTGATGTAGCCGATGTTCTTGCGGTGAATGCGCTTCTGCAGCTCCTCTGGCGCGGTGCCCGGAAGTTGCGCGATCCAGTTCGGCGAGTTGTGGGCGTCGACATGGCCTCCGTCCCCGACGAGGGATGAGAAGAGGACGGTCATGTAACCGCCGCTGGCGCCGATATCGAGCACATGGTCGCCGGGCTTCACCTGACTGAGGCGCATCACCTGAAGCGTCTCGCGCTGGGTGTCGCGGAAACGCACGCCAGCGTCGCGGTCAGGGGCATTGAACGCGGCGCCCATCATCGCCTGGGTCGGAGACGGGCTCGGCGCTTTTGTCGGCGTCTGAGCCGACAGCGGCGCAGCGAGGAGCAGAGCGCCGACGACCAGCGCCGCGCGCCTCACTTCAAGATCCAGTCGAAGGGACGGATGTCCGTGCTCTTGAACAGCTTGGCGTGGATGTAGGGATCATTGGCCATCGTGGCTTTGGCGTCGTCGAGGGTCGGCGCATCGATGATCAGCAGGGTGCCGACAGGCGTGCCGCCATCGGCGCCAAGCATCGGGCCGCCGACGCGCACACGGCCGCCGAGCGACTTGATGAATTCGAGGTGCGAGGGGCGCGTCGCCTTGCGAATGGCGAGGCCGTCAGGCCCATCAAGGCCGTAGAACACATAGGTCGCCATCAGGTCTCCTCCCGGAAAGGCCGGTTCAGCAGGCGGTCGAGCCCGGTGCGTGCATCGATCTGGCCATCGATAAGCGCATTCACGGTCTCGCAGATCGGCAGGTCGACGCCAAGGCGGCGACCGAGATCGACGACGGCTGGCGCGCTCGCGGCGCCTTCGGTGACGCCGTTGCGCGCGGCGAGGATGTCGCTCGGCTTTGCGCCGCGACCGAGTTCGAGACCAAAGCTCATATTGCGCGACTGCGGGCTGGAGCAGGTGAGCACCAGATCCCCGAGGCCGCAGAGGCCGGCCAGCGTTTCGGCTCGGCCGCCGAGGCGAACGCCGAGCCGCGTCATTTCGGAAAAGCCGCGCGCGATCAAGGCCGCGTGGGCGGAGCGGCCAAGACCCATGCCTTCGGAGACGCCGCAGGCGATGGCCAGCACATTCTTCACTGCCCCGCCGGCTTCGGCGCCGATCAGGTCGTCGGTCCAGTAGGTGCGAAAGTGCGGTCGGCCGATCGAGCGCATCCACACATCACCGAGCGCGCGGTCGGCGCACGCGAGGGTCACGGCGGTGGGCAGGCCACGGGCGACGTCGGCGGCGAAGGACGGTCCGGACAAGACGGCCGGCAAGCAGGCGGGCAATTCTTCGGACAGCACGTCGGTCATCAGCTTGAGCGTGCCGCGTTCGACGCCCTTCGAGCACAGCGCCACCGGCGTGCCAGGGCTGAGGTGAGGCGCGAGCGCCTTCAGCGAAGCGCGCAGATGCTGGGCCGGGGCGACGGCGAGGACGGCGTCGCAGTCCGCCAGACTGGCAAGGTCGTTCGAGGCGGCCATGGCGGGAAGGGAGACGCCCGGCAGAAAGATCGGATTGCCCTGTCCCGCTGAGAGGGCGGCGGCGACATCCGGCTCGCGCGCCCAGATCCTGACCTCGCGGCCAGCCGAAAGCGCACAATAGGCAAGCGCCGTCCCCCATGCTCCCGCGCCTGCGACGCCAACACGCTGGAACACGTCCGCGTTACGGGTTATAAGGGCTGAAGATTGCATCCAGTATTCAGTGTTCTCTAAGGCGGACGCCCTATATGGCTGTTATGACCGACAAGTCGACCGAGCCGCGCGAGGCCATTCTTCACGCCGCCGCCGAGCGTATCCTGCATTACGGTTACAACAAAACCACCATGTCCGAGATCGCTTCGGATTGCGGTATGTCGGCGGGCAATATCTATCGGTTCTTCCCTTCAAAGATCGACATCGCCGAGGCGATGACGCGGCAATTCGGGGTCGAGACGCATCAGACCTACTCTGCCATCGTGCGCGACACGGGACGCACCGCAACTCAGAAATTGCTAGAGTTTTTCACATTCCGGATGGAGCGCACCTTCCGCCTGTTCGAGAAAAATCCGAAACTGATGGAGCTGGCCGAGATCATGGGTCGTGAGCGGCCCGACTACTTTGCCGAGGAGCGCGCCCAGGAGCGCATCCAGCTCGAAAAGATCCTCGAGGAAGGCTCCAAGGCCGGAGAATTCGCCTTCGAATCGAGCCTGACCATGACAGCCGATTTTGTGCAGTGCGCTGTACTGAAGTTCCGCGTCCCCCAGCTGTGGACCACTGAACAACTGGACGCGTTGAAACTTGAGCTTGAAGGCGTCGTCTCGCTGATGCTCACGGGCCTGTCAGCGCGCCGTTAACACCTCGGATACGATCGTCTGTTAGCAGGTGCAGCATGGGTTTAGGCCCGCTTATGACGTACCGCAGCAAAAATAATGAACATTGTCGATTTTGTTCATTGCATTTGGCTCAGTCGTCAGTTATATGCTTGTTCATCGACGGGAAACAAACAAAAAAGCCCGTTACATCCAATGAGGCCAAAAGAGACCTCGAACAAGAAAAGTCGGAGCTGCACATGACCTTCCTCCCCAAGACTGCCCAATCTGGCCACGAGATCCTGAATTTCGTCATCGCCCTGCCGCTGACGCTGCTGGCCACGGGATTCCTCTTCTTCATCATCGAAACCGGCAGCCGCGCCCTCGGCGCCTAAGGTTTCCTCCCCCGGGAGGCTGGAACGAGCGCAAGCCGGCCGGCCTCCCGATCCCTTTCGATGCCATCTCTCTCGGCATCAACCGCGCGGCGCGAAACTCTCTCCTCCCCATTCGTGCTCGACGCTTCCTGAACGCCGGCCCCTCGCGGAGCCGGCGTTTTTTTATGCTTGAACAAGGCGTTGGCGTCGCAGCCGGCCGAGATGGTCAGTCCAGGGCGGAGCTGGCTTCGGCCAGTTGGTCTCGTCCTGGCCAGGCTTGTTCCGACCATCTCCGCAGACCTCGTCAGCGCCTTCCAGCGCGCTTTGATTCTTTCTTGCGACGCACTTGCATTCGCAGTTTGGCCCACGTAAGCCACACCGGTCAGTTGCAACTAATTCGCAGTTGCGTGTGCAAATGTACCGGGGACTTTTCCAATGTCGAAACGCGCTCGACGCGGCCTTTCGCCCGCCTGGCAGACGATCGGTCCGATCGCGTTAGCGGCAGCTGGACTCGGCGCCGCCGACGCGCAAACGGCGGGCAAGGCTCCTCAGGTCGCTGCGCCGACCGCCTCTCGCGCCATCGACAAGGTGATCGTGACGGGGGAGAGCGACAACACGCAAGATCACCCGACAGGCCTTTCGACCAGCATCACAAGTTCCGTGCGCGACACCCCGCAGGTGGTCAACGTCGTGTCGCAGGAGCTGATGCAGGAACAGAAGATTACCACCCTGGAGCAGGCTCTGCGCGACGTGCCCGGAATCACCGTGGCGATCGGCGAGGGCGGCGCCCTAGCTGGCGATCAGTTCAAGATCCGCGGCCTGGATTCCAACAACGACATCTATACCGACGGCCTGCGCGATTTCGGCGTCTACAGCCGCGACAGCTTCGATTATCAGGAAGTCCAGGTGTTGAAGGGCCCCTCGGGCTCGATGTTCGGTCGCGGCACCACGGGAGGCGCGATCAACACCATCTCCAAGCAGCCGAACGCGATGAGCAACTTCAACAGTGTCGACGCCCAGATCGGCACAGGCGACAACTATCGCGCCACCGCCGACCTGAACCGCCGGATCAACGACACCACCGCCGTGCGCCTGAACCTGATGCGGACCAGCGCAGGCGTGACTGACCGCGACGAGGTGCATTCCGATCGCTGGGGCCTTGCCGCCTCGATCGGTTTTGGCCTCGGGACCAGGACCAGCTTCGTCCTCAACTACCTGCACCAGACCGACCACCGCATCCCGGACTATGGGATCGTGATCGGCGCGCCTACCGGCTCGATCGTGGCGCTTCCCGCGTCCGAGTACGGGGTCGACCGCAAGACCTTCGAGCAGTTCACCAATGACCGCGACCGAACCCGCGCCGACGTTTTGACCGCTTCGTTCCGCTACGAGGACGGCCCCAACCTAATCTTCACCAACGATACTCGCGTCGGGTCCTACGACCGCTATTTCCAGTACACCAGTGTCGACAGCTGCGCGGTGCAGACCGGCGGCAAGACCTGTATCGACGCCCTGATCGATAACAACCCGGCCACCATCCCCTACATCACCTTTGGCGGCGGCGGTCCCTACCGCCAAAGAGCCTGGGGCGCGCAGAACATCTCGGCCCTGCACGCCGTGTTCGATATCGGCGGCTTCAAGAACGAGACAGTCGCGGGCGTGGACCTCAACTATCAGGAAAACCGCAAGGCCTTCTTCGCCTATAGGCTGCCGCCCCTGTCGAGCGGCATCTATCTGCCTGGCGCGACCAAGGCGGCGCGGAACGCCATCGCCATCAACCTCCTGACGGGCGCCGGCGCCCCGCCCGCAGGCTATGCGCCATTCCGCCCGACGCCATCAACCAGCGTCGGAACGACCGGTATCGCGCTGACCAGCATCACCAGTAACACTTACATCACCGACTCGGCGGGCACGGCGGCCAACTATGCCGGCTTCGTCACCGACCGCTTCTTCTTCACCCCGACCGTTTCGGTGATCGCGGGCGTGCGCTACGAGGATTACGAGGCCGCGTACGGCAACCAACTGATCAACACCGCCCGGACGTCGTTCAAGGCGATCTCCCACCTCACCAGTCCGCACTTGTCGCTCGTCTACGAGCCCGGCGAGGAGCAGACTTACTACCTCTCCTGGGGTCGTTCGGCGACGCCGGTCGGCTCGGGCATCGTCGGCACCGCGACGCCGATCGCCGGAACGACCCAGGCCTTCGAACCGGACAAGGGGGAGACTTACGAAGCCGGCGCCAAGTTCGGCCTGTTCCACGACCGGCTCGGCGTCAATGGCGCCATCTTCCAGGTGACCAAGGACAACGCCAAGTTGACCGACCCGACCACGGGCGAGATCTCCAGCCAGTCGAGCCAGAGCCAGCGTATCCAAGGCGTCGAACTGGGGCTGACTGGGCAGATCACAAAAGACTGGACCCTCAACACTGGCTACACGTATCTCGACACCAAGGTGACCGAAGACTTGGTCTGCGTTGCCGCGCCGCTGGTCTGCATGGCCAACCCCATCACCACCGGCACGCCCATCCTGCAGGTACCGAAGAATTCGGCCTACGCCTGGACGTCCTACCGGCTCAGTGATTTCGCGCCCGGCCTGTCGGTCGCCGGCGGCGTCACCTATCAGGACGGCTACCATGTTCGCTACACCTCAACCGGGACCGCGCCTAACCTGACGCTGACGCGCGACGCTCAGGCGCCGGAGTTCCTCTCGCTGGACGCTCTCATCCAGTACGAGGTCAAAAGCTGGCGGGTGTCGCTGAATGCCTACAACCTGACCGACCGGCTCAATTACGGTCAGGCCTTCGGCAACCGCGCCGCCCCGGCGCAAGGCCGCACCTTCCTTTTGACGATGGGTTTTTCGTTCTAGAAGTCAAATCGCCTCGATTCAGAACCATCAAGCTTTGTCTGCCGCCTTCGTCGTCTGAAGCCTTCCCGGCATCTCCCCGGGGTACTTTTGTCTGGAGCGGCTCGCCCTCTCGGGCGGTCCATTCCTTTTTTTATGCGGACATACGATCCATGCTGGTGCGTATCGAAGAGGTGCTCAACAGGAGCGAGGTTGCGGAGTTTCGCCGCGTCCTTGAGGGCCTGACCTGGATCGATGGCAAGGCCACTGCAGGCGTCCAGTCGGCCAAGGCCAAGCACAACCTCCAGGTCCCGGAGGAAGCACCTGAAGCGCGTGACCTTGGCCAAACAATCCTGACCCGGCTCGGCCGCAACGAGCGCTTCGTTTCCGTCGCCTTGCCGCTGCGCGTCTTCCCCCCGCTGTTCAACCGCTACGAGACGGGTATGGCCTTCAAGGCGCATGTCGACAACGCCATCCGCTTCGCGCCAGGGCCGATCCGGGTGCGCACCGATATATCAAGCACCTTATTCCTGTCCGAGCCCGACGAGTATGATGGCGGCGAGCTCGTCATCCAGGACACTTATGGCGAGCACCGCGTGAAATTTGCGGCGGGCGACATGGTGCTTTATCCGGCCTCTAGCCTGCATCGCGTCGAGCCGATTACGCGTGGGTCGCGCTGGGCGTCGTTCTTCTGGGCGCAGTCGATGGTCAAGGACGATGGCGACCGCGCGCTGCTTTACCAGCTCGATCAGTCCATCATCGCCGCGCGCGCCGCACTGGGCGATGAGCATGCCGCCGTGCTGGGGCTCACCGCGACCTATCATAACCTTTTACGCAAATGGGCGGAGGTCTGATCCGTGCCGGGTACATTTTCCACCGACGCGACATCGCCGACGCTCGGGCTCGCCAACCTGCCTCCTCACCTCAAGGCCTGAACCATGGACGCCGCTACCCCGACCGAAGCCGCAACCCCGGTGAAGAAGCGCCCGCCCGGCGTACTGCTGTTCCGTCCCGGCCCCCTCACCCGCACCGAAGTGGTCCAGTGGCTGAAGCGCATCCATGCCTGGACAGGGCTCTGGGGCGCGCTCGCCTTCCTGCTGATCGGCATTTCAGGCTTTACGCTGAACCATCGCGCGACGCTGAAGATCAATACCGGCGAACCAGCCGAGGTGATGTCGGTGACGCTGCCGGTTGACCCGACGCAGATCACCCGGATCGAGGACCTCGGCGTCTGGGCGCAGAGGCGGTTCGGCACGTCGCTCGCACCTCGCGCACCGCGCGGCGAGCGTGCAGGCGATGGCCAGACACCCGGCCAGACACCCGGCCAGACTCGTGGCCAGATTCAAAGCCAGATTCAAGGCCAGGCTGAAGGGCGCGGCGCGGCGACCGCCGGCGGCGAGGCGGAGTTCATGGGCAAGCGCGTGCGCCCGGCCGACGTGTGGAGACAGTCCTTCACTGGCCCGCATGCGGTGCTCACGGTCGAGTACACGCCGGGCGGCAACACGGTGAAGGCGACCAGGTCGGAGCAGAACCTCTTCGGTACATTGAAGAACCTCCACAAGGGCGTGGGCCTTTCGATGGGGTGGGTCCTGTTCATCGACACCATGGCCGGCGGACTGATCGCCATGAGCCTCACCGGCGCGCTTTTGTGGAGCCGCCTGCACGGGCCGCGCCTCGCCGCCATCGGCCTTGTGCTGGCGAGCTTCGGACTGGCGCTGACTGCGGCGTGGCCGAGCCTGCTCTAGGCTTCTTCGGGTCTAGCTGGCGTTCGCCCTGACCACGGCGATACAGGCCTTGAGGCGGCCGGCGCCGCCCCAAGCGGCAAACGCGCCGGCCGCTTCGGCGCGCACACGCTCGGCGTCATAGGGTGGGGCGAGGGTCGGGCCGCCGAAGAACACCCACAGCACATCATTGGTCTCCACTTGCCCGACGAAACGCTCGGCGCGGGTGATCTCGGGCTTGATCAGCTGGCCGGCGAGGAGGCGGGCGAGGGCGACGCTGCCTTCGCCGATGCGCGGGCCGATGTCATTGATGATGAAGGGCGCGGGTTCCGCATTGTCCCGGCGGGTGTCAATTGCAACGCCGAGCCCGCCGATGACGACATTGCGTTGCCGGAGCGCGATCGTGCTCGGGATCACCGCCGCCGGAACCAGCACCGGATCGGGATAACGCCTCTGGTCGTCCTCGGCGAAGGTGGGATCGCCGAGCGTGGTCGGCGAGACATAGAAGCCTGGCGCATCGGCGCGCGCGACCGGCTCGATATTCTTCACCGTCTGGCCGGCGATCTCGGCTTCGCCATGGCCGAGGACGCCATACCAGTTGACCAGGCCGACGCTTGCATCCCTCCAGCCCGCTGCGCCGATGCGCTCAACGTCCTGCATGAACTTGCCGGTACAGGTCGCGTTGCTTTCCGAGCCCTGATAGCTCGTGCCGTCGGGAAGGTAGATCTTGCCGGCGTTGCAGAGGTGGATGAGCCCGCCGCCGGCCGCATTGGCCTGGTTATAGGCAACGCCACTGCCGTCGATGTTGATGTTCATTTTCGCCAGCGCAGCGACACCGCCGGTGGTCAGCGCGATCGCCTTCTGGCTGCCGATGCGGTTCAGGACGCCATCGCAGGCTGTGGTCTGGGCGCCCGCAGCGCCGGCGAGCCCGGCCAAGGCCAGGGCAAGGGCGATCGATGTCAGTCGCATGGCCATCCCCTGGCTGTGTGAAGGCCTGGCTGTGTGAAGGCCTGGCTGTGTGAAGGCCTGGCTGTGTGAAGGCCGGGCTGTGTGAAGGCCGGGCTGTGTGAAGGCCGGGCTGTGTGAAGGCCGGGCTGTGTGAAGGCCTG
>JANMWT010000553.1:0-24124 GCA_031394145.1 Alphaproteobacteria bacterium | reverse complement strand
CGTAGCCTTGCTCGAGTTGCGGGTTCTGGATCAGGTCAGGCATGACCTTCATCAGAGCGGCCTTGGTGGCTTCGTTCTTCACCAGCTCGCCGATGGTTTGTTTCTCCACCGAGTACTTGGCTTCGTCGGCAAAGGCGGCCGGCGCCATGGCGGCGGTCGCAAAGGCGGCGGCGATAAGCAGGCTGCGCATTTCGTCTCTCCGTGTGATGCGTCCTGGGGGAAGGTCCAGGATCGCGGGATGGGTTGGGAAATCTACTTGATCTTGTCGAATTCGGCCTGGAGCTGCTTCAGCTTCTCCGGCGTTACCTGATCGGGAACATAGCCGGAAATCTCGGTCAGCGTCATACCGCGGCCCTGGTCGAGATCCGGATTGGCGGCGATCTCGGGAAAGACTTTGGCGAAGGCGGCTTTCGCAGTGGGGCTGTCGAGAATGTCGCCGAGCAGGGTTGAGGTGGTGTTGAACTTTGCACTGTCAGCGAGCGCGGATGGCGCCAGAGCCATTCCGGCAAGCGCCATCGCGACAACGAGCTTCCGGATCACGTTCCATCTCCCAGCGGCTGGCTCTCCGGCCCAGCCTTAATTGTCGTTATCCGAGACGCTTGCCGCCGTCGACAGGCGGGTGCAGCTGCGCAGATGAATTTAGAGTAATCCGGAGTTTCCGTCGTGGAAAGAAGATTCTGAAGCTGTCGCAGCGACCCGCTGGCAATCTCCGCCGCGCCGGCGGTCCGCAGCCGCCGGGCGCATCACCAAAGCTCCGCGGTTTGGGGCGGGTCTTGGGTGATGAGACGCGAGCCATGCGGATGGGACAAGCTGGACGCTAGGCCGGCGCTTTTGAAGCCTTGGCCAGGGTCGAGCCGGAGCCGGCTTTCTTGCGCACGCCCATGTCGGCGATCATGGTTTTGATCTTCACGATCAGCTTGTTGATGTCGCCGTTGTTGCGGTCGAGGAACGCCTCGAACTGAGCCTGCTGGTCCTGGGCGAGCCAGATCACCGAGCCGTCGAGATTGATGCCGACATCGCGCACCCGATAGGTCTGGCCGTCCTGGCTTTGCAGAACGTCCCACACCACCGGAATGTCCTTGCCGCTCTGCGTGCTCTTGATCAGCGTATTGACCTGGCTGCGGCGCGGCGTCGGGTCGACCGAGCCGGTGACCTTGATGGCCTCGCCGCGGAATTCATCGAGCTGGGCCTCATAGACGGCCGTCGCATACTCTTCGAACGTCAAATAGTAGCGGTCGAAATCGGCCTGGCTCAGCGCCCGGCCCTGGGCGCCCAGCACGCGGCGCGCAATGTCGGGCAGGTAGGCGAATTTATGCATGTAGTCGCCAAACTTGGCGGACCGCGCGTCGGCCGTCAGGGACTTGTCGTTCAACACCTTGAGAACGGCGTTGGCCTGCGTCTCGACATAGGCTTCCGACTTCTTGTCGGCCATGGCCGCGGGCGCGTTTGCGAGCATCGCGCCGATCGCCAGCACCTGCATCACCTTCATGGAAGCCTCCAGAGAACTCATGACAGACCCCAGCCTCAGAAATTCATTTCGTAATCAGGCACATCTTCGACCGGATTGCTCACGGTGGCGGCGTTTCGCGCCGCCGCAGCCCTGTTGCGAACATAGAAGCGCCGCAGAGTGATATAGGGGTCGAACTGGGTCTGACGGACACTGTCCACCGTCTCGATGGCGCTTTCGCGCGCCGAAAGTCCGCCGAGAACAAAATTGGTTATGCGCAACGTGTTGGCGTGCTCGAAGTCCGCATAGTTGAGCGGATTGAGGCCGAAATCGGCGCCCCAGCCGACCAGGTCGCGCGGATCCGTCGAGCCGAGGAAGGGGAGGACCAGATAGGGGCCGGGCTTCACGCCCCAGGCGCCGAGCGTCTGGCCGAAATCCTCGTCGGTGCGCTTGATCCCGAATGACGTCGCCGGGTCAAACAGGCCAGCGAGGCCGATCGTGCTGTTGACCACGAAGCGGCCGAACGTGCCGGCGGCATGCGGAATGTTGAACTGCAGCAGCTCGTTGGTGAAGGTGAGCGGCTCGCCCAGATTATTGGTGAAATTGGTGATCCCCTGGCGAATTGGCTTGTTGGTGACCGCCCGGTAGCCCTTGGCCACCGGCTCCAGGATCGCGCGGTCCAGCCCGTCGTTGAAGCCGTACATCTGGCGATTGAAGCCTTCATAAGGATCGGCGGGGTTCTTGGGACCGGTGCTCGCGCAGGCTCCAAGCGCCAGGGCGGAACCGAGCAGCAGCGCGGTGGAATAGCTCTTCATGGCTCGGCTTTCTCCCGCGTCGGCGGTCCATATGGGCCGGCGACATTGCCCAATCAACACCTCGTCTTGGCCCAGACACTGGTGGAAAACTCCGAAGAGGAGGTTATTCCCAGACCGTGACGCCTCGGCCACTTGAAATTGCATATAAAGATATGTTTATATGCTGAAATGAGGCCCGTAGACCTGCCCCTCCTGGTTCAGCAACTTCGCGCCGCAGGCGAGGGAACGCGTGCCCGCATTCTTGCGCTGTTAGCCCGGGGCGAGCTTTCGGTCGGCGAACTCGCCCTGGTTCTGGGTCAGAGCCAGCCCCGCCTGTCGCGTCACATGAAGTTCCTCACCGCCGCCGGACTGGTGGACAGACTGCCTGAAGGCGCCTGGGTGTTCTACCGCATTCCGGTCGAAGGGTGGGCGCGGTCCCTGGTCGACACCCTGATCGGCGCCATCGATCCAGACGACCCCACCGTCGCCCGCGACCTCAAGCGGTTGCACGAAGTCCGGGCCTCGCGCACCGCCTCGGCGCAGGACTATTTCTCCCGCATTGCCGCGGACTGGGATCTGGTGCGGGCGCTGCATTACTCCGAAGCGGATATCGAGCAGGCGCTTCTGGCGGCCGCAGGACCCGGCCCGTTCGATCTGGTGATCGATTTCGGCACCGGCACCGGGCGGATGCTGTCGTTGTTTTCGCAGCGGGCAAAACGGGTTGAGGGCATCGACCTCAGCCACCAGATGTTGACCGTCGCGCGCTCGAACCTTTTGTCTTCGGGAGCGGCGAACGCATCGGTGCGCCATGGCGACGCCACCGCGACGCCCTATCCGGACGCCTGCGCCAACCTCGTCATCATTCACCAGGTGCTGCACTTCCTCGATGATCCTGGCCGCGCCCTGTCGGAAGCAGCGCGCGTGCTGAAGCCGGGTGGACGGTTGGTGGTGGTCGACTTCGCCCCGCACGACCTTGAGCATTTCCGAGCAGATCACGCCCACCGTCATCTTGGCGTCTCGGAAGCCGACTTCACGCGCTGGGCCGAGCATGCGCGGTTGAGCGTCGGGGCGGTCAAACGCTTCAAGGCGCCCGCCAGCTCTGCGACCCTGGGCAAGGGCGTCGCGGTCACAGTCTGGACCGCCGAGACCGACAAGGCCCGCAAGGCCGGGAGGGCGGCATGACCGCACCCGCTGTCAGTTTCGAGTTCTTTCCGCCCAAGACCCCGGAGATGGAAGACAAGCTTTGGGATTCGGTCAAACGCCTCGCGCCGGTCAAGCCGCGCTTTGTCTCGGTCACCTATGGCGCCGGCGGGTCGACGCGCACGCGCACGCACGACATCGTCAAGCGCATGGCCGAGGAGACGGATCTTTCTCCCGCCGGCCACATCACCTGTGTCGCAGCGACAAAGTCCGAGATCGACCAGGTGCTGACTGACTATTGGCAGGCCGGCGTGAAGCGCATCGTCGCCTTGCGCGGCGATCCCACTGCCGGCATCGGCACGAAATACGCGCCGCACCCAGGCGGCTATGCCTACGCCTCCGACTTGATCGCCGGCGCGCGAAAGATCGCCGATTTCGACATCTCGGTCGGCTGCTATCCCGAAGTGCACCCCGATGCACCTTCGCTCGTTTCCGAGATCGACAACCTCAAGCGCAAGTTCGACGCAGGCGCGACCCGGGCGATCACCCAGTTCTTTTTCTATCCTGACGTCTACCTCAAATTCCTCGACGCGGCGCGCGACGCGGGCATCACCCAGTCGATCGTTCCCGGCATCATGCTGCAGTCCAATTTCAAGGGGCTGAAGCGCATGGCGAAGCTCTGCAACACCTCGATCCCCAATCGCATCGCCCAGCTCTATGAGGGTCTAGATAATGATCCTGAGACGCGTGATCTCGTCACCGCCCACGTCGCCGCTGACCTTTGCAGCAAGCTGACCGACCAGGGCGTCGACCAGTTCCACTTCTACACCATGAACCGAGCCGGCCTGTCGCTCTCGACCTGCCGCTTGCTGGGGCTCAAGCCGGAGGCACGGGCATGAAACGCGCAGACCGCATCGCCGCCCTCAAGGCCGCTGCAAAAGAGCGGATCCTGATCCTCGACGGGGCATGGGGCGTGATGATCCAGAAGCGCGGTTTGAGCGAAGCCGACTTTCGCGCGGAGCGGTTCAAGGATCATCCCGGCCAGCTCAAGGGCAACAATGACATCCTCTGCTTGACGCGGCCCGACATCGTCGCAGACCTGCACGACCAGTACTTTGCCGCCGGCGCCGACATTTCAGAAACCAACACGTTTTCCTCGACCATCATCGCGCAGGACGACTACAAGCTCGACGCTGCTGCGGTGCGCGACATCAATCTTGCCGGCGCCCGCCTTGCCCGAAAGGCGGCGGACGACTGGACCAGCCGTGAACCCGGAAAGCCGCGTTTTGCAGCAGGGTCCATCGGACCGCTCAACAAGATGCTGTCGATGTCGTCCGATGTGAACGATCCTGGCGCTCGCCTGGTCGATTTCGACCAGGTCTATCGTGCCTATCGCGATCAGATCTCCGCGCTCTATGAGGGCGGCGTTGATCTTTACCTGATCGAGACGATCACCGACACGCTCAACTGCAAGGCGGCGATCAAGGCGATCCTCGATCTCGAGGCGAGCGGCCAGGAGAAGCTGCCGATCTGGATTTCGGGCACGATCACCGACCGTTCGGGCCGCACGCTGTCGGGCCAGACCGCGGAAGCCTTCTGGAATTCGGTGAAGCACGCCAAGCCCTTCGCCATCGGCTTCAATTGCGCGCTCGGAGCCGACCTGATGCGGCCGCATATCGTCGAGATGGCGCGCGTCGCCGATACGCTGGTCGCCGCCTATCCCAATGCAGGCCTGCCCAATGCTTTTGGCGAATACGATGAAGAGCCGCACCAGACCGCGCACGAGCTGGAAGAATGGGCAAGCCAGGGGTTGGTCAACATTCTCGGCGGCTGCTGCGGCACGACGCCGGATCACATCCGCCACGTCGCCAAAGCCGTCGCCGGCATCAAGCCGCGCCAGCCGGCGGAGCGGCCGAAGGCTTTGCGCCTCTCAGGGCTGGAGCCGTTTGAGCTCGCCTGATATCGACCGCGCGAGGAGGACCAGACTGCCATGTCCAAGACCTATGACGCCCTTGACGAAAAACTGACGGCTTTCATCGGCCGCCAGAGGATGTTTTTCGTGGCGAGCTCGCCGCTGTCGGGCGAGGGCCATGTCAATCTCAGCCCCAAAGGCCACGACGCTTTCCGGATCCTGGGACCCAACCAGGTCGCCTACGCCGATCTTGGCGGGTCGGGTATCGAAACGCTGGCGCACATCCGCGAGAACGGCCGCCTGACGATCATGTTCTGCGCCTTCGACGGTGCACCCAACATCGTGCGTCTCTATGGACGCGGCTCCTTCATCCAGTTCGACGATCCGCGCTTCGAGAGCATGATCGCCGAGCACGTCCCCGATTATCCTTACGCGCGCGACATCATCCTGCTCGATATTGAACGCGTCATGGACAGCTGTGGTTGGTCAATCCCGTTCTACGACTACAAGGGTGAACGCGACCAGTTGCAGCGCTATATCCAGCACCAGCCGCTCGACGAATGGCGCGCCAGCCGCGTTGCCAAGAATGCGCAGAGCATCGACGGCTTGGCGGGGCTGCGTCCGATCAAGGCGGCTGAGTAATCTGAATGGGCGCGTGGTCGCACACCTCGTTTGGCAATGATGACGCCTCCGACTTCATCTATGAAGTCGAGGAAGATGGCCAGTCCGCCGTGCTCAACGCCTTCGAAGTCATCGAGCATCTCAAGCCCGACGATTATCTCGAAGCGTCGGACGCCAGTGTGGCGCTGGCCGCCGCCGAGCTGGTCGCGGCCGGCTCGGGCAAGCCGCCAGCTGACTTCCCGCCGCAAGCCGCCGCGCTCCTGCCAAAGCTGGCGGCGGACGCCGCCCTGCGCGAGGCCGCCACCGGAGTGGTGCGGCGATTGCTGGACTATTCCGAGCTCAATGAACTCTGGCAGCAGACCAAAGATTTCGGCGCCTGGACCTCTGGCGTTGCTGATCTGCTTGAAAGACTGACATGACCGCACCGCGCGCCCTCTTCGTCAACATCGGCGAGCGAACCAACGTCACCGGCTCGGCGGCGTTCAAGAAGCTGATCGTTGAGGGTGAATTTGCCAAGGCGGTCGATGTCGCGCGCCAGCAGGTCGAGAGCGGCGCCCAGATCATCGATGTGAACATGGACGAGGGTCTGCTCGATTCGAAGGCGGCGATGCGCACCTTCCTGCGCCTGATCGCCGCCGAACCCGACATTGCCAGGACGCCGATCATGATCGACTCCTCGAAATGGGAGGTGATCGAGGAAGGACTGAAGAACGTCCAGGGCAAGGCGATCGTCAACTCGATCTCGATGAAGGAGGGCGAGGACAAATTCCTGGAGCAGGCGCGGCTGGCGCAGAGCTATGGCGCCGCTGTCGTGGTGATGGCGTTCGACGAGGTCGGGCAAGCCGACTCGGCTCAACGCAAATACGAGATCTCCAAACGCGCCTACAACCTCCTGATCGCGAAGCTCGATTTCGCACCCGAGGATATCATCTTCGACCCCAACATCTTTGCGGTCGCGACCGGCATCGACGAACACAACAACTACGCGCTCGATTTTTTCGAGGGCGTGCGGTTGATCAAAGCGAACCTGCCAGGCGTCCACACATCGGGTGGGCTTTCGAATGTGTCGTTCTCGTTTCGCGGCAACGAGCCGGTGCGCCGTGCGATGCACTCGGTGTTTCTCTACCACGGCATCAAGGCTGGTCTCGACATGGCGATCGTCAACGCTGGTCAGCTCGATATCTACGACAACATCGATCCTGAGCTACGCGAGCGAAGCGAGGACGTAATCCTCAACCGTCGACCTGATGCAACCGAACGCCTGCTCGAGATCGCCGAACGGTTTCGCGGCCAGAAGGGCGTCGAGCAGAAGAAAGACCTGAGCTGGCGCGAAAAGCCGGTGGGGGAGCGGCTGGCGCACGCGCTGGTCAATGGCGTCACCGAGTTCATCGTGGCTGATACCGAGGAGGCGCGCCTCAAGTCAGACCGTCCGCTTCACGTCATCGAAGGCCCGTTGATGGATGGCATGAACATCGTCGGTGATCTCTTCGGGTCCGGCAAGATGTTCCTGCCGCAGGTGGTGAAGTCGGCGCGGGTGATGAAAGCCGCGGTGGCGCATCTTCTCCCCTACATGGAGGAAGAGAAGATCCGCCTCGGCACGCAGGACAAATCCAACGGCAAGATCGTCATGGCGACCGTGAAGGGCGATGTCCACGACATCGGCAAGAACATCGTCGGCGTCGTTTTGCAATGCAATGGCTACACCGTGGTCGATCTTGGCGTCATGGTTCCCGCCGAGAAGATCCTCGAGGCGGCCGCCAATGAGAACGCCGACATGATCGGCCTTTCGGGCCTGATCACGCCGTCGCTGGACGAAATGGTCTATTTCGCCTCGGAGATGCAGCGCCGTGGCATCAACAAGCCGCTCTTGATCGGCGGCGCGACCACCAGCCCGGCCCACACTGCAATCAAGATCGAGCCGCAGATGCAAACAGCGCCGGTGGTCCACGTCCTCGACGCCAGCCGTGCCGTCGGGGTGGTCTCTTCGCTGATGAGCGAGGAAACGCGCGGCCAGTTCTGGACCGACACCAAGGCCAAATACCAGCGCATCCGCGAGACGCGCTCAGGCGGCCAGGCCAAAGCGCGAGTCGACCTCGCCACGGCTCGCAAGCTGGCGCACAAGCCCGACTGGACCAGCTACACGCCGCCGAAGCCCGGATTTCTCGGGGCCCGCGAGATTTCGAATTTCGATCTTGCGACCCTGGCCCGCTTTATCGACTGGACCCCTTACTTCTCGAGCTGGGAGCTGGCTGGCCGTTTCCCGATGATCCTTGAGGACGACAAGATCGGCGAGGCGGCGCGCGGCCTCTGGGCCGACACCCAGGTCATGCTGCAACGGCTGATCGGCGAGCAATGGCTCAAACCGCGCGGCGTGGTCGGCTTCTGGCCGGCAAATGCCGATGGCGACGACATCGTCATCTGGACCGACGAGACGCGAAACAAGGAACGCGCCCGCCTCTTCACCCTGCGCCAGCAGATGGAGAAAACCAACCAGAAGGGGCAGTTCGCCCTCTCGGATTTCGTCGCCCCGATCGGCGCGGGCGCAGATTATGTCGGCGCCTTCGCCGTCACCGCCGGCCACGGCGAAGCAGCGAAGTCAGCCGAATTCGTCGCCAAAGGCGATGACTACTCCTCGATCATGATCAAGGCGCTGGCCGACCGCTTCGCCGAGGCGTTCGCTGAAGCGCTCCATCAGAATGTGCGCCGCGAGCTGTGGGGCTATGCCCGCGATGAAGCCTTCTCCGGCGAAGAGCTGATCGCCGAGGCTTATCGCGGCATCCGCCCGGCGCCGGGATATCCTGCCCAGCCCGACCATACCGAGAAGCAGACGATCTTCGACCTGCTCGAGGCGCCCGCCCACACCGGCATGGAGCTGACCTCGAGCTTCGCGATGAACCCGCCGGCCAGCGTCTCTGGCCTTTATCTCGCCCATCCCGAGGCGATCTATTTCGCCGTCGGCAGGATCGAGAAGGACCAGGTTGAGGATTATGCCCGCCGCAAGGGCTGGGATCTCGTGACCGCGCAGCGCTGGCTTGGGCCGATCCTCAATTACTGAGCCCGGATCCGCGCCAGCGCGCCCAGCCCGGCGGCGCGGCCAGTGGCGAAGCAGGCTTGCAGCAAATAGCCGCCGGTCGGCGCTTCCCAGTCCAGCATCTCGCCGCAGACGAATGCTCGCGGGTTGCCGCGCAACGAGAAATCGGGCGCGATGCTCTGCCAGGCTATGCCGCCCGCCGTGGAGATCGCCCGGTCGATGGCGGTGACGCCGGTGAGGCGGATTGCGCAGTGCTTGATCGCAGCGACAATCTCGGCCGGCGCCGGGGGCAGGCTGGGTCCCCCAACCCGCTCGCGGAGCAAGGTCGCGGCAAGCGGTGACAAGCCTGCACGGCGCAGGCGGTTGGCGGTGGAGAGGCCCTTGCCGGCATCCAGCGAGAGCCGGGCCAGAAGCGCCTCCTCCGAAACATCCGGGCGCAGATCGATGATCAGGTCGGCGAAGCCTCGCGCGGAGATCGCCTCGCGCAGGTCGCGCGACAACGCATAGATAGCGCCGCCCTCGAGGCCATCGCGGGTGATCATCGCCTCGCCACGAACCGTGGTCCCGGCAAACGAGAAGCCGGCCGTCTTTAAGGGCTCGCCGGCAAAGCGCTCGCGCAGCTTTTCCGACCACGCCGCATGGAAGCCGCTGTTGGCCGAGCGCAGGGGGGAAATGTCGACGCCATGTGCGGCAAAGGCCGCCTGCCAGGCGCCATCCGAGCCGAGACGCGGCCAGCTCGCCCCGCCCAGCGCAAAAATCGCCGCATCCGGGCGTTCGACGACGACCCCGCCCGGTGTCTCGAAGCTTAGCGCGCCATCCTCCCACCCGAGCCAGCGCGAGCGCGTGACGAGCTTTACGCCCAACCCATCCAGCCGCCGCAGCCAGGCGCGCAACAGGGGTGAGGCCTTCATCGATCTTGGAAAGATCCGCCCACTGGATCCAACAAAGGTCGGCAGGCCCAACGCCTCGCACCAGGTACGCAACGCCTCGGGCGGAAACGCGCGGATCGCCGCTTCCAACTGCGGGCGCATGGGTCCGTAGCGATCGAGGAACCGCTCGAGCGATTCGGAATGGGTCAGGTTGAGGCCGCCGCGTCCGGCCAGCAGGAATTTTCGCGCCGGACTGGGCATGCGCTCATGCAGGATCACCGCAATCCCCTGCGAGGCGAGAACCTCTGCGGCCGCAAGGCCTGCAGGACCTGCGCCTACGACAATCACAGCCGGTCCGCGGGCTCGACTTGCTGGCGCAGCCTCGCCATGGTTGCTTGGCTCGGGCAGGCTCGAGGTCGAATGAGAGGTCATGGCTCTGGTCGGAAAGATCCTGCTGGGATTGGTCGGGCTTGCCGCGGTCGCGGTCGGCGCAGTTTTTGTCGTCTTCTGGGCCGCGCCGGTGGGCTTGGATAACTACGTCAACAAGGTTTCCCTGCAGCTGGCGATGGCCTCGCCTGAGTCATTCTCCGAGGCCGGTCTGGTCGATAACACGCTTCTGGATTTCCACAGCGGGCGGATGGACGATTATACCTCGGCCAAGGAAACCAAAGACAAGGCGCTGAAGCGCCGCATTCGCTCCGGGCTCGACCGCTACGGTCCGAACCGGCTGAGCGGCCAGCAGGCGCTGACCTGGCGCATCTTTGCAGAAACGCTTGACGACGACATCCGCATGGCTCGCCACGCAATCCCGATCGACCCTTATCGGGTGAACCAGGTTTCTGGCGTCGCCATCGATGGCCCGATGTTCCTTACCGACATCCACATCGTCAAAGGCCGATCGAGCGCTGAGCGCTATGTGAAACGCGTCAATGATTTCGGCCGAGTGCTGCGCGAGGTGAAGGTGCGCATCCTGGCCGATCGACAAGCTGGGATCACGCCGCCTGATTTCATCATCGACCGCACCCTCGCCAACCTGCGCGGGTTCATCGCCAATAGCGCAGCCACGAACATTCTGGTGACGTCGTTCGCCGCGAAACTCGATGCGATCAGCGACCTCAGTGCAGGTGACCGCGTCAAGCTGGTTGCCAGCGCTGAGGCCGCGGTTCGGGATCAGGTCATGCCTGGCTATCAAGGGCTGATCAGCATGTTCGAGGACATGGCCCAGACCGCATCCCACGAGGCGGGCGTCTGGCGTCTTCCTGGCGGTGACGCCTGGTATGCCGATCGGCTGCGCTCGCAGACGACCACCAATCTGACCGCTGATGAGATTCATCAGATCGGCCTTAGCGAAGTGGCGCGGATTGAAGCGGAGATGACGGCCATTCTTGATGCTCGCGGCGCAGCACCGGGCGAGATCGGCGAACGTCTCGATCGCTTGATGTCCGAACCGGGGGAGACTTTCCCCAATACCGAGGCCGGCCGCGTCGAAGTCCTTGACTATCTTCATCACCTGCAGACGCGCTTCGAAGGCAAGGCGAAGGACTGGTTCCTCGCAGTTCCCAAGCAGGAGCTGCAAATTGATCGGGTGCCAGCCTATTCCGAGGCGACATCGGCGGGCGCCTATTACATGTCGCCGTCGGTGGATGGCTCGCGCCCGGGCCGGCTCTACATCAACCTTGCGAGCACAACCGATTTCCCGAAATGGACGCTGCCGACGACCTTCTTTCACGAGGGCGAACCCGGTCATCACTTCCAGTTGTCGGCGGCGCTTGCGGTGAAGGGCGTGCCGATCATCCGACGCGTGCTCACGCCCACCGCTTATGCCGAGGGCTGGGGCCTCTATGCCGAAACGCTGGCCGAAGAGATGGGTTTCTACCAGGACGACCCGCTCGGCAAGCTTGGCAAGCTGCAGTCGGAAATGTTCCGGGCGACGCGCCTGATTGTCGATACGGGCATCCACGCCAAACACTGGTCGCGCGAAGACGCCATCGCCTACATACGCTCCAAGACCGGCATGACAACCAGCGAGATCACGCGTGAGGTCGAACGTTATTCTGTTTGGCCTGGCCAGGCTTGCGCCTACAAGGTGGGCGAGTTGACGATCCTGCGGTTGCGCGCGCGGGCCAAGGCGAGGCTAGGCGATCGGTTCGACATCCGTCAGTTCCACCAGCAGGTCATCGGCAATGGCGGCATGCCGCTCGATGTCCTTGAGACGGTGATCGACGACTGGATCGCTCGAACGGCGAATGGCGTGGCCGCAACCGCGCCGGCAATCTCTTCTGCGGGCGGAGGCGGCCCCGCATTTCTTCGCGCTGGCGGAGATAAGAGTTGGCGCGCCGGGGTGAGGAACTAGTCTCAGCGTCGGCGCTGCGAATCGCGCGCCACGGAGGCCAGAATGGCTCGTGCGATCCTCACCCGTCTGTCGCATGTCGACCTGTCGTGGATCCGCATCGAGATCGCCCTCCTGACCGCTGCCGTGATTATGGCTGGCTAGGCATAAACTTTCGGCAGAATTGATCTGCGCCAGGAACAGGCGTCTTTATCCAATGCAGGCCTGGATCCAATGCAGGCCTGGATCCACCGCAGGCCTGGATCCACCGCAGGCATGGCGGGCCCGCTGCTCAGCGCCGCCTGCTGCTTAGGACGCGAGGAGATGTTCGATGCCGCCCAGATGGTTGATCGGTTGCGCGGCCTTTGTCGCCGCCGCCTGTTCCAACCCAGGTGAGAAAGCGGCGTTCGACACGACGTTGCCGACCCAGCAGGTGATGAAGCACATCATCGATCCAGCCGCCGTCTCGCTATGGGGCCGCGCCGGTACGATGGATACGGACAAAGGGACTGTCTCCCTTGCCCCACAGACCGAGGCGGACTGGGCCGCCGCCGAGCATGAAGCCGCGATTGTCGCCGAGGCCGGCAATCTGTTGCTGCTTCCTGGCCGTGTCCCCAGCTTCACCGGGGTCGGCGCGGATTGGGAAAAATTCGCGCATGCGCTAACCCGAGAAGCCCTGGCGGTGAAGGCGGCCACAGCGGCGCGAGACAATGACAGGATGTTCAAGGCAGGCGGCGATCTCTACCAAGTCTGCACCGACTGCCACGCAAAATATTATATCCCGTATCTGAATGCCGATGGCGTCTATAAGCCGCCGAAATAGCGCTCGCACCGATCAGGGGCAGGCGGTTGCCGGCGATGATTTTCAGCTTCGCGCAAGCCGGTTAGGGTGGGGAAGATCGGGAGCAACGGCATGGCAAGACGGCTGGTGATAGGCGCAGCGCTGTTGCTGACGGCTTGCGTGTCGTCTTTGGCGATCGATGCGCCGGTCCAGGCGCCGCGCAAGGCGTCGGTCCCGGTCGCCGCGACGTTGAGGGCGCTGAGTGCGCTGTGCGGCGCCGAGGCGAGCCGTGCATCGAAAGCCGGCAGCGTCTTCAGGCGCGTTTCCGGCATGGGGACGGGCGGCTTCAAGGTCGATACGGCCGATCCGGAGGCGCAGGCCTGGTTCGATTACGGCTTGCAGCTCTCGCACGCCTTTTATCACGAGGACGCCAAGACGGCGATGATGCGGGCGAGCGCCGCTGACCCGTCTTGTGCGCTCTGCGCCTGGGGCGAGGCCTGGGTATTGGGGCCGACGCTGAATTACCGGCTCGACAACGACCAACGCCTCGCCGCGCTGGCGGCGGCGGACCGCGCTCGCCGGCTGGTCAGGCCCGGCGAAGAAAAGACACTGAAGCTGATCGCTGCGATCCAGGCGCGTTATGCCGAGGCCAAGTCATCGACCGAGCCCGCTTTCGGTCAGGCGATGCTGGCGATCGCAAAACAGTGGCCAGACGATCATGAAGTCGCGGTGCTGGCCGCGCACGCGCTGCTGATCCCGGTGCGGGCCGGCGATAAATCGGGTCTCAAGCCCGCGCTCGACCTGCTCGATGGCGTCCTCAGGTCCCGCCCCGAGGATACGGCCGCCATCCACTATTATATCCATGCCACCGAGTTCGACGGCCGCGCCGAAGACGCCCTTGCCTATGCTGACAAGCTCGGGCGCCTGGCGCCGGCGGCGAGCCATCTCGTGCACATGCCCGCCCACACCTTTTTTCATGCCGGGCGCTATGAGGATGCGGCCATCGTCAACGCCAGCGCCATCCAGGCGGATGTCGATTGGACCCAAGCTGGCGGCGATCCGCGCGCGCCAAAGGCCGTCGTGACCGAGCCGGCGATGTATTATGCCCACAACCTCGCCTTCGGGCTTGCCGGCGCGCTGATGTCGGGCGACGGCGACCTGGCGTTGAAATATGCCAGCCACGCCGAGGCAATCTGGCCTGGCGCCGTTGCGTCGGCGCGTGGCAATCCGGTGCCGCGCACCTATGTCGCGCTGGCGCGTTATGCGCCCGACAGAGCGATGGCGCTGGTCGAACTCAAGGGCGACGCCAAGTTCGGCATCTATCGCCACTATGCGCGCGGCGAGGTGCTTTTGCAGCGCGGCGATGTCCTGGGCGCTCGCACTGAGGCGCGCGCGATCTCCGGCGTCGAAGGAGCGGGCAAGGCGCCTGATGCGGTCATCGCACGCAAGGTGATCGAGGCTCGCATCGCCATGGTCGATGGCCGGCCAGGCGCAGCGGTGCGCCTCTATGGCGAGGCGGCGAACCTGCAGGACAGCAAACTCGAACGCTACATGGACCCGCCAGCCTGGTGGTATCCGGTCCGCCGCAGCGTCGCTGCCGCCTATCTCAAGGCCGGAGATAATGGTCGCGCCGAAGCGGCGGCGCTCAAAAGCCTGTCGGTGTGGAAGCACGATCCCTTGGCGCTGTGGGTTCTGGCGAAGGCCGAGGCAGGCTTGGGCAAGGCCGCCGACAGCGCCGCCCATATGGCTGAGGCCCGCCAGCTCTGGCGCGGCGATTTTGACAGCATCACGCTGGACGGGATCTAGAGGGAAGGGATCGGGGGCAAGGGATCGGGGGCAAGGCATCGAGGGCAAGGGAACGAGGGCAAGGGAACTTGGCGAGGCGACCTAGGCGCGGGGGTCTGCGCCCTTCGCCCACCTTGCCCGTTCCGCCTCCATCTTCTTGCGCCACTTCGCCCGCAGGACCGTCGGGCGTTCAGGATAGCGCTCGCCCATGAAGGTCGCGCCAACGATGCGGTCGGCGCGGAATGAACGGAAGTCTTTCCGCGTCTCGCACCAGGCGCAGATCAGCCGCGTCGTCTCGAAATAGCCAAGCAGGATCGGCCAGACGATGCGCTGGCTCGCGCGGTTGTCCTTGTCGCGATAGTCGAGCGCGATCTTGCGCCCGGCATGGATCGCTGCGCGCACGGCGGCAAGATCGATCGCATCAGGCTGCATCCGCGCCATCTGCGGCGCACGCGCCGCCGGTTCCTCGATATAGGGGCGCAGCCGGTCGGGTACGGATGCTTCGATTTTCGCCATCAGGTCGCGAGCCGCCTTGGCCAGTTGCGGATCACCGCGGTTCATCACCCATTGCGCTCCCAGCACCGCCGCTTCGATCTCGTCGGTGGTCAGCATCAGAGGCGGCATGTCGAGCCCGCGCTCGAGCACATAGCCGATGCCAGCCTCGCCGCGGATTGGCACGCGCTGGGCCATCAGCGCGCAAATGTCGCGATAGACCGAGCGCTTGGAGGTCTCGAGTTCGGCCGCCATGGCGTCCGCCGTCACCGGCATCTTCGAGCGGCGAAGGATCTGGATGATCTCGAACAGGCGGTCGGCTTTGCGCATGTCTGTCCTGGTGGAAGGGGAGGCGTCCTGTCAGCTAACTGGCGGCTGCTGACACCATGCTGTCAGCAGGCATGGCGCATCAATCCCCCCGCGACGGAATTCGCCGGTTTGGGAGATGCAAGATGATCGTTCTTAAAGGGTCCAAGGCAATGTTCGGCCTGCCAGAGGCCAGCCCCTTTGTCACCAAGACAGATATCCACCTCAAGATGGCGGGGCTCGCCTATCGCAAAGAGGACGGCAACCCGGGCGAATCGCCCAAGGGCCAGATCCCCTTCATCATCCTCGATGACGGTCAGGCGATCGCTGATTCCACGTTCATTCGTTTCCACATCGAGCAGGAGTACGGCGTCGATCTCGATGCCGGGCTCGATCCGGTGCAGCGCGCCACGGCGCTGGCGGTCGAAATGCTGTGCGAACATCAGCTTGCCCCCGCTGTAGCTTATTTCCGCTGGATGGATCCCGAGAACTTCGCGAAGGGACCGGCTCACTTCTTTGACCGGATTCCCGAGGCCGAGCGCGCCGCAACGATCGCCGATGTGCTGACAAGGATGAAGGCGTCGTTCGTGGCGCGCGGGATTGGCCGGCATTCGTTCCCCGAGATCACGGCGCTGGCCAAGCGCAGCTTCAAGGCGATCGAGACGATCATGGGCGACAGCCCCTATCTGATGGGCGACCGGCCCTGCGGCGCCGACGCCTTTGTGTTCGCATGCCTGATCGGATCGATGACGCCCTTCTTCGACACGCCGGTGCGGGATGCGGCGCTGACCTCCCCGAGCCTGGTCGCCTACGTCAACCGCATGGTTGATCTCTTCTACCCCGAGTTCGGATGGGATGCGGGCCTGGGTGGGAAGACAATTCGGCGCCAACAAGCTGCTGCGTGACATGGTTCTAAGACGGCGGCGCGCCACGCTTCTCGATGGCGCGCCGCTTTCCGCTTGCTGCACGACCCCGTCCGGCGACCGACCGATGCCTCCTCGCGTCGGATCGGTCGGGACCCGGCGTCGGCGGCGGATCGGGCGCTCCTATGCCGGTCCCGACTGAGTTCAGCCTGGACTGAGTTCAGCCTGGACTGGGTTCAGGCTCGACTGGGTTCAGGCTGGACTGAGTTCAGGCTCGACTGAGTTCAGGCTGGACGGAGTTCAGGCTCGACTGAGTTCGGGAGAGGTCCAGGTTCGTCCTGAACTGGCAAATTGGCGGGCGGGGTGCGATAAACCGGCGACAGCCCGCCCGTTGTTTTTGCAGTCGGCCCGGCGCCGGCCCGCGAGCTCAAGATCCTGCGGCCTCCGAATTCCCCAACCTCAGAATTCCCCAACCTCAGAATTCGACGCAGATCTTGCCGAAATGCTTGCCCGCTTCTTCGTGACGGAAGGCGTCGGAAAGACCTTCGAGCGCGTAACGGCTGTCGATCACCGGACGCAGGTTCATCGCATCGAGGCCTTGCACCATTTCTTGTTGCCAGCGCCGGTTGCCGACGATCAGGCCGAGCAGGCGAACCTGCTTGATGAACAGCATCGGTGTCGGCAGGTCGCCGCTTCGCCCGGTCAGCGCCCCAATCAGCGCGATGTGACCGCCGACGCGCACCGCACCGATCGATTGCGGCAGCGTGCCAGGGCCGCCCACCTCGATCACATGGTCGACGCCGCCGCCGGTCAGTTTGCGCACCGCCGCACCCCATTCCGGCGTTGAACGGTAATTGAGCGTATGGTCGGCGCCGAGCGCCTTCGCCCGTTCAAGCTTCTCGTCGGACGACGAGGTGATGATCACACTCGCTCCCATCTGCTTGGCGAACTGCAGCGCAAAAATCGAGACGCCGCCTGTGCCCAGCGCCAGCACGGTGTCACCGGCCTTGATGGCGCCATCGACCACCAGCGCCCGCCAGGCGGTCGCGCCCGCCGTGGTCAATGTTGCAGCTTCCGCGTGGCTCCAGCCGCGTGGCGCGCGGGTGAACCAATTCGTCGGCCGCACCACGGTTTCTCGCGCATAGCCATCGACGCCGTCGCCCGGCACCGTCCGGAAATCGCCGACGCGCGGTTGGCCGTCCTGCCACATCGGAAAGAAGACCGAGACGACGCTATCGCCGGTCGCGAACTCGGTGACGCCATCGCCCACCGCCTCGACCACACCTGCACCGTCCGACATCATGATACGGCCGTCGGCGGTCGGGATTGTCCCGTTGGCGACCAGATAGTCGTGATAGTTGAGCGACGAGCCATGGATACGCACACGGATCTCGCCGGCCTTCGGCGCGCCAGGGTCGGCGAGGTCCACGAGTTTGAGCTGGTCGAGGCCGCCAGCGGCGGCATGGGTCATGGCTTTCATATGTACTTCCGGACAAGCAGATAGGGGAAACGTGCACAACCCTCGCAGCCGATCGGTCTGGACGCCAGCTATTTCAGGTGCTGCTCGAACCACGCCGCCATGTCGCTCATGGCTTCGGTGCAATAGCCGTCGGTCTTGGTGGGATCGCCCTTGACGTAGAAATCGTGGTCGGCGCCCGCAAACACCTTGAGCTTGTTTTCCACGCCGGCCTTGTCGAACGCTGCGTGCATGGCTTCCGCTTGGGCGAGCGGAACAGTCTTGTCGGCGTCGCCCTGCAGGATCAGCGTCGGCGAATCCTTGCCGTCGACGTAGAGAATCGGCGAGACGGAGGGGAAGAAGCTGTTGTCAAAATCGATCGCGCCGGATTTGGCCCGCCCCTTCAGGAGCAGGCCCAGGTCTGCCGGCGGATAATAGGCGACGACGGCGCGCACGCGATTGCCTGACCGCTCCAGTGGATTGGCGGCGGTCGGGTCGCCATCGTCCGCCATCGTGGCGGCGACGAGCGCCAGATGGCCGCCAGCGCTCGCGCCCCATACGCCGATCCGGTCGGGATTCGCGCCATACTCCTTGGCGTGCAGCCTGATGTGGCGCAGCCCAAGCTGCACGTCCTTGACCGCATCCGGAACTTTGAAGCGCGGCGCCGAGCCGTGATAGAGCGCGACCACCGTAAATCCCCTGTCGAGCAGCAGCTGATAGCGCGCCTGACGCGTCTCCGGCGCTCCCCAGTCCGAGTGCCAGCCAGCCGAAACCATGTTCACCACCAGCGCGCCATTCGCGCGCTTCGGCTTGAACACGTCATAGCTCAGCGCCATTCCGTCGTGATGGCCATAGATGACATCGCGCACATAGGTAGCCGTCTTCAGCTCGGCAGGCGTGGGTGCGCGAAGCGCATTGCGCGGGTAGCCGCTGAGGGTCGGACCGGGATTGGCGCCGGGCTGCGGCGTCTGCGCGGACGATGACGCCGCCAGAAGAATGGCGCAGGCGGCCAGAGCCATTGTTTTCAGAGTCATTTGATCCCTCCACGCGCAGGACGAGCGAGCAGGGAACAGGAAAACAGGCCGCCAGTCTATCTGCCGGCGAACTCTGCTCGCGCTGCGTTATTCGCCGGGGTCTACGCCTTCAGGCGATCGGCCCGCTGCGGATTGTTGGCGTTGAGCCAGGCATCCGTCATCGGGGTCATCCAGCGGCATGCGCCGTCGATAAAGGTGAGAACTTTCAAGCCCTCGCTCGAAGGCCGTGTCGCCATCAGGTAAGCGTCGCGCATGTCGTCGATCCGCGCGGGATAATTGAGCGTGAACAGGTCGCGGCGAAGGTCGAGATCTTCGCTGTAGATCTGCTCGCGCTCCATAACCAGCGCGAAGGCGGCCGAGAGGACGGCGTGGCCGGCGTCCACTGCGGCAGCGCGGATGCGCTCGGGTCCCTGCGCGGCGCTGACGCGGCTGGCGGCATTGAGCATGCGGGTTCGGAAGGCGAGGATGTCGCCGTTCATGGCCGCTGAATCGATGCGCTGGGGCGCCAGCATGCGGTTCATGTTGCGGCCCGCGATGCACACCGAATTGACGGCCAGGCGAAAGCGCGCCGGCGAGAAGGCGCTGTCGGTCGTGAACACGTCCTTCCAGTTGAACACGGCAAAGGCGACGCGGCCGAGCCGAGCATGGCGGCGTCGGATGCGGAGGGCAGCGGCGTGCTCCCAGCTGTCGCTGGAGCGTTCCTCGATCCCCGACAGCGGCGGACCCATGCGCAGCAGCGCGAAGAAGGCGGCGCCGCCTGGACGGCCTCGTGCGGCCGGGCCTGAGAGATAAACCGAATGGAGGCGGTCGCCGAAGCGTTCGAGCGCGAGATCTGCAGCTTCTTCAGACGCGTCGAGCGTGTGCGAGGAAATCTTTTCGCGTGGAAGCGCGGCGTTGGTTACCCGCCCCCAGCTATCCTGCGGCCAGAATGAACCGCGCAATCGAACCGTATTCGCCATACGCTTACTCCCGCCCGCCCCCCGACGCCGTCACGCCTGAACTGCCGTCCCCGACTGAGCGCCCCTTCAGAAGACAGGGCGGCCAACTCGGATGTCGTAAATGAAACGTTAAGTCGGGCGTGCCCGCTTGCAAGAGGTTTCCTCCGTTCGACACAGACGAATCTGCGGTTCGCCGTCGGCGCGGGCGTTAACACTTCCTAACGGCGGAAGGGTCGGGCGGGCGCCTTGCTACTCGAACAGCAAGACCGGCGCCGGCTTGCCGGGCGCGGCAATCGCGGCCTCGCAGACCGCTTCGGCGAGCAGGACGAAGGCCTGGCCGGCAACGCCATTGCCGGTCGCGGCCGGCACGCCGGCGTCGCCACCTTCGCGAAGGTCGGCAAGGATGGGCAGGGCGCCGAGGAAAGGCACGCCAAGTTCGGTCGCGGTGCGCTGCGCGCCGCCTTCGCCGAAGATATAAGCGCGGCTGCCGTCCTGCTGTTCGAACCAGGCCATGTTCTCGATCACACCCAGCACCGGCACGGCGGTCTTGCGGAACATCGCAACGCCCCGCCGCACATCGGCGAGCGCAACTTCCTGTGGGGTCGAGACAATCACGACGCCGTCGAGCGGCAGTCGCTGCACCAGGGTGAGCTGCACCTCGCCTGTTCCGGGCGGGGTATCGATGAAGAGGATGTCGAGATCGCCCCAGTCGACGTCGGTGATCAGCTGCGAGACTGCCGACATCATCATCGGACCGCGCCAGACGACGGGATTATCGGGATCGACGAGATAACCGATCGAAGCCGAGACGATGCCGTGCGCCTTGAGCGGCCGCATCTTCTTGTCTGCAGTGACCTCGGGCTTGATCCCGACGGCGCCCAGCATGGTCGGGAGCGAAGGGCCGGTTATGTCGGCGTCCATCAATCCGACGCGCAGGCCCAGGCGCGCG
The DNA here is from genome assembly GCA_031394145.1 of Alphaproteobacteria bacterium. Lineage (GTDB taxonomy): Bacteria > Pseudomonadota > Alphaproteobacteria > Caulobacterales > Hyphomonadaceae > UBA7672. Next base: position 3,377 of record JANMWT010000553.1, on the reverse strand, counting down.
GCGGCGACGGCGAGGTTGACCGCGACCGTCGATTTGCCGACGCCTCCCTTGGCCGAAGCGACGGCGACAATGGTGCGCGCCGGTCGGTCCATCGCCCGTCCGCCTGGCGCAGGTGGGGGCGAGTTTGGCGGCATGCGGGGCGGCGTGCGGGTTGCCGGTCGTTCCGGCGCAGAAGCGCTGCTCGCATGGGCAGTCAGGACAGCTGTAACGGCGGCGACGCCGGCGACGGCGCGGGCGGCCGCTTCGGCGCGGCTGCGCAGCGGCTCGTCCGCCTCCCCGGCGCTGGTCTCCAGCACGAAGCCGATCCGGCCATCTTCGCGCACCACCAGCCCGGAGATGCGGCCAGATGCGGCAAGCCCTTGACCGCTGACGGGATCGACAATCGCATCCAGCGCGGCGCGTACGGCGGCGGTGAGGTTGGGGTTCGCCATTCCCGAGGCTCTAGCGATCCGGGTGGCCGGAGGGAAGGGCGAACGTCGCGCCCCTTGGAATCGCACGAGTTCGCCCGCCGCCGGCGTTAGCCCCGTCCTGGACAGCTCCTGGACAGCTCCTGGACACTTCATGGGCAGGTCATCGGGCAAGTCGCGGGCGGGTCGAGGGAAAGTTGTGGGTATCGACCGGTTAGCCGGCCGCCCTCAACGTGCAGGCTGGCGCCCGGCCTTCGACCCGCTCAGCCGGCGAGCGGCGATCTTTCCGAGCCCGGCCGCCAGATGCGGGGCGAGGCGCGGGTCTCGAAGCACGATGTCGAGGGCGCCGCCCAGGCGCCGCGCCTTGAGCCTCTCGATGAAATCGACCCAGGCGATCCTCTTTTGCGTCGAGAAGGCATGCGCGCGGATCACGCGCTGCTCTTCAGGATCGAGCCTGGCGGTCGCCAGCAGCCGCTGGTCAGAGGCCGCGAACGCGGCAAGATCCTCCCGGCTGTGGCGCCCCGAGAGGCTGTCGGAGCGCATGACGCTGACATAGCCGGCTGCAGGCGTCAGGCGGAACCGCGCGCCGGCGGCAAGGGCGCGAGCATAAAAATCATAGTCTTCGCCGAGCCGCATCGCCTCGTCATAACGCAAACCATGCTGATCGAGGAAGGATCGGCGCATCATCGGCTTGAGAAAGCCCAGCTCGCGGCGATAGCGCGAGGCTCTGGAGATGTTGGTCTCGACAAAGAATGCGAGCGAGATGTCGCGCACGACGGGGCTATCGAGGAACCACATCGGGCGGCCGGTCGACCGGTCGGCGCCAGCGGCAACCTGGATCAGATCGTCAGCGATGAAGTCGTGGCCGTCCGCGGCGTTCTTCAGGAGCGCCGCGAGCCGTCCTGGCTCGAGATAGTCGTCGCTATCGAGAACGCAGATCCAGGGGGCGTTGCTCGCGGCGATGGCGGCGTTGCGGGCGCGGGCGGGGCCGCCATTGCGATCCAGCGCGATGATCGTGAGCCGGCCGCTGCCGTCGTCGGCCGCACGCGCCGCCGTCAGCGTGGCGCCTGCATCTCCCGACGCGTCGTCGACGACCACCACTTCGGCGGCTTCGGGCTGGGCCAGGGCCGAGGCGATGGCGCGGCCGATGGCGTCTTGGGCCCGCCAGGCGGCGATGATGACGCTGACCCCGTCGCGCGACAAACCATCCTTTGAGGCGGCAGAACTGGTCACGACGTCCTCTGGTCCAAGGCTGTGCAAGACCGCGCAGCTGCAAGACTTTCGCCAGATCACGCGCTGGCCTGGTTAATAAAGATCGTCTTCAGCCCTTGGGAAATGCCCCAAACCAGCCATCCCAGGTCGCTTTGCGGGGGAAATAGACTTATCCGAAGCTCTTGAAGCGGCTTTAATGCCCCCGCAACTACTGGAGACCAGAAACTCTCCGGACGCGCGTCGATTCAAGGGAGAACACTATGCCGTGGAACGACCAGAAGGGGAGCGGCGGCGGCGGCCCCTGGGGCGGCTCCGGCGGCGGCTCCGGCGGCGGCTCCGGCGGCGGCTCCGGCGGCGGGACGGGAGGCGGCCCTGGCGGCGGCGACGGCAACAGCCCGTGGGGCAAGCCCGGTCGTCCCGGCGCCGGCAAGCCGACGGACGCCAAGCCTGATCTCGAGGAAAGCCTGCGTCGCATGCAGGAGCGCTTCCGCCGTCGCGGCGGCGGCAATGGCGCCGGCGGTGGAACCGGCGGCGGACGCAGCGGGCGTGGTCTTGGCGCGGCCGGACTGGTCATTCTGCTCGGCGTCGGCGCCGTCGGTTGGCTGATGACCGGCGTCTATCAGGTCAACGAACAGGAGATCGCGGTCATCCTGCGCTTCGGAAAGCTGGAGCGCACTGAGCCCCCGGGTTTCCACATCCGCTTGCCTAATCCGATCGAGGACGCGCGGATCGTTCCGATCAACACCATCACGGAAACCAAGATTGGCAGCAGCGGCGAGGAAGAGAGCTTGATGCTCACCGGCGACGAGAACATCGTCGACATCAACTTCTCGATCAACTGGAAGGTCAATTCGCCCCAGCTCTATCTCTTCAACATCGCCAATCCCAAGGAGTTGATCCAACAGGTGGGCGAGAGTGCGATGCGCGAAGTGGTTGGCACGAGCCAGTTCGAGCCGATCACCGCTGGCGACCGCACCGGGGTCGAGGCGCGGGTACGCGACCTGATGCAGCAGACGCTGAACACTTATCAGTCGGGCATGGAAGTCGTTTCGATCTCCTTGAAGCAGGCTCAGGCGCCGGCCGAAGTGCTTGACCAGCAGCGCGACGTTTCCAACGCCGAGCAGGACAAGGCCAAGCGCGAGAACGACGCCAACGCCTATCGCAACGATGTCGTGCCGCGCGCACGCGGCCAGGCGCAAAAGATCCTCCAGGATGCTCAAGCTTACAAATCGGCATCTGTCGCCATCGCCCAGGGCGATGCTGAGCGCTTCAACCTGATCTACGAACAATACCAGAAGGCGCCGAAAGTCACGCGTCAGCGCATGTATCTTGAGACCATGGAGCGCGTCCTCGGGCGCAGCAACAAGGTGATCATCGACTCGAAGAATGGAACTGTTCCGGTGCTACCGCTCGACATGTTCCGCAACGAGAAGACCGAAAAGGCGGCGCAATAATGCAGCGGCTCCTCATCATCGGCGGCGTCGCGGCGGCGCTTGCGCTCATTGTTCTCGCCAACTGCTTCTACATTGTACGGGTCGACCAGCAGGCCATCGTGCTGCAATTCGGCCAGGCCAAGGCGGTCGTCAACGCAGCCGACAGCAAGCAGGACGGTCTCCACTTCAAGTGGCCGATGGTCCAGAATGTGATGATCTACGACAAACGTAACCTTGGATACGATCTGCAGGGCACTCAGGCCCAGGAGATTATCGGGTCGGATCAACAGCGCCTGATCGTCGATGCGTTCGCGCGCTACCGGAT
>JANMWT010000526.1:0-5834 GCA_031394145.1 Alphaproteobacteria bacterium | reverse complement strand
GCTGGGCGACGCGAAGAAGATGACCGAGGACATCATCAAGTCGCTCTAGGCGCAGGCCGCTTCTGAACCTGCTCGTATCTTTGATAGATCCACCCTGCCCGCATGACATCTTCAGCGGGCAAGGGACCCTTGTCGACGATGACGCGCTCGGCAATCGTGGAGGCAGGAAAATCCGCGATGATTTCGGCGGCGGCTATCGACAAAGCCTCTCGTTCATCCTCGCTCAATTCGCACTCGGCGATCGCGGTGAGTTCGATCTCCGCCAAAGCCGACGCGACCTTGACCAGCCGAATTTTTGGAGAAATGGCGCCCAGCAGGGCGCGCAGGGCGGATAACCGCAAGGCGGGATCAGCAACCGGCATGGGGGCGGCTTTCCGTTCTGAGCGGTCAAACCTATGCTGGGCGGCCACCTGCGTCGAGCGCGCCCGGCGGAAAGCGATCAATCATGGGGTTTTACAGCCGCTACATCGCTCCCGCGCTGGTCGATTGCGCCTGCGGGACCAAGCCGATTGCTTATCAGCGCCGCAAGCTGATCCCCCGCGCCGAAGGGGTGGTGCTGGAAATCGGCGCCGGCGGCGGCCGAAACTTCGCACTCTATGACACCAGCAAGGTCAGCCGGCTCCTCGCGCTCGAGCCGGATCGGGCGATGGTCAAGCGCGGGCGGAGGCGCGTGCCGGCTGGGCTCGAGGTTGAGTGGATCGAGCGCGGCGCGGAGGCGGCTGACCTCGCGCCGCGATCGGTGGACACCATCGTCACCACTTATACGCTCTGCACCATTCCCGATGCGGTCGGCGCACTGGCGTCGCTGCGGGTCACGCTCAGGCCTGGCGGCAAACTATTGTTCTGCGAGCACGGGCTCGCGCCGGACGCGGAGGTGCGCAAATGGCAGCAGCGGATCGAGCCGATGTGGAAGCCGATCGCCGGCGGCTGTCATCTGACGCGCGACGTCGCGGGATTGCTGAGCAAGGCCGGCTGGCGCATCGAAGCGGCGGAGACCATGTACCTACCGGGCACGCCGCGCTTTGCAGGTTATAACACCTGGGGCGCCGCGGTTCCGCTGGCTTCGCCAGTCTAGACGGCTTCGTCGAGCTCTTCGCCGTTGCGCACGCGCAGGTCGTATTCGCGGACCTTGCGATAGAGCGTCGAGCGACCGATGCCGAGGCGACGCGCCACTTCCGACATGTGGCCGGAATAATGGTCGATTGCGTACTGAATGAGATCGCGTTCGATCTGTTCCAGCGTGCGCAACTCACCGGTGTCGTCGGTAATCGTTACCGGTTGATCGGCGGCGTCGGCGGCAGTCACCCCGCTTGGCGCAAGCTGACCGGCCGGCGCCGGGGCGAGGCCGGAGATCTGCGGGAAATCGTCCGGCTTCAGCGCTCCGCCGTCCGATAGAACGATGGCGCGGAACACGGCGTTCTCGAGTTGGCGCACGTTGCCCGGCCAATCATAGGAGGTGATCATCGCCATCGTCTCAGGCGTCACGCCGGGGACGGACTTGCCTTCCTCCGCGTTGAACCGGCGGATGAAATGCTCGACCAGCGAAACCAGGTCTTCGCGGCGCTCGCGCAGGCTCGGCATCTCGATGGGGAAGACGTGGAGGCGATAATAGAGGTCTTCGCGGAAACGACCTTCCTGGACCTGTTGTGCGAGGTCGCGGTTGGTCGCGGAAATGATCCGGACATCGACCTTGGTTGGACGACGCGAGCCGACTGAGTCGACCTCGCCTTCCTGAAGCACACGCAGCAGTTTCACCTGCATGTCGAGTGGCAGTTCGCCGATCTCGTCGAGGAACAGGGTGCCTTGATCGGCCTCCATGAACTTGCCGAGCTTTTTCTCGTGGGCGCCTGTGAACGAACCCTTCTCGTGGCCGAACAGGATCGACTCGACCAGGTTTTCCGGGATGGCGCCGCAGTTGACGGTCACAAACGGCTTGCCTGAGCGCTCGGACGCGCCCTGGATGCAGCGCGCGATCACTTCCTTGCCGACGCCCGATTCACCGAGGATCAGGATCGGAATGTTGGATGCCGCAGCCCGCTGGCCAAGGCGCACGACGCCGCGCATCGCCGGCGCGCCGGCGATCATGTCGTCAAAGCTCATTGACCCGCCGGATTTCTTGGTCAGGCGTTTCACTTCGCCGCGCAAATCGCTGAGTTTGAGCGCGTTGCGGATCGAGATGCCGATGCGCTCAGGCGAGGCCGGCTTGACGAAGAAATCGATTGCGCCAGCGCGCATGGCGGAGACCACGGTGTCGATGCCGCCGGTCGAGGTCAGCACGATCACTGGTAGGTCGGGGCGACGTTGCATGAGGCGCTCCAGCGTCTCCATGCCGGAGAGTCCAGGCATCACCAGGTCGAGCAACACGACATCGACGCCTTGCTTCGGATCAGACGCCTCTTCGAGCGCGCGATCGCCGTTCTCGACAACCCGTGCGCGGAAGCCCTGCTTCTCGGCGGCCGCTTGCATCAAACGACGCTGAGTCGGGTCGTCGTCGACGACCAAAACGGTCTTTGCCATCACCACACCATCGGTTGAGAGCAGCTCTCGATGGGCCGCTCTTATCCGGGTCAATCTGGCACGAAGGCCTGAAAACGGGCTTAACCAGACGATTGGAATTTCTCGCATCGCCGCGAAAACCGCCGATTCTGGCTCAATCTGGTGCGATTCCTCGTGCACCGAGCGAAGCCAATAACCTCAGCATTTGCGAGCGTCACGGGCGGCTTGATCCATGCTAGTCGCGATAGGTGGACCGGCGCCGTGTGGTTAAAGGCGTTGCGGGAGTGCGTATGGTTTGGTTTCGCATCCTTGGCGCAGTGTTGATGACGCTTGGGGCCGCGCTGGCGATCGCCATGATCACCCTTGCGGCAATCCTCATCGCCAGTTTTGTCGAATGGAGCAACGCAACCGACGCGGTGGCGACGATCGGCTTGATCACCCTTCCTGCAGCCTTGCTTGGCGTTCTGCTCATCGTCCTTGGACGCATGGCTTATGGCCAGTGGCTCGACCGCGCGCCGTTACGAAGGATCGCGGCTCTGGTGATCCAGGCGACCGGCGCGCTGATCACGCTGGCGCTCGGCGTCATGTTCCTGCTGCTGATCATGGCCGGCGTCGGGCCACAGGACCGCAGTGACGCCACCAGCCTTGGCCTTGGCATGCTTGCCGGCCTGGCGCTGCTTTTCCTTGGCGTCTGGCTGAAGCCCAGCGGTCCGGCGCATCGCCAAGACCTCTCCTAGTCGCCGGAGGATACAGGACCGCCCGGCATCAGCGGTCGCGGCGCAAAGCCACCCATCGACATCACGCGGTCATACATAACGAGCGCGCCGGCAAGCGACAGATTGATGCAGAACCGCGTCGGTATCTTCACCACATGGATACAGCGCGCCAGCATCTCCGGCGTCAGATCGCCTTTCTCCCGCCCCAGCACATAGGCGGCCGAAGGCGGATGGCGGAAGCTGGGCAGCTCGACCGCCTCTTCGGTGAGTTCAACCCCGACCAGCTGGCAGCCCTTGGGCAGCTGCATGTCGGCGAGTGTCGCCCACGGGTAGTGCGGCACGTGCTCGAAGGATTTCGATGTGTCGGCCTGATAGGTCTCGCGCAGGTTCCTCGCCGCATCGACTGAAAACGTGAAGCTGGCCCCGAACGCATGCGCCGTGCGCATCAGCGCGCCAAGGTTCATCGGCTTGGAAATACCTTCTGCGCCAATCGCGAAGTATCCGCGCGGTTGCTTCATGGCGTCTTGGCGGGAAGCTTCGCGAGGAAGTCGAGGATGAAGGCGTTCACGTCTTGGGGCTTCTCCTGCTGAACCCAGTGGCCGGCGCCAGGGACCAGCTTCACCTCGCGCAGATCGTCGGCCACGCGGGACATGGTGGCGCGCAAGGCTGGCGCCTTTGCGCCCCGGATGACGATGTCGTCCTCGCCAGCGACGAAGGCGACCGGGACCTTGATCCGTGCGCCGGAGAGCTGCGGCGTGATTTGCCAGTTGCGGTCGAAATTGCGGTAGTAATTGACGCCGCCGCGGAACCCGGCGTGCTCGAACTGCCCGACAAAATAGTCGAGGTCGGCCTGGGTGAGCCAGGAGGGCAGCTGCTTGGGCGCGCCAAGACGCGGTATCCAGCCGCCGGCGGAACGCTTGGGATCGACGACCGTCGGCGGATCGCGGGGCGTGTCGTTCGATGCATAGAGCCGGCTCAACAGGCCGCGCGGATCAGCGTCGTATTCCTTCTCGGCGACGCCGGGCTCCTGATGGTAGAGGATGTAGTAGAAATTGTCGCCGTTCGCCGCCTTCATCGCCGCAAGCGGAGGCCCTGCCGCGCGTCCGCCATTGGGCACGCTCATCGCGATCATCGCCGAAAAGCGGTCGGGATGCAGCAGCACCGTGTTCCAGGTGACGATGGCGCCCCAGTCATGGCCGATCAGGACAGCTCGTTTCTCGCCAAGTGCGTCGAGAAGCCCGACAATGTCGCCGCTGAGATGCTCGATGTCGTAGTCTTCGACGGCGGGTGGGCGGTCTGATCCACCATAGCCGCGCAGATCTGGCGCGATCACGTGATAGCCCGCCGCGGCGAGCGCCGGGATCTGATGCCGCCAGGAATACCAGCTTTCCGGCCAGCCATGAACGAGCACCACGAGCGGGCCTTTTCCTGCCTCCGCGACGCGCAGCGTGACGCCATTGGTTTTCACCATGCGAAAATGGACGCCTTCGACCGGCGCGCGCGTCGCGCCCGGCATGGCGCAGGCGGCAAGTATGAGACCAAGGACCAGTAGAGCGCCGGCGAGGCGGCGATGGGCGGTGGACATGGGCATGCGGTTCTCTCCCTTACCGCTAGATTTCAGAGCTTACCGTCGCGGGCAAGCCCGACCCGGTTCCAACGGGCCCAACTCCGTCCCTCCAGGTCCCAGCCCACGCCGGCCGGGATGACAGGTGCAGGCGTTGCCGCTAATCCAGTCCCCTACCCACCCGCCGGAGCCTGATCTGATGAAAGCCATCCTCTCCAAGGCCCCTGGCCTGCCCGATACGCTGGTCCTCGAAGAGGTTCCCTCCCCGGTGGCCAAGGCGGGCGAGGTCGTGGTCAGCGTCAAGGCGGTGGGCGTCAACTTCCCTGACTTCCTGATCATCCAGGACATGTACCAGTTCAAACCGGCCCGCCCGTTCTCACCGGGCGGGGAGATTTCCGGTGTGGTAAAATCGGTCGGGGACGGCGTCACCACGCTCAAAGTCGGCGACAAGGTGTTCGGCGGGATCGGCGCTGGCGGGATGGCCGAAGAGGTCGCGATCGCCGCCAACCGCATGAACATCCTGCCCGACTTCATGCCGTTCGACGAAGGCGCGGCGCTCTTGATGACCTACGGTACATCGCAATATGCGCTCAAGGATCGCGGCGGGCTGAAACCGGACGAGAAACTCCTGGTGCTGGGCGCCGCAGGCGGCGTTGGTCTCGCTGCGGTGGAGCTGGGCCGGGCCATGGGCGCAGAAGTCATCGCCGCGGCGTCGACGCAGGAGAAGGTCGACTTCGCAATCTCGAAGGGCGCCCACAAGGGCTTTGTCTATCCCTCCAACCCGCTCACGAAGGACCAGCAAAAGAGCTTCTCCGAACAGATCAAGGAGATCTCGGGCGGCGGCGTCGACGTCATCTATGACGGCGTCGGCGGCGATTATGCCGAGCCCGCCGTGCGGTCGTTGAACTGGGAAGGACGTTTCCTGGTGATCGGGTTCCCCGCTGGCATCCCCAAGCTGCCGCTCAACCTTACGCTTTTGAAATCCTGCCAGATCATTGGCGTTTTCTGGGGCGCCTGGGTCGCACGCAACCCCAAGGGCCATGCCGCCAACCTCGCCG
>JANMWT010000510.1:0-2163 GCA_031394145.1 Alphaproteobacteria bacterium | reverse complement strand
CTTGGCCGGGCTGGTCACTTCGTCCTCGGTATCGATCACGCGCTGAATAAGAGCCGTGGTCAGAGGAACCTTGTCCTTGTCCAGCTTGATGCTGGTGCCGGCGATGAACCGCGCCAGGTTCTCCTCGTCGTCGGCGATGGCCTGCTTCTTACGGTCTTCGCTTGCGCTGGCCATGAGAGTCGCAACCTCGGCAAGTTCGGCTTTGGTTTCAGCCGAATCCTTGGCCGGTGGCGGCACGATCAAGTCGAGCAAGGGCACAACGTCGGCCTTGAAGTACGGATGGGTATCGTCGGCATTGGCGGGCTGGCTGAAAGCAGCAGCGGCCAGAGCGAGCACGCCCAGAAGCGTCCTGCGGTTCAAAGTCATCACATCAATCTCCTTTTGCATTCCCCTTGTCGGGTGGCTGCGTGATAGGAGCCTTGGATGACGAGCGCGTGACTGTTCCCGCTCGCCGTGCATTGGGCTGCGGCGCAAGGCGAACGCGAGCAGACGCGCACCAGGAGCGGCAACGCCAAGTCGAAAGCAATCGTCAGGATGTTTTGCGATCCCGCCGCCACTGACTATAAGGCGAACCTACTCTCGACACCCACGATGCCGCGGAGGTCCTTACGCTCGAGGCTACCGTTGGATGTCGCTGGTGCTCCATGTCGCTTTCCGGCAACCGCAACAAATGTCATCGCCCGGTCCAGCGAGACCTGAAGCCGATGTCGGATGATCTTGTGCGAGATGATCGTCCGGTCCGCTCTGGGTATTATTCTTTACCCGGCAGATCGAAGAAGCCGCTGATGGCCATCAGCCTCCCGTCGGCGGCGAGGTGGCCGTAGCTCACGCCATCCTGCAGCGTCTTGCCATCCGGCCCGAGCATCGGCCAGTTCGCGAGCGTGCGGTCATTGTGAAGCTTCAGCGTATTCAGCTTGAATGTTCCGCCCGGGACAGTCTGCTGGAATCCGGCCATGTAGTCGGACAAGGCGGCGCGTCCCTCGATCAATCCGTTCGGATCGCAATAGCTGACGTCTGGATGGACGCCGGTTGTGGGCGAAGCGGACTTCCGGTCGCCGCGCACGATGGCGGCTTCGAGCACGACGCGCATGCGCTGCAGGACCCGTTTGGCCGTTTCGGGCTTGTCCGTCCAGATTGGGTTGAGAATGTCGATCACCTGGGGCCGGCGTCACGTCCGCGACCGGTATCGCGCCGATGGCCGGGACGACGTAAGCGTCGAGCGTTGAGCGCCACTGGGCGGCATGTTTGGGGTTGGAGAGCTGGTGCTCCTTCATCTCAAAGTAGCTTTCAAAGGCCGAGCTGAACGTCACAGGGGGCAGCTCCGCTTGAGCCTTTGCAACCGACCGCCGGCCGAGATGCGGGGTGATCAGCCCGTCGCCGATCTGGTCGCGCAACTCGTCCGCTTCGCGCCGGGCGACCACTAGCGAGACTTTCGGATAGAGACCAAGGCCGAGTTGCCCGCGACGCCCGCTGTCGCTCACTCGAAGTTCCCAGCGTTTAACCCCGGCGGCGGTCAGGACCGGGCTGAGACCCGCGCCGTCGGCATAGGTGCCAGGGGTTCGCAGCCTTTCGACTGCGATCGCCGTCAATCAATTCCGCGAGCGCGTTCCTGCCATCTGGCCGGTTCCTCAACCCACCATTCGTCGGGTCGCTTCTGTGAGAGTTAGAGGAACAAAATGAGACAGAATTAGGGCACCACCGCCCGGGTGCTTTGGAATTTCTTGGTTCAATATCAGCGTATTGACGCTGTCTCAGGTCGTCTCGGGACGTCCCGTTGCGTCCTTTGATGCGTCGCGAGGAATGAGAACAAACAAAGAATATGGCGGAGAGGGTGACCGCCCATGACCATTGAAATAATTGATACATTTCTAAAGCTTTTTCTTAGGTCCATACTTCGGTCCACCCAAAGCCAGTCGAATGGGTCCGAAAGGATGCGAACAACATATGGTCCTCTCGAATTGCGATCAGGTTGAACAACGGGTCACTCCGCTCGTTCGAGTTATGAGAATGCAAGGCAAGGGGTGGCGGTGTAACCTGATGTCTGGAAATTGCTCTTGAGGCAATGAGGCTGTGGACGCGCTGTCCGCCCCCGCGGGGGCGGACAGCGCGAATCAGGCATCGATGTTCTTCGACCAAGAGGAACCTCGATGACAACCAACGATA
>JANMWT010000507.1:0-3928 GCA_031394145.1 Alphaproteobacteria bacterium | reverse complement strand
CGGCTCTGCTGGCCCCTGAGGCGGCGCCCAGCGAGGAGCCGCCCGGCCTGGCGGCGGCGCCAGCCCCGACGCCAGCCCCGACGCCTGCCCCGACGCCCGCCCCGACGCCCGGGCCCGGCTAACCCCAGCGCCGCGCCGGGGCGATCTCCGGCTCTGGGCTTTTCAACCGCGGGGGGGTACCGGTTCGCCGCCGGAAAATGCGATGCTCCGGCCCTGCGGGGTAGCCTTTCCGATTCTTAACGGTCAGGGCCATTCTCGCTTGTGCGCCAGGAGTTTCAAAGCTTGCAGTTTGTCGGCCTCAAGATCGCGGGGTTCAAATCCTTCGTCGATCCTGTCGATGTTCCCATCGAGCAGGGCCTGACCGGCGTGGTCGGGCCCAATGGCTGCGGCAAGTCGAACCTGCTCGAGGCCCTGCGCTGGGCGATGGGGGCAACCTCGGCGCGCGCGATGCGCGGGGGCGAGATGGACGATCTCATTTTTTCCGGCACCTCCGAACGGCCGGCGCGCGAAACCGCCGAAGTCACGCTGCTGCTGGATAATGCTGCGCGCTCGGCGCCAGCCGAATTCAACGATGAGGATGTGATCGAGATCCGCCGCACGCTGCGCCGGGGTGCAGGCTCGTCCTATCGCATCAACGGCCGGACGGTGCGCGCCAAGGACGTGCAGCTCCTGTTCGCTGACGCCTCGACCGGCGCCAACTCGCCAGCGCTGGTCCGGCAGGGCCAGATCTCCGAACTGATCAGCGCCAAACCCCAGAACCGCCGCCGCATTCTGGAGGAGGCGGCCGGGATTGGCGGCCTCGCCGCCCGCCGGCACGAGGCCGAACTGAAACTCGCCGCGGCCGACGAGAACCTCGCCCGCCTCGCTGAGATCATGGCGGAAGTCGAGCGCCAGGCGAATGCGCTGAAGCGACAAGCCGGCAAAGCGCGGCGCTACAAGGCCCTCTCCGATGAGATCGCGGCGCTCGAAGCGCGCCTCGGCGCCGCGCGCTGGCGCGGCGCCATCGTTGAGACCGCCGCTGCCCGCGATGCGCTCGAGGCCGCAAAAAAGGCTGAACAGGTCGGGGTCTCGGCTGTGGCGCGGACTTCGACCGTCGAACTCGATGCGCGCTCCGCGATCGATCCCAAACGCGCCGCCGAGACCGAAGCTGCCGGCCGCCTCGGCGTCGTGAGACTGCAGCTCGCCCGGCTGGAAGCTGAACGCGATGCAGCGCGCGATGCGGTCCTGCGCCTCGAGCGCGACATCCAGCGCTTGACCGAAGACAGCGCCCGCGAAAGCACCCAGAACAATGAAGCAGGGATGCGCGCCGAGCGGGCGATCGGCGAGCTCGCCGCCCTCCCCGCGGAAGACCCCGAACGACGCGCCCGCGAAGAAGCCAAATTTGCCGCCGCCGTCGCGGAGGCGATGGCCCGGTTGGTCGACCTCGAGGCTGAAGCTGACGCCAAACGCACCGCCCTTGCCCAAGCCGAAGCCAATGCCGCTTCCGCCAGCGAGGCATTGGTGCGCGAGCAGGCCCGGCTGGATCGCATCGCCTCGGATGTTGTCAAAGCCGAAGCCGAACTTGCCGCGCTCGGCAACGGCGCGGCGCTGCAGGCGCAACTGAGCGCGGCGCAGAAACAGCACGCAGACATCGAGCAACGCGCGCTCATCGCCCAATCCGCGATGATCGCTGCGACCAAGGCGGTCGATGCGGCGCGTGCTGAAGAAGCCCGCTTGACCCCGCCCTTGCATGCCGCCGAACGGCGCGTGCGCGAGCTTGAAGCCGAGCTAAATGGTCTCGACCGGCTCTTGCGCCAGACCGAAGGTCCCCGCCACGCCCCGGTGATGGATGCGATCAGCGCGCCGGGCCTTGAGCGGGCCGTCGCGGCGGCGCTCGACGCCGACCTCGATGCGCCGACCGAGGCCGATTCACCGGTTCACTGGTCCGGTCGCCATGGCTCGCAACATACGCCGCTGCCGGATGGCGCAACGCCGCTCTCGGATCTGGTGGCGGCCCCGGACGTGTTGCGCGCCCGGCTTGCCCAGTGCGGACTGGTCGAGCGCGCCCACGGCGAGGGCATGCAGGTGCGGCTTGCCCAGGGCCAGCGGCTGGTCAGCCGTGAAGGCGATCTCTGGCGCTGGGACGGGTTTGTGCGGAGCGCCGATGCGCCGCTACCCGCCGCCGAGAAACTCGCCCAGCGCATGCGTCGCGCGAACGGTGAACAGGAGCTTGTCGCCGCCCGATCCGAACTTCACCTCGCCGCCGAAGCCCGCGCCCGCGCCTCCTCACAGCTCACCCGCGCCGAGATTGCAGCGATGGCGCAGCGAGGCCACGCACCGGATGCGATGCGCAGCGCCGCCGATGCCCGCGAAAGCGTCATGCGCGCCGAGCAGGAGGTCGAACGTCTCGCCCTGCGCACCACCGCCTTGAGGGAGACGCTGGCGCGCCTCAGCCCGGAACGCGCCGCCGCCGAGGCTGAGCTCAATACTGCGCGGGCGGCCCGAGCGCGCGCACCGACAGATAAGGATCGCTCGACCCTCGCCGCCCTGGTCCAGAGCGTGCGCGAGGTGCGGGAAGCAGAACGCACCGCCGCCGCCGCGCTCGACGCTTGTCTCCGCGACCACGAACGATCCGCCGCAGCGCGCGCCGCCCTGGTCCGTGACCGCGACGAATGGTCGAGCCGCGCCGCAGAAGCCGCAAAACGCCTGTCCGCCTTTGAGCGCGAGCTTGCCGATGCGCGGGCAACCTTCGAGACGGCGGCCCGACTACCTGGCGCGACCCAGCTGCGGCTCGATGCGCTGTCCAGCGACGCTGCCGCCGCCGAACAGGCGCGTCGCGCGGCCGCCGATACGCTTGCCGAAGCCGAAGCCATACTGCGCGACGCCGAATTCGCCGGCCGCGCCGCGCGCGAGCAATCCTCCGCCGCGCGCGAAGCGCTGGCCCGCAGCGAGGCGCGGCTTGAAGCCGTCATCCGACGCGAATCCGAGATCGCCGAGACCGCACGATCCGCCTTCGGCCGCGAGCTGGAGGAACTCGAAACCATGGTGGCGCAGGCAATGGCGGCGCTTGCGTCCGATGAGGCTGCAACCCGCCTCGATGCAGCGAAAGCCGATCCGATCGGGCTTGACGCCCGCCTCGCCCAGTTGCGTCGCGACCGCGACGGGCTCGGCGCCGTCAACATGGAGGCCGACGACCAGCTCGCCGAGATCGCCGGCCGCATGGGCCTACAGATCGAAGAGCGCGATGATCTGGTCGCCGCCATCGCCCGGCTGCGCGAAGGCGTCGAGGCGCTGAACCAGGAAGGCCGCTCGCGCCTGCTCGAGGCGTTCGAGGCGGTGAACGGCCACTTCAAGTCCTTGTTCGTCGCTCTGTTCAATGGCGGGGAAGCCGAGCTGCGCCTGACCGAGAGCGAGGACCCTCTCGATGCCGGCCTCGAAATCTACGCCTCACCTCCGGGCAAGCGGCTCGGAACCCTGTCGCTGATGTCGGGCGGAGAACAGGCCTTGACCGCCACGGCCCTGATTTTTGCCGTTTTCCTGTCCCGTCCCTCGCCGCTCTGCGTGCTCGACGAGGTCGATGCGCCGCTCGATGACGCCAATGTCGATCGCTTCTGCCAGCTCCTGGCCGAGATGCGCCAGCGCACCGACACGCGCTTCATCATCATCACCCACAACGCCGTCTCGATGTCCCGGATGGACCGGCTTTACGGGGTCACGATGGAGGAACGCGGCGTTTCGCGGCTCGTGTCGGTCGACCTGCAGCTCGCCGAGCGCCTCGCCGCCGCCTAGCCGGACTTGATCGAGACTGCGGCGTAATATCCCAACCCGATGCGCGGCTCATTACCTTGTGTATTCAAGGCGCTAGGCCTCTGTTTCGAGCCAGACTTTGCTTGACGGCAAAAATCGCCCCTGTATAGGTCTGCTCGCGGTGCGGCCTTGGGCTAAATCG
>JANMWT010000479.1:0-7702 GCA_031394145.1 Alphaproteobacteria bacterium | reverse complement strand
CTCCGGTGAGCGCGGTCGCCTGTTCCGGGCTGGTGCCCCACGTGATGGTGGGCGGTACATTCGCGGCGTCAAGCACGATGATCTCGTCCCAGTGCGCCTCATCGTCCGACTTCAGCTGCGACCAGATCAGGACGGCGGTCTCCCACTGTCCGCCTTTTGGAACCGACGGGCGACCCTTCATCCAGGCGAAGGTGATGTCATCCGGTGCGATCAGGCCGGCGCGCGCGCCGCCTTCGATCGAGAGATTGCATAACGTCATCCGCGCTTCCATCGACAGGCTGCGGATCGCCGAGCCCGTGTATTCGATGACATGGCCGGCGCCGCCATTGGCGCCGATGATGGCGATCAGGTGCAGGGCGAGGTCTTTCGCACCGACGCCGGGGCGAAACTCGCCCTCCACCCTTACCGCCATGTTCTTCATCTTGCGCGCGCGCAGCGTCTGCGTCGCCAGGACGTGTTCGACTTCGGAGGTGCCGATGCCATGGGCAAGCGCGCCAAAGGCGCCATGCGTCGAGGTGTGGCTGTCGCCGCACACCACGGTCATTCCCGGCTGTGTTCGACCCTGCTCGGGGCCGACGACATGGACGATGCCGTTGTTGATGTCGCCCATCGGAAAGAATTCGATGGCGTGTTCCTTCACGTTGCGGGCAAGGGTCTCGAGCTGCTCGCGGGCTTCAGGATCGGTCACGCCGGCCATGCCTTTGGCCTGGCCTTCGGTCGGCGTGTTGTGGTCGGCGACGGCCAGCGTCAGGTCTGGCCGGCGCACCTTGCGACCCGCCGCCTTCAGGCCTGCGAAGGCCTGCGGGGTTGTGACCTCATGGATGAGGTGAAGGTCGATATAAAGCAGCGTCTCGCCCGAGGCCGCGTCGGAATGGACGACATGGTCGTCCCAGATCTTGTCGTACAAGGTGCGGGGCTTGGCGCTCATGAGGCGCTATATGCGCGGGCAGCCGCGCGGCTGCAAGCACTGAGGCCGATCCGGCTGCAACAGCAGGCCTTCAGCCCGCGCGGTCAGGCGTGGTATGGCCTAGCAAACTGCCCTCCCAAAGGACTTTGCTTGATGGCCTCCTTGTTCGACCCCCTGCCGCTCAAGCGCGGCCCGGCCCTGAAAAACCGGTTCATGCTCGCGCCGCTGACCAACCTGCAAAGTCATGCCGACGGCGTGCTCAGCGACGATGAATTTCGCTGGCTTACCATGCGCGCCGAGGGCGGCTTTGCTCTGACCATGACGTGCGCCGCATCCATCCAGAAATCCGGGCAGGGCTTTGCCGGCCAGCTTGGCGTCTATGACGACCGGCACCTTGCGGGGCTGACGCGTCTTGCCACGGCGCTGCGGGCGGTCGAGACCCACGCCGTCGCACAGCTCCACCATGCCGGCATGCGCTCGCCGAGCGCACTGACCGGCGCTGCGCCGCTGTGCCCGTCCGACAATCCCGAAACCGGTGCGCGGGGCATGACCCTGGAAGAGGTGTTTGCGACCCGCGACGCTTTCATCGCTGCTGCCGTGCGCTGCGAACGCGCGGGGTTCGACGGCGTCGAGCTTCATGGCGCGCATGGCTATCTGCTCTGTCAGTTCCTGAGCCCGGAGATCAATCGGCGCGAGGATCAGTACGGCGGATCTCTGGAGAACCGCTCACGTCTGCTGTTCGAACTCGTCGACGGCGTGCGCGCCGCGTGCGGCCGGGATTTCAGCCTCGGCGTCAGGCTGTCGCCAGAGCGCTTTGGCCTGAAGCTCGAAGAGATCGCTTCGATCGCCCAGCGCCTGATGCGCGAGGACAGGATCGAGTATCTCGACATGTCGCTCTGGGACGCCTTCAAGGAACCCGAAGAAGAGGCGCTGAAGGGCCGCAGCCTGATGTCATTCTTCACCGGGCTGGAGCGCGGCAAGGTCCGTCTCGGCGCGGCTGGCAAGATCACCACGGGCGCGGCGTGCCGGCGGGCGATGGAGGCCGGGCTCGATTTCGTTGTGATTGGTCGCGCCGCGATCCTGCACCATGATTTCCCGAAACGGATCGCCGCCGATGCGGACTTCACCCCGACGCCGCTGCCGGCCTCAGCGGACTATCTTCGCGGCGAAGGGCTGGGTGAGGCCTTTGTCGGCTACATGCGCACCTGGAAAGGCTTTGTCGCGGACGCGGCGCCGGCCGCCTAGCTCGGCATGCGGCGCGTTTTATTGCGGTGCGGCCAGCGGCGGCAAGGCCAGTTCCCTGTCGCTCGGCAACAGCGGGAAGGGCGCATGGGGTTCGGTCTGGTACCAGAAGGCGACCGAGGCAAGGTAGTCCGCCAGCGGAAGATAAGTTCCATTACCCACGACGGCAGTTTGCTTTGCGCCCGTCCAGCCGAGGTTCTGGATTGTCACCCTGAGACCATCCTTGAACCTGATCGGATCGACGATGTGCCAGCGATACTCGCCGTTGCGGCGTTCGGCGCCGGCGCGAAAATATTCGGTCTGCCAGTCGATGTCCCGGACCGGATAGAATCCGGAATACAGGCTTGAGAACGCGGTCTCGTGCCGTTTCCCGGATGCATTCACCTTGTCGTAGTCATAAGAGCCGAGGAAATAATCCTCCTCTCCCGTGCCATTGATGGTGGGATGATCGGCGTCTCCGTCGATGTAGAACTTGACCTCGCCTTCGCCCCACCAGCCAGGGCTGAAAGCGCCATGGCCAAGGTAAGTTCCGACATACTGTCCCGTGCCTTTGACGCCATCGAGGATGGTGAAGACGTCCCCGGCCTTGAGGCGGTTGGCCAGCCGGAACTGCGCATGGAAATAAGCTGCGTCGCGGGGGACCCGCTCGAGCGAGTAATCGAGCGTGTAGAAGGCGACTAACCGCTTGTCGCTGCGGTTCTCCAGGGTCGCACGAAACTTGCGGCGAAACGGCATTGGCCAGAATGCGTTGAAGCCGCTGCCTGGGTTCACTGCAACGGCCGCGGAATTGATGATCGGTTCGTTTCCCTTGCCCCAGCCGGACGCAAAGAAATCGCCGACGGGAACCTCAACCGACGGCGTGGCTTCGTCGTCCCAATAGATACGAAGAATCGCCGAGCGATAGTCCGTCGCGCCGCCGAGCGTCATCCAGATGTGCTTGATGACGCCCGATCCCGATCCCTCGCCCAGGGTCCAGGTTGAGCCTGGATTGATCACCACAAAGGGGTTGACCTTCCAGCCCTCTCCAAGGTTGCGCGCGGCGCGGCCGGCGCTCCCATCCGCGATCGTTGCGCGGGCGCCCATCGCTTTTTCACCCGTCGGATTCTCCGGGCTTATCGAGCGCGAGGTCGCATCGGACAGCATGTAGAGGGAATGCAGGCCGGACGCGGCAGACATAGCGTCGCGTCCCGGCGTCATCGTCGAGCAGGCCGCGGCAAGCAGCCCTGAAACCATCCCCAGAAGCAGGCGCGCCGGCCAACCCCGATATAAGTCTCGCATCAAACACCCCGTCTGTCCGACCACTTACGCCGAAGCGCGGCCCGTTCTCACTGAATTCAGCCGGCTCACGGCCGCGTCGAATCCCGCCATCGTCTCATCGAAAATCTGCGCCACCGGCTTTACCTCGTGGATACGGCCCGCCACCTGGCCGGTGAGGGCGATGCCGGCTTCGAGATCGCCACCGAAATAGACCTCCTGAGTGCGCGCAAATTCGCTGAAGATGGCGGGCGAGCCTTCTTTCTCGATCCGCGTGGTGCGCTCGGTGCGCAAGGCGCGCAGGGCAGGCCCTGGACCCGTGCGGTTGAGGAAAACAGTGTCAGTGGCGTCGGCGTCGATGATCGCCCGCTTCCAGTTGGCGTGCACGGGGCTCTCGCTTGACGACAGAATGCGCGTGCCCATCAGCACGCCCTCGGCGCCCAGCGCGAAGGCCGCCGCCATGGTCCGCCCGTCCATGATGCCGCCGGCCGCGACGACCGGAACCTTCACCTGCTCGCAGACTTGCGGGATCAACACCATCGAGGCGACGTCCTTCGGGTTCTTGAAACCGCCGCCTTCGCCGCCCTCGACAATCAGCCCGTCGACGCCGGCCGCCACGGCGCGCAGCGCACCTTGAAGATTGGGGACGACGTGAAAAACGGTGAGGCCGGCGGCCTTCAGCGTGGCGGTGTATTTCATCGGGTCGCCGGCCGAGGTGGTGACGAACTTCACCCCCTGGTCAATGACGAACTGGATGATGCCAGGGTCGCGGATAAAGGCCTGCGCGACGTTGACGCCGAACGGCTTGTCGGTGAGTTCCCTCATCCTGAGAATCTCGAGCTTGATCGCTTCGAGTTCTCCCGAAGAGGTCTCGATGATGCCCATGCCGCCCGCGTTGGAGACGGCGGAGGAAAGGGGCGCCCGCGCAATCCAGCCCATCGCGGCCTGAATGATCGGCTTCTCGATACCAAGCATGTCGGTGATGCGGGTCTTTATCGGCATGGCGGCTAACTCCCTGGCGTCCAGCCTTGCCTGCTGACCCGAGGTCAGCGCAAGGGGCTCAGCCGCTCGCCAATTTCGCGGCCAGTGCGGCGCGTTGAGCGAGGGCGGGGCGTTTGGCGCCCGCCCGCGCCAGCATGGCAAGTTCGTGCATGGTGGAAGAGACCAGCATGGCCAACGCCCGTGAATCTGCCGTTTTCGGCAGCTCGCGCGCCGCTTTCGCCCGCTCGAAGCGAGCCTCGATCAGATCGTCACAGCGGCCAAAGGCGCTGCGCACCACCTCGCCGACGTCCTCGCGCGTCAGGCTCTCGGTCAGCGCCGTACCGACCAGGAAACAGCCACGCGGCCCATTCGCACCGGCAAGATAGCTGTCGATGCAGCGCTCAAAAAAGAGATCGAGGAAGAGTTTGAGCTTCATGTCGAGCGCAACCGCTCCGGCGACGGCCGTGACCAGGAGTTCGCTCTGCATCTTCAGAGCCGCGAGATACATCGCCTCCTTGTCGCCGAAGGCGGCGTAAAGCGAGGGGCGGTTCATGCCTGCCGCCTCGGCGAGGTCGTCGAGCGAGGTTGCGGCATAGCCCTTGACCCAGAAGAGATCGCGCAGCCGCTTCAACGCGTCGGCGCGATCATACTCTTTTGGCCGGCCGCGGGTGCGCGCGGGCGCACCCTCCTGGCTCTGCGTCGGAGGCCGCGCTGCCGGAGCAGAAGTGGTTTTCTTTTTTTGTACCATATCGAACAAAATCCTTGACGCCGGTTAATCTATGCGATCCAGTACAAAAAGCCAGACGCCAAAGCCGATGGATCAAGAAGACGACTAGAAACGCCAATCCTCTCCGGAGCCAGCCGCCATGGACCTCTATTTCTCCCCGCTTGCCTGTTCGCTTGCCTCGCGCATTGCCCTCTATGAGGCGGGACTTGCCGCCACCTACATCAAGGTCAAGGACAAGACGACGTCGGATGGCAAGGACTTCCTCGCCATCAATTCGCGCGGCCAGGTGCCGGCGTTGCGAACCGATGACGGCGAACTCCTGACCGAGAATGTCGCAGTGCTCGAATATATCACCGACCTTGCGCCTCACGCTGGGCTCGCGCCGACGAGCCGCGAGCGCGTGCGGATGCGCAAATGGCTGGCGCTGATCAATTCCGAGCTGCATGTCGGCGTGCTCGGCGTGATGCTGTCGCCAAAGACGCCTGAGGAGACCAAGGCGTTCTTGAAAGAGAAGGCGCTGAAGACCTTCGCCTGGATCGACGGCGAGCTTGCGGGCCGGACCTGGCTCACCGACCAGTTCACGGTTGCAGACGCCTATCTTGCGGTCGTCTCCAACTGGACGCGGGCTCTGCCGATCGATCTCAAGTCATTCCCGAATGTCGAAGCCCACCAAAAGCGCGTCTTCGCGCGTCCGGCCGCCGGCAAGGCCGTGGCCGAAGAGTTTGCACTCTATCAGGCGGCCTGAAAGTCGTCCCCAAGACCAGCCCCCAAGACCAGCCCCCAAGAGCGGCAACCAGAGGCGCCTGCCAAACCCCGCGCTTGAGACCAGTCGACAGAAACTGGCCAAACGTCGGCGCCTGGCGCGGCGTGCTGGATAGATCGCTGCGCGGCTGGGTCGATCGCGGCGCGGCTGGGTCGATCGCGGCGCGGCTGGTTTGATCGCGGCGCGGCCGGGGCGCGAGATCGCCGGCAAGCACAAGCGCCAGGGTTGCGACCCGCATCGGCTGCCTCGGGCCAGTCTGATGCACAAGTCCCGTCTGACGTCCAAGCATAGCCCGGACATGAAAGGCGCGCCAACGCCTGTGGCCCGATCGCGGCGGCGTCGCTAGTCTGCGGTGGCCGACCGATGGGAAAATCGATGACCGACCTCGCCAGTTTCATTCGCGGCCTGCCCAAGGCCGAGCTCCATCTGCATATCGAGGGCAGCCTCGAGCCCGAGTTGATGTTCGACCTTGCGCGACGCAACCGGATCGCTCTGCCGTTCAAATCGGTGGAGGAGGTGAGGGCAGCCTATGGGTTCTCGAACCTTCAGGACTTTCTCGACATCTATTATCAGGGCGCGCAGGTGCTGCGGACCGAAGCGGATTTCCGCGATCTCGCACTCGCCTATTTTGCGCGCCTCCATGCCGATGGCGGACGCCACGCTGAAATCTTCTTCGATCCGCAGACCCACACCGATCGCGGCCTGCCGTTTTCGATCGCCGCCGACGGCCTGCTCGCCGGCATCGGAGAGGCCCGGGAGCGTTACGGGATCAGCGGGAAGCTGATCCTCTGCTTCCTCCGGCATCTTGAGGAAGACGCCGCCTTCGCGACGCTGAAAGCGGCCGAAGTTTGGCTTGACCGAATGGCTGGCGTCGGTCTCGATTCATCCGAGATCGGTCATCCGCCCTCGAAATTCGCGCGTGTGTTTGCAGCGGCGAAGGCCCGCGGCCTCAAACTTTGCGCTCATGCCGGCGAGGAGGGACCGCCAGCTTACGTCTACGAGGCGCTTGATCTTCTGCAGGTCGACCGCCTCGACCACGGCAATCGTGCACTCGAGGATCGGGCCCTGACAACGCGTCTTGTCGCCGAGGGCATGACGCTGACCGTCTGCCCGCTCTCCAATCTCAAGCTTTGCCTCGTCCATGATCTAAAGGATCATCCGATGAAGCGGATGCTTGAGCTGGGTTTGCGCGCCACCTGCAACTCCGACGATCCGGCCTATTTTGGCGGCTATGTCGCCGACAACTATTTACGAACAGCCGAAGCCCTGGATCTCACGCGGTCCGAGATCGTGCAGCTAGCCCGCAACAGCTTTTTGGGGTCATTCCTCCCCAGCGAAGCGATCAGCGGCCATCTTGCCGCGATCGACGCCTATGTCGGCGCCCAATGACAATTCATGGACCGGAGCCCTCCTCGATTGAGCGATAACCTCAACGCCCCGATTGATCGCATTCCGTTCGCGAGTCTGCTGGGCATCGAACTGATCACGGTGGCTGATGACCGCATCGAGGCAAAGCTTGCGGTGCGACCGGAGCATTGCAACCCGATGGGCGGCCTGCATGGCGGGGCGACGATGTCGATCGCCGACACGCTTGGCGCCATGGGCGCGTTCCGAAACCTGGCCGAGGGCGCCAACGGCACTACGACCCTGGAAAGCAAGACCAACTTTCGTGGCCCCGCGAAATCCGGCGACACAGTCATCGCCGTCTGCACGCCGACGCAGACCCAGATGACGCTCTAGACCTGGTCGATCGGAGGCCCAGGTCGATCAGAAGCCGGGGTCGATCAGATGTGCCGGTCGATTACAGCGACTTGTCTTCGGTCTTGGC
>JANMWT010000464.1:0-10970 GCA_031394145.1 Alphaproteobacteria bacterium | reverse complement strand
CGCTGGTGGGTGGTGCACCTCTGGGTCGAGGGCGTGTTCGAGGTGTTCGCGACCGCTATCGTCTCCGCCCTACTGGTCCGCATGGGACTGGTTCGCGTCTCGGTGGCCACGACTTCTGTCCTGGTGGCGACCATCATCTTCCTCGGCGGCGGCGTGCTTGGTACGTTCCACCACCTCTATTTCAGCGGAACGCCGGTTGCCGTCATCGCGCTTGGCAGCGTGTTCTCGGCGCTCGAAGTCGTGCCGCTCATGGTCGTCGGCTTCGAGGCCTACAGCCGAGCCAAGCACGAAGGCCTGTTCGATTGGCAGAAGGCCTATCACTGGCCTTTCATGTTCTTTTCCTCGGTGCTGGTCTGGAACCTGCTCGGCGCCGGGCTCTTCGGTTTCCTCATCAATCCACCGCTTGCGCTCTATTACATGCAAGGGTTGAACACGACGGCGACCCATGCCCACGCGGCTTTGTTCGGGGTTTACGGTATGCTCGGGCTGGGCCTGACGCTGTTCTGCATGCGAGGGTTCACGGATCCGGCGCGATGGAACAATAAGCTGCTGGCGGTGAGCTTCTGGTGCCTCAATGTCGGCCTCGGCATGATGGTGTTCCTTTCCCTCCTGCCGCAGGGCCTGTGGCAGACTTATGCCAGCTTCACGCACGACTACGCCTACGCCCGCAGCGCCGAAGTGATCCATGGGCAGGTGATGGAGATGCTGGTCTGGGCTCGGGTGCCGGGCGACGTCGTGTTCGGGGTCGGGGCGCTGGCCTTCGCTGGGTTCGTGGCGCAGGCGTTTTGGCTGTCATTCTTCCCGAGCAAGAGCGCTCCTGCGGCTATCTGAGGCAATCTGGCGATCTGATCGGGTCAGTTCGCGCATTGGCCGTCTTCGCGAAAACAGGCAGCGTCGGCTCGCTGGCTGAGACTGCCCGGTTTGGGGCCGCCCGGTCGTTCCTTCGTGATGCTTGATAGGGCCGGACCCGGCCCATTTCGGTCGCATGGCGCTCACCCGATGAACGGCATCTTCGGCGGCGGTCTCAACCGGTTGGCACAAACCACTGGTCGCTCTGATGGCGCTTCGAAGCCCAGGGGTTGTTGACCGTACAACGGCGATACCCCGCCCCTAAGGAGTCAACGTTGCGCGCAGCGCATAGGGTGACCTAAAGCGCAAGCTCCGACGACATCCCGAACCGTTGGTGCATCAGCGCTGTCGAGACGACGCGTTGGATGCGCCCCTCATAGGCCGGCCGCTGGTCAGGCGAACAGGTCTGCATTTCCTGGAATGCTTTTCGCGCCTTTGCGGGATCGAAGATAGGTTGTTCATCCAGCGCGCGCGATGCAAGGACGTCGCCCAGCATCGTCATCATGGGGTCCCCATGGCTGGCAGGAGGCGCGGTGAAGGGATGTTTCTCGCGGTTGTAAACCTCTTCGATGAGCACATCCTTTGCTGCTTCGCGCAGAACATGCTTTTCGCGATAGCCCTTGATCTTCATGGCGATCGGAATGCGCGCAGCATAGTGAGCGACATGGTGGTCCAGGAAAGGCACGCGCCCTTCGATCGAATGCGCCATCTCCATCCGGTCGCCAAGGAAGGTGAGGATGAAGTTCGCAAGGTGAGTCTTGGAGTTGACGTATAGCCCCTGGTGCAGCCGGTCGCGCCCGGCCACTGCCATCGAGAGGGGAAGGCTGTCGAGCACGTCGGCATAGACCGACTTGCCTTTCACGAACCGGACCACGTTGTCACGTAGCCAGGCCACGCTCGCAGCGCCCATTGCGCCGAAGGTCTCGATGAAGGAGGGCAGATAGCCGAGGCGATTCACGACCTCGGCGAACATTGGATTCTCCGCGGCTTGTTGCATAAAGATGGAGCGGGTTGCGGCATTGGCCTCGAACATCTGCGTGATCAGCGCTTCGGTTTCCTGTTTCGAGCGCCCATTGGGGTGATGTAGCAGCGCGTCGCGCCGGAAGGTGGCGTAGCCGCCGAGCAGCTCGTCCGATCCCTCGCCGGTGAAGACGACTTTCAGGCCCGCGTCGCGCACTGCCTTGCTGAGCAGGAATTTGGCGGCGCCGTGGCCGTTCACCATCGGCGTCTCGGAATGCCAGACCGCGTCGGAATAGACGTCGGCGAGCGCCTGCCGTGTGACGGGCACCTGGTGGTAGGTTGCGCCGACGAATGCGGCCTGCTTCTTCGCGATGGGGCTTTCGTCCCACATCGCGTCGTCGAAGGCGAGCGTGTAGGCCCGGATGGGGCGGGTCATGTGGCGCTGGGCGAGGCCGAGGACGGCGCAAGAATCAATCCCGCCGCTGAGATAACAGCCGACCTCGACATCGGCCACCATCCGCTCGCGTACCGCATCGCCCAGAACATCCCGGAAGCCGGCGACGACATCGGCTTCCGAGCGCCTGTCCGCGGCGGTTTCTTCCGTGGTGGGGAAATCCCAGTCCCAGTAGCGGTAGACTTGCACGTCATGGCCGCGCGCGATCACATAGCAACCCTGCGGCACGGAGCGGATGTTGGCAAACATCGTGCGCTCGTGGTTGCGAACGATGAAGAGATCCTGCCACGCGGCTTCCGTGTCCCACACGGCGGGCGCGCCGAGCGCCAGCAGCGCCTTGATCTCGGATGCGAAGAATACGCCTTCAGGTGTAACGGTGTAGAAAAGCGGTTTGATGCCGAAGCGGTCGCGAATTGCGATCATGATATCGCGGCGCTGGTCGGCAATCAGGACGGCAAATTCGCCACGAAGCTGTTCCGTCCCACGCATGCCGTGCTGCAGATAAAGGTGCAGCGCGATCTCGCTGTCTGACTCTGTCTTGAACTTGGCGCCCTTGGCTCGGAGCTCCTCACGGACCCTCGTGTAGCCGTAGAATTCGCCGTTGACGGCGAGGTGGACGTCGCCCTCTGCGTTCGACATCGGTTGATCGCCATTGTTGAGGCCGATGATCGAGAGGCGGGTGTGCCCGAGGAAGTAGCGGCCGTCGCTCCATTGTCCCTGACCGTCGGGGCCGCGATGGTCGAGAACGTGCAGCGCTTTCTGGATGCGTTCACGCGCGATGGGTTTGCGTGCAATTCCGCCAAGAAGTCCACACATGCCGTTTCCCCCGGCGGTCGTGGCACAGCACGCCGCTCTGATTAGATCTATTTGTGGCGGAGCCGGCACCGGACGTGAAACATTGTCAAGATTGTCTCAGCTTCGAAACGGAAGTTGTCATAGCCGCCGGCGGGACCCGCCATCAACTGTCATCCGACCAAACGACTGCAATCGGCAAGGAAAACGCTGGACTTTCCAAACACCAGCAGAGCGATCTAACGCGTGTGTTGCGTCGACCGGTTGAGCCTACCGCCCATCGCAGTCATTCAACGGGTCACTTCCGAACCTAGTCGATGACCCTGACCGAAAAGACTTCGACGCGGGGACCGCCACTGCAACAGCGACGCTAGGTGCCTGGTCGCGCACGCCTCCGATACGCCGATGCGTCCTTCGGATCCAGAAATAACTTAGGCCTCCCACAATCCGCCCACGACATCTAATACCTGTTGGCCATCGTGTGGAGCGTAAAAAATGCCTGGCATGACAGCGCCGTTGTTTCAGGGGATTGCCGTTGGTGCGTTTGTTGTAACAGCATTGGTTGCCTGGCGAAGCGAGCTCAGCCGAGGCGCCAAGGTTACCACAATTCTCACCTGCTTGAGCGCCGCCGCCTGCTGGGTGCTCAGGGAGTCGGAGCAGGGGGCGAGCCTGCTCGGTATTCCACAAGTTTTTCTTTGGCTTGCTTTTCCCGCAGCGGGTTGCTTCTGGGCATTCGTCGTTTGTGTTTTCCTGGATCGCCCGCTTCGCTGGCTGGTGTTTGCGCCGGCGGCCCTGTTGCTCCTGTCGGGCCTCGCCATAACCAAGACCTCGGTTGGCGCCAACCCAGCGGTGCTCGCGACCTTCAACATCGCCGCAGCGGCCATTTGCCTGCACGCAGTCTACCTCATCATCCGGAGCTGGCGCGGCGACCTTGTGGATGGGCGCCGCATATCCCGGTTTGTGATCCTGGGTATTGGCGCTCTTTTTGCGGCAGCCCAAGGCGCCGCAGGCGCGCTGCATTGGCTTGGGGGTGGAGAGGCGCAGCTTACAGTTGGAGGGAACTTTGGCGCCTTCGCAGTTTCTGTGCTGGCGCTGGCGATGGGAAGTGTTCTGCTTGAGGCGAGGGAGGGGCCCGGTCTTCGCGAAGCCAGTTCCTCTACAGCGGGGAACGGTCGCTCTTGGCGAGCCTTCTGCCGGCGCGGAGGCGGTGTTCGACGCGAAACTGGTTGCCGCCGATCGGATATTGCTCGCGAAATTGACGGCGTTCATGAAAGCCGATGGGTGGCGCAAGGATGGCTTGAGCATCGCCGCGGTCGCGCACGAGTTGGGAACACAGGAACACCGCCTGCGCCGGCTGATCAACGTCCGGCTGGGGCACCGCAATTTTGCGGATTTTGTGAACGGCTATCGTATCGAGGCAGCCAAGGCTCGCCTGGCTGATCCCGCGCAAGCGAGCGTTACCATAGCGAGCATCGCCTTTGACCTGGGGTTCGGCTCCCTCAGCCCATTCAATCGCGCCTTCCGTGCGGCCATCGGGTCAACTCCCACAGAGTGGAGGCGCTCTGCCCTGGCGGCTACTCCCGAAAACCCTGTCTGAATCCAAATTCGATCAGGCTTTTTCAGATTCACTGAACAGAGGCGCGCATCAATCGATGCCGAAATAGCCCGGACAGTCGGCCGCTTGTGCTGGACCGGTGCGACATTTGGCGCTGAAAAACTCTGGTTCACGACCCCCAGCAGCTCGCCCCCGCTAGAGCGCGCATACTCGCGAATTTGGTTCGGAATCGATCAGGAGTTTTCAGCCTCGCCGAGCCAAAGAGCCGGCATCGCCTGCAACCCTCACGTCATTGATCCAACTGGCATCACGACTGGAGGCGAATCCGAGTGTCTACCTTCAACATAAGCGACGAGACCTATTCCCGGTATTCCGAGGAGTATCAGGCCAAGATGCCGGGCGGGCGCATCTTCTACCACGTGGCGTACCTGATCCCGAGTGTGGCGGCCTATGCGCTCGTTAATATCGAGCCGGTGCACAAAGCGCTGTCAAGCGCCCTTGGGCTTTCTGGCTATAGCTTTCAGTACGCGATGTTCATCGCATTCACGCTGTGCTGGCACCTGGCGGTTCCAATCCTGATGCTACGTTGGCATGAAAAGTTGAAGTGGGCCGAGGTTTTCCGTTTCCTGAGCCTCAACCGGTTCTCGTTCAAGGAAGTTCTGGTCGTCGCGCCAGTCGCCTTTGCCCTCAGCGGTGATCCTGTCGCTTCCGTACATGCTGACACTCTATGAGCCGTTTCAGTCCTGGCTGTCGTCCGTACCGCTGTTTCGCATCCCGTCCTACAGTATGTTCGCGAGTAACGAAGCCTTCTACGGCGCGCCGCTCCTGCTGATGCTCCTCATGCTGATCGGAAATTTTGTTGGCGAGGAGGTCTACTTTCGCGGCTATCTGATGCGGAAGACCGCATTCCTGGGCCGCTTCAACTGGTTCGTGAATTCGGTGCTCTTCTGCGCCTATCACCTTTGGCAGATACCGCAGTCCTGGCCGCTCATCGTGCCCTTCATATTCTTTGGGCTGGTGATGCAATTGAGGAAGAACCTGTACACGATGATCGTGTTTCACCTGCTGTTCAATCTAGGGGGCGTGCAAGTCTACAGCGTGTTGCTTGGCCTGGGAGGGGCTTCGCACTGACCCGTGCGAAGCGGCTGATTCAAGTCGACACCGAGAACAGCGGTTGAAGAGGCGGGGGGGTATCCGCCCCTCTGAGGTCAAGGGTGGCGCCGCGGCGATCCACTCCGACCAGTCAGCCGAGTGTCTAGCTGTGGCGACGTTGCGCCGAAACGGCAGCCAGGCCTTCAGGAATTCTAGTGTGCCCCGGTTCGGCGGGCTGATGGTCAATGGAGCTCGGCGGCAGCCCCTGTTATCATTATCCTGCGTTGCTTTCGCCTCATCGCCATCGCTCCACGTTCCCATATCAAGGTACGTGTTGCACTGACCGATTGAACTCACCGCGCAAAGTTGGCGGACAGATAGTCGATGGCTTCTTGGAGCTGCTGCGACGTCGCGGCGCCTCCGCGATCGATCATCTCTCGAACGAGATTGTCCCAGCCAGGCCGGTCCAGCCGCATCGATGCAACAAGGTTCGGCGCATGACAGCTCGAGCAAATCACTGTCACGGCGTCGCGCCCCGGGCCGGCCGGCAGGGCGCCAGGTTGAGCGGCTGCTGACGCCAGTGCGAAGGAAGGCGTTTGACTTGCAGGCCCCAACGCCAAGCTGACCAACTGACCGCCTTGCAATGTCAGTGCGATGTACTGCTTGCCTCCCGCAAGATAAGTCATCGGCGTTCCGAGCGGAGCGGCGGGGAGCGGGACCTCGGCAAGCGTCGCTCCGGTCTTCTTGTCGTAGGCCACCAGTTTGCCTGGTCCCTCGCCGGGGGCGCCGGATCCGACGAGCCCGTAGATCAGCAAATTCCTGGTGACGAGCACGCCGCCCGATCCACCCTGGCCGCCGAGAGGAGGCAGATTGAGGCCCTTCAGGGCTGGATTGCTCCGAACTCTCTCAGCCCCATTTCCGGTGGCAACCTGCCAGGCGATATCGCCCGTATTCAGGTTGTAAGCGGTCATCCGGCTGTAGGGCGGCTTCACCAGAGGCAATCCTAGCGGGCCACTGGGCGGAGGAGGATGGTCTGGATGGATGCTTGCCGGACCGATCTTGCCCTGGGGCACGTAGGGTAGCGGGGTGCCCTCCAGCGGCTCCAAGGTTGGCCATGCGGACAGCTGTTTTGGCAGCGGCGTCAGCGTTGGCATGGCAGGGTTCGTCCGCGACGGGACGTAGATGTATCCCGTCTCGGGATCGGCCCCCGAGCCGCTCCAGTTGGCGCCGCCGCCGTCGCCGGGAAGCTCGATCGTCCCCCAACTTCCGTCCTTGCGGTAAAGTGAGGGCGGCGTGAACAAGCCGCCGTGCCGGTAGTGCGAGAGGATTTCAAGCCCCTGAGCATGGAGTTCCGGGGTGAAGTCGAGGACGTCATCCTCACTCATCCCCTGTCGGTCAAATGCGAGCGGCCTGGTCGGAAACGGCTGTGTCGGCGACGTCTCCTCGCCCGGCACATCCGACTTGGGGACGGGACGCTCCTCGATCGGCCACAATGGCTTCCCGCTCACACGATCGAACACGTACAAGAAGGCCTGCTTGCTGGCTTGCGCCAATGCCTTGATCTTCTTGCCATCGACGGTCACGTCAACCAGCGTCGGCGCCGCCGGAAAATCATAGTCCCATATTCCGTGATGCACGGCCTGGAAGTGCCAGACGCGTTTGCCGGTCTCGACGTCGACCGCGACGATCGATTCGGCAAACAGGCCATCGCCCTTTCGTGCGCCGCCCCAATAGTCGCTGTTGGGCGTGGTGGTCGGCAGATAGACATATCCCAACTCATCGTCGCCGCTCAGCATCGACCAGACGTTACCATTGCCGGTGTAGCGGTTTGAATGGTTCTTCCAGGTGTTGGCGCCGTACTCCCCGTCCTTGGGGATCACGTGGAAGACCCATTTCAACTTGCCCGTCCGCACGTCAAACGCCTGCACGTCTCCTGGAGGCCATTCCTGTATCGGGGTGCGGTCCGACATTGTCGCGCCCACAACAACCGTGTCGCGCACCATCACCGGCGGCGAGTCGACCGAAATGAAGTGCCGCTCCCCGTTCACCAGATGCACCGCGTGCCGGTTTGCTCCGCGGATCGCAGGCGTCAGGTCTGCCTTGCCGTTGGCGCCAAAACTCGGGATCGGTTTGCCTGTTTTGGCGTCCACGGCAATGAGATAGCCATCCAGCGTACCCATCAGGATCCGCTCGTCGTCCTTGCCATCGGTCCAATATGCCACGCCGCGGCTTTGCCAGCCGAGCACGTCAGCTTGCGCTCCGTCCTTGTAGGCCTCCGGATTATAGAGCCACTTGATCTCGCCGGTTGTCGGGTTGAGCGCTGCGATCTGCCCCAACCCGGTGCTGACATACATCACGCCTTTGACCAGGAGCGGCGTCGCCTTCATGCCGTTCGCGTGAAGCGGCTGCTCGGGGTAGGGCGGTATCTTGGTGAGGAGCTCGTGGTCGGGCGAGCTCCAGGTCCAGGCGACTTTCAGATCCTTGAAATTGTCCTTCGTCACCTGGTCAAGCGGAGCGTATTTCTGGCTCCAATTCGTCCCTCCGTAACTGTTCCATTCGCCCGCCGTTGCTTGCTGCGAACTCGCCCACTTGCCTGCGGCGGCCTTCTGGGGAGGGGCGGGAGACTGCGCCCGCCCGGACGCCGATATGGCAAGCAATAAAGCAAGTATCCCGGCAATCGCGGTGGTTGAATTCCGCATGCGATCTCTCCTCCCGGCCGCTTCTTATAGGTTTCTGCCGAGTGAGCTTTGCTCTGTTTCAGAGATAGAGCCAATGCCTTGATTTGGGCGGACAAGCGCCCATGCAGACCAAACATCATCTTTCTCAGCATTGCGCCGCCCTTGAAGGCGAGATGCTCGGATAGGCGGTGCTCGGAGAACACTTGAAGCAGGTGGGTCAGGATGACGTCGGTCTCGACGTTGCCAATGTCCCGCGCTCCGGTTCGAGCAGCAAGCAACGATGCGGAGATGGTTGGCGCTCGCATTGATCTGCTCGCCTCGGTCCGTCGAGACGGCATATCCGAAAGCAGGTCTGCGCGGCCAGCTCCGAATTTCCGGAGGGCGGATACTCCTTACCGCTGTGCTATCGCTTCCGCCCCTACGGCGACGATCAGGAGCGCTGTATCATGGAGATCATGTACCTATTTGCGAAGTCGCCGGACGGCAGCCATCCTGAACCCGCGGTCGTCCATTGGCTCGGCGAAGACGAGCCGTGGTCGACGGCGACGGAGCTCGGATCGGCGGCCATGCTCGCGGATCAGGACACTGATAACCTGAAGCGCATTCAGCGCGGACTGCGAACGACGCGCAAGACGGGCGTCACGCTCTCACGCTATCAGGAAAGTCGCATCTGCCATTTCAACCAGACACTCGACGCATATATGGCTGACTGAGTTATTGCCCGCCGTCCGCCGCATGTGCTCAGGAACGCGGTTGCCGCTAAGCGCTCGGCTGTTCAGCGTTGCGCGAACGCTGTATGCGAAGACCAAAACACAAACTGACCGACCTGCGATCGGGTTGTTGCGGCCCCGCTGCGCGGTATGTTTTATCGCCTGATATCCGGTTTGTGGGCGTGTTCGATATTCCCCGCCCGACGCGCTTTGGAGCAATCGCTTAGTCGGCGATGCGGATCAGCATCTTGCCGTTGTTGCGGCCTTCAAACAGGCCGATCAATCCTTCTGGCGCCCGTTCGAAACCGTCGAGGATAGTCTCCTGATACTTGATCTGACCGGATTTAAGCCACGCCGTCATGTCTGACAGGAAGGCCGCGTTCAGGTGGGCAAAATCGGTCGCGACAAAGCCTTCCATGCGTAGTCGCTTATAGATCATGTTGAACAAGTTTTTCACGCCTTCGCCGCCGCCATTGTAAGTGGAGATCATTCCGCAGACGGGAATGCGTCCGCGGAGGTTCATGCGTGGCAACGCTGCATCGAGTTGAGCGCCGCCCACATTCTCGAAATAGACATCGATGCCCTTCGGGGTTGCTGCAATCAGCGCGTCCGCCAATGATTCAGTTTTGTAGTTGATCACCGTGTTGAGCCCGGCAGCTTCTCTCAGCCATTTGGCTTTCTCATCAGACCCGGTCGAGCCGACGACGTGGCACCCCTTGATCCTGGCGATCTGCGCTGCGACTGAGCCGACAGCGCCGCCTGCAGTCGAAACGAAGACCTGTTCGCCGTCTTTAAGGCCGCCGGTCTCGAGTAGTCCGCCATAGGCCGTAATTCCGGTTCCGCCGAGCGCGTGCATATAGACCGTCAAAGGAAGCGAGGGATCGCGGTTCAAGACAGACACGCCGCGGCCGTCGCTGACAAAAATCTCTCGGAAGCCGAGACCGTGCCGCACAAGCTGCCCTTCCTTGAATTTCGGGTTGCGCGACTGGACCACACGCCCGATCCCGCCGCCGAGCAGGGGAGCATCCAGCACCTGATCGACATCTAGTCTCGGGCGCATATAGGGGTCGACCGACATGATCAGGGCCTGGACCCGGATCTCGTTTTCACCCGTCGGCGGCACGTCGGCTTCGACGACTGCAAAATCCTCTAGAACCGGAATGCCTTTGGGGCGGCGTATCAGATGGATCTGGCGGCTGGCGGACATCGAAAGCTCCGGAGCTGGACGGGAAGCGGGGCGGGCGGATGGCGTCAATGCGCGGCTTGACGGGTCGGATCAGCTCGGCACATAAGCGCCACCGTTGGCGTGAATGACCTGGCCTTGGACGAACTCCGCAGCCGGGCTTAGCAGGAACTCGACGACCCCGGTATAGTCGCTGTCGCGGCTCAGGCGACCAGAGGGGTTGGTTTTTGCGGCGCGCTCCAGAACTCGTCCCGCCGCTTCCTCGCTTCCCAGCATTGCTGCGACCGACGATGTTGCGATGAGGCCTGGAGCTACAGCGTTGATCCGTATTCCCCGAGGCGCGAGTTCCGCCACCAGATAGCGGACAAGGCTTTCGGCCAGGGCCTTGCCCGCCCCAAGCGCTGCATAGTTTGTTTGGGGAACGCGCGCACCGGCGCACCGGCGCCTGACCGCCGGTCAGGAAAAAGCCGATCGCGTTGCCTAGAGCATCGACCAATGTGTGGATTTTGGTGCTCAGTCCACCTCGCGATCGACCGATGGCTTGGTCTTCGCCTTCTTTTTTTGGCGCCTGCACTGTGCTGATGGGCGCGCACAATGGTGCTGTCGATCATCGCGTATTCATTGTCGGCGTCGGCCGCCAGTTGCTCGAAAACCCTTTGCCACACTCCCTTTTCGGCCCAGCGGCTGAAGCGCCGAT
>JANMWT010000434.1:0-16436 GCA_031394145.1 Alphaproteobacteria bacterium | reverse complement strand
GGCGCCGGCGCAGCGCCAGCGGCGGCGAGCGCTGCGTCGATCTTCGCCGACAGGGCGTCGAACTGATAGCCGTCCTCAGGCACTTTCTCATCATTGAGAAAGAGCGTCGGCGTGCCCTGCACGCCGCGCTTTTCAGCGTCGGCCTGGACGTCCTGCAGGCGCTGAATGTTCTCCGGCGCCTTGAGGCAGGCCTCGAAGCGGTCGGCGCTGACGCCGTGACGTTTTGCAAGGTCGGTCAGCGCCGGACGGGCGCCGTCGGGGCCTTGAGATGCTTTTTCGATGTCCTCGCGCTTCTCGAACGCCTCGTCGATCACCTTGAAATATTCGCCCTGGCCCGAGCAGCGGGCGATGGCGAAGATCGCTGCGTCGACCGGCGGGTTGTGCGAGGGGAGCTCGCGAAGGCTAAACTTGATCTTGTTGGTGTCGATGTAGGCCGCCTTGATCTTGGCGAAGACCTGGTCATGCCAGCCCTTGCAGACCGGGCAGGTTGGCGCGGCGAACTCGATCAGCGTCACCTTGGCCTCGGAGGCGCCCATGATCGCATCGCCGGCCAGCGCGGTTGCTGGCGCCTTGCTGGCCAGATTGCAGGAGACGGCGAGGGTGAGGCTGATAAACGCCGCCGCCAGCGACCTCGCGGTTGACCCAAGACCCATCGGTTTCTGCTCCCTGAATGTGCGGCGAACCTAGTGGTGGCGACCCGCTCCGTCGAGGGGCTTGCGCCGGCTCGTTCCGGCCCCTAATCCGCCCTCACAAGCCGGACGCGAGACTGCAGCCGAAGGATGGCCGCGATGAGCACGGAAGCCCGCCGCTGGACCATCCGCTCGGGCCGGACGGTCTACGAAACCAAATGGATCGCGGTCCGCGAATACGACGCCATCGCGCCAACCGGCACGCCGGCCGGCTATGGCATGGTGCACATGAAGAACCTGGCGCTCGGCGTGCTGCCGATCGATGCGCAAGGGCGCACCGTGCTGGTCGGCCAGGAGCGCTTCGTCTTCGGCCGCTATTCCTGGGAGCTGCCCGAAGGCGGCGGCGCACTCGATCTGCCGCCGCTCGACGGGGCCAAACGCGAACTGTCGGAAGAGGCGGGCCTCAAGGCGGAGCACTGGCTGCCGCTTCTCACCGACATCCATCTCTCCAATTCGGTCACCGACGAACGCGCTTACGCCTTCCTGGCCTGGGGTCTTGAGCCCGATGCGACCTGGGAGAAGGACGCCTCCGAAGACCTGGCGGTACGGTATGTACCGTTTGCGGAGGCCGTAAGTATGGCGGTTTCCGGCGAGATCAACGACGCGTTCAGCCTTGTAATGCTCCTGAAAGCCGACCATCTCGCCCGGACCGGGGCTTTGCCCGAGACGGTTCAAAGGTTATTGCTGACGGGTGGCTGACCCCCTCGCACATCGGGGTTGAGCTGCCGACGAGGAGGAGTTTCATGGCCGACCGTCGATCGATGGAGAAGGATGCTCCAGCCAATGTTGGTGCGCCTGCACCGATCTGGCAGAAACTGCGTTTTGATGCACGCCAGGCCGCCGACCAGGAGCCGGCGCTGGCAAGCTATCTCAACGCCACCGTGCTCAACCACGACAAGTTTTCCGAAGCCCTCTGCTATCAACTGGCCCAGAAGGCTGGCGGTCCGGATATGAGCGCCATGCAGGTTCGCGAGATCTGCGAGCAGGCCTATGCGCAGGATAGCGCAATCGTCGCCGCCGCTGAGCGCGACATGCAAGCGGTGCTCGACCGCGATCCTGCGACCCGCTCGACGCTGCAGCCCTTCTTGTTCTTCAAGGGCTTTCTCGCGCTGCAGACGCATCGCGTCGCCCACTGGCTGTGGGGGCAGGGCCGCGAGACGCTGGCTTTCTTCCTCCAGAGCCGGACTTCCGAACTTTATGGCGTCGACATCCATCCTGCCGTCCACATCGGCTCAGGCGTCTTCATCGACCACGCCACCTCGATCGTGATCGGTGAGACGGCGCGGGTGGGTGACGACGTCTCGATGTTGCAGGGCGTCACGCTGGGCGGCACCGGCAAGGAGTTCACCGATCGCCATCCCAAGATCGGCCGCGGCGTGCTGTTGGGCGCCGGGGCGAAGGTTCTTGGCAACATCACGATTGGCAATGAGGCGCGTGTCGGGTCAGGCTCGGTGGTGTTGCAGAACGTGCCGCCGCGCTGCTCGGTGGCGGGTGTGCCGGCCCGGCCGGTCGGCGGCGCCTGCATGGAGCCGTCCAAGTCGATGGACCAGAAGTTCGACGTTGGACTTTAGCGGCCTCTAGGGGCTGCGCTTTCTGACATAGCAATGGCTGGATGGATCGATTGCAGCTCCGGTGCTCGCCTGATCGCAGGCGCGGTCGGCGCGGGTGATGGCGTCCTTTTCCTCAGCCGAGAGTCCGGGTGAGAGTGCAGGTGAGAGTGCAGGTGAGAGCCCGGGCAGGACGGCGCCCGAGCCGCCGGTCACGCATCCGGCCAGCAAGGCCAGGGCGCACAAGCCCAGAGCCGACGGGGCAGGGCCCGGACCCGCAGATTTTGATTTCATGACAAGTCCTTCCCGCCCATCGCTGGCCGTCCTCCACGCATCGCCGGCCAGGGTGAGCGTTCGGTCGGGCGACAATATGGCTGCGATCCTGCGGGTTGGCGCCGGCCGTCGGTCCGGCTAAGCAGGCGCACACAATTGGAGGCGCCGCGTGAACCCTGAAGACATCAAAAAGATCGAGGCCTACCTCCAGCGCCAGCTGAACCCGGCGATCAAGCTGACGGCGCGGCCGCGCGTCACCGACAGCGTCGAGGTCAGCGTCAATGGCGAGCACATCGCGCTGGTCTATCGCATCGAGGACGAGGGCGAGGTGTCTTACGAACTCCAGATGGCGATCCTCGAGGAAGACCTCGAAGCCTGAAGCCTGAGTTCGCTCAGCGTCCGCTGATTTTCTTCCACTCCCCCCCAATCTTCTGCCGATCTTCCCCGGCGACACGATTGAGCCTGCGCCTCCGACGGGCTAGCTTGACGCCGTCAAGAAAGAAACATCGGGAGGACTGCCCATGCTGCGCGCCATCGTGCTCGGAGCCTCGCTGCTCGCCATCGCTCTCGCCGCTGAGGCCCAAAGTCCTGCGCCTGCGCCAGCAAAAGCCGCCGCCGCTCCGGCCAAAAAGCCAGCGATGAAGCTAGAAGACAAATTCGCCGCCGGCGCCGACAACGTGAAAATCCACTATGTTGTCTCTGGCCCGGCAAAGGCTCCGCTGGTGGTGATGGTCCACGGCTTCCCCGACTTTTCGGAAACCTGGTCGGAGCTGACGCCGGCGCTCAACGACGCCTATCGCACCGTGGCGGTCGACACCCGCGGCTACAACCTCTCGGGCCAGCCCAAAGGCGTCGAGAATTACGCCATGCCGAAACTGGTCGCCGACCTTGCCGCGGTGATCAAGGCCGAGGGTCGCGACAAGGCGATCGTCATCGGCCATGACTGGGGTGCGGCTCAAGCTTGGGCGTTCGAGTTCGCGCACCCGGAAATGGTCGACAAGCTGATCATCCTGTCGGTGCCGCATCCGACCGCGTTTGCCCATGAGCTCGCCACCAATCCGCAGCAATACCAGAACAGCCTCTACGCCCGGAATTTCCAGAAGGAGGGTTCGGAGAGCGCGCTCACCGCCGAGGGCCTCGCCAGCATGTCGACGAAGGACCCGGCGGAAAAGCCAAAATACGTTGAGGCGTTCAAGCGTTCGGACTTCGCGGCGATGATGAACTACTACCGCGCCAACTATCCCTCGGGCGCCAACCAGCCGGCCAAGGACGCCCCTCCGCCGAGCAATCCGCCGATTAATGTGCCGGTCCTGGTGATCCACGGCATGAAGGACACGGCGCTCCTGGCCTCCGGCCACGCGGGCACCTGGAACTACGTCACCAAGGACACCACGATCCTGATGATCCCCGACGCCGGCCACTGGGTGCAGCACGACGCCGCCCCGTTGGTCGACAAGACCATCCGCGGCTGGCTGGACGCCCGGAAATAAGGCGAAATGACCTGACGCCGGCCTGGCGCCTGCCTGGCGCCGGCCTGACAGTTGTGAGGCCAGCCGTCAGACGGGATGTCGACCGGGTTGTCGGGTGGTGTGGGGCGGCGCACTTGCCGCCCCCCCACTCGGGCGCTACCTCTCCGCCACGAATCGCCCCGGATGACGGGGACATCCAGCGGAGCCCGCCATGGCCACGCCCTCGACCTATCTCGACTTCGAAAAGCCCCTGGCCGAACTCG
This sequence comes from Alphaproteobacteria bacterium, assembly GCA_031394145.1. Taxonomy (GTDB): domain Bacteria; phylum Pseudomonadota; class Alphaproteobacteria; order Caulobacterales; family Hyphomonadaceae; genus UBA7672. The sequence goes on along the minus strand of JANMWT010000434.1, from coordinate 12,195 downwards.
AGACCAAGATCGCCGAGCTCGAAACCGCTGGCGGGGACGCCATCGACGATGAGGTCGTCAAGCTGCGCGAGAAAGCGGCCAAGCAGCTCGAGCACATCTATTCGCACCTCAACGCCTGGCAGAAGACGCAGGTCGCCCGTCATCCCGATCGACCGCATTTCATGGACTATGTCGAGACGCTGTTTGAGGAGTTCGTCGAACTCGCCGGCGACCGCAAGTTCATGAATGATGACGCTATCCTCGGCGGTCTGGCGCGTTTCCGCGGCAAGCCTGTCGTGGTCATCGGCCACGAAAAGGGCAGGGACACAGCTACCCGCCTCAAGCACAATTTCGGTATGGGCAAACCCGAAGGCTACCGCAAAGCGGTGCGCTTGATGGAAATGGCCGGACGTTTCGGCCTGCCGGTCATCGCGCTGGTCGACACCTCTGGCGCCTTCCCTGGCAAGGGCGGCGAGGAGCGTGGGCAGGCCGAAGCGCTGGCGCGGTCGATTGAGGCATGCTTGACGCTTGATACGCCGATGATCTCGGTGATCGTCGGCGAAGGCGGATCCGGCGGCGCTGTCGCGCTCGCCTCCGGGAACAAAGTGCTGATGATGGAACACGCGGTCTATTCGGTGATTTCGCCCGAAGGCGCAGCGTCGATCCTGTTCCATGACGCCAAGCGGGCAAAAGACACCGCCGAGGCGATGAAGATCACTGCGCAGGATCTCGAGAAGTTCAAGATCGTCGATGGAGTTGTGCCCGAACCGATGGGCGGCGCCCATCGTGATCCAAAAGCCGCGATCGCCCGCGTCGGCGACGCGATCGAAGCGGCGCTGGCGGGCCTGTCGTCGATGACGCCGGATGAACTCCGCGCGCAGCGCAAGGAGCGCTTTTACGCCATCGGTCGCGAAGGCCTCGCCTAGCGCTACGCCATCTGCGCGGCCTTTGGCGCAAGCTTGGCGCTGCCGGGGAGGGCGGGCCGCTCGCGGCCCATCGTCCAGTTGCCGTTGAATCGCACGAGCGGATTGGGTGCGCACCAGATCTCGCCGCTCTCGTTGAGCGCGGTCACCCAGATGAGATTGTGCTCCTGCCCGTAGTCGATGACGGCAAAGGCAAAACCGTCGCCCTTACCGATCACACTGACGGGGATCGAGGGATCGAGTTGCTTGAACGACATGAGGGTTCTCCGGTGAAACGAGATGAACGGCCGCTATGAACGGCCGATCGCCGCTTCGAGTTCCTCGCCCGCTGCGCGCGATTTCCGCCCTCTCCTGAAGGGATTTGGCTGGCGCGAGGCGCCAGCGCGTTTCGGCCGTTTCCGGCTGCCGGGGGTCGCGCCATTGACGAATCCGAATGATCAGTTCAGAAGGTCCGCCGCGCTCGACGCGCCGGAGTGTCGCCTATGAGAGCTGTCACCGTCTGATCCGGGCTGGCCGAGGTCAGCCGTGCACAGCAGCGCATTGTCCCCACCGCGTCGTCGCGGCGGATGCGCATCCCTCATAGACCGGGCCATCGGGCCCCCTTCCATGGAATGATTTTCCAATGACCGCCCAACCGCAATCACGCGGCTCCACGCTGTGGAGAAATCCTGCCTTTATGCGCCTGTGGGCCGCCCAGAGCCTCAGCGCTTTTGGCAACCGCATCACGCGCACCGCCTTGCCGATCATCGCCATTTCCGTCCTCGCCGTTTCGCCAACCGAGGCGGCGATGCTGTCGGCGCTGGGTTTCGCGCCCGTCGTCGTCGCCGGCCTGATCGGCGGCGGTTACGTCGAGCGCGCCCGCAAGGTGCGCCTGATGGTGATAATGGATCTTGTCCGGTTCGCACTGGTGATGGCGATCCCCATCGCCTTCGCCCTCGGCGTGAAGTCGTTCTGGCTTCTGGTGCTGATCTCGATGGCGGTGAGCGCCACCAGCGCTCTGTTCCAGAACGCCGATACCGCAATCCTGCCCAGGCTGGTGGGTAAGGCCGACATTATCGACGCCAACGCCAAGCTGCAGACGACGGAATCGATCGCTGAACTCGCCGGCCCCGGCATCGCCGGCATCCTGGTCGATCTCTTGACGGCGCCGATCGCCGTCATCGTCGACGCCATCACGTTTCTCTGGTCGGCATTCTGGCTGAGCGGGGTCGGGCGCCGCGCGCCCGAGGCAAATGCAGCGGGCGAGCCTGCCGCCGCTGAAAAGTCGGCGCTGACGACGCTTCGCGAGGACATCGTCGTTGGTTTCCGGGCGGTGATGGCCCAGCCCGCGCTGCGTGCGCTGCTCTATGCGACGGTCGCCTTCTACGTCTCGGCGGGCTTCTTCTTCGGCCTCTACATGCTGTTCGCCCTGCGCACGCTCGGCCTCAGCGCCAGTCTTGTTGGTATCATCATCTCGATGGGCGGCGTGAGCGGCCTGGCCGGCGCATTGCTGGCGAGGCGCCTGTCGAACTGGCTCGGCTTTGGCCCCGCCATCGTCGCCACCTTCGCCTGCGGCATGTTCGGTTCGGCCCTGCTGCTGCCGGCGGCGATCTGGCCCAAAGCCGGCGCGCCGCTGTTGTTCGTGCAGCAGCTCACCAGCGACGGCTTCTTCATGGCGCACATGATCCTCGCCACCAGCCTGCGGCAGAAACTGCTGCCGTCGACCCAGATCGCGCGCGCCAATGGATTATTCCAGGCGATTGGCGGGCTTGGCCTGACGGTGACGACGCTGCTGGCCGGCGCTATCGCCGAGGTGATCGGCGTCGGCTACGCGGTCATGCTGGGGGCCGTCTGCGCACTGCTGGCGATGTTCCCGCTGCTGTCGCCGGCTCTGTTGGGGATCAAGGAAGAGCCTGAGGGCGCATCAGAGGAGCCGATGGAGGTCGTGCTGCAGGACGGAGAGACGCCGACCATGGCTGCGCCTCACTCGACCTTGTAGACCAGCGAGAATTTGGTTGCAGTGTCGGTGGCCTTGAAGCCCGCAGGCGGGCTGGTGTCGCGCCTCACATCGAGCGAGATGCGTGCCGATAGTTTGCCCATCAGTTCGGCGGTGAGGGCGAGCCCGTTGCTGAGCTGCATCGAGGTGGTCGAATAGACTACTTCGGATGAGTCGGTGAGTGCGACGCGGTCATTGAAGGCGTAGCGGAGGTTGGAGCCGGCGCGGGCGCCGAAGGACCTCTCGGTCATCGCCAGCGCCGCCGGCGTCGTCGGCGTAGCGATGGTCGCCCGCACCTCGTCGATCTTGTAGCCGGGTCCGCCTTCGAGAATCCACGCCGTCTGCGGCGTATCCCACGCCTTGTAGGACAGGCCGAGGCCGGCGAAGTAGCGGTTGTCGAAGCCCGAGAATTCGTCGCGCTCCCAGGTCAGCCGCGTATAGCCGTTCCACCTGTCGCTGAAGATCCGGTCGACCTGGCCGGAAGCGGCAAGACGGTTCTTCGATTCGACCTTGTTCGTCTTGCCATAGTCGGCGGCGAAATCGCCAGCCTCGGTCCACAGTCCGCCGGCATGCTTCGCGTTGATCGCAAGGCCGCCGTCGGTGGTCTGGGTGTTGCCTGTGGTGTAGCCGGCGCTGAGAGCGCCTTCGCCCGTCCATTTTGGCGCCGGGGGTGCGGTCTGCGCGAAGGCTGGAGCGGTAATGAGCGCGGCGGCGAAGAGAGCGATGGGGGAGGGTTTCATTCTGTCTCCGGTACAACAAAGAGCGCCGGGAGAGGGGCGCGGGGGGGAGGGGGGGCCTAAGGCCAAGTGTGACGACAATCGGGCCAGATCAGGAAAAGTCGGACACCTAAAGGCCGCCCGCAATCCTTCGCGGACGGCTTCGCCTGGTCGGCCATTCTGGAGCGATCAGACTCTAACGGTCAGAGGGGAGGGTCGCTTGAATGCGGTTTAGAACTTCACCTCGACCTGCGCCCCGACATCCGGTTCGCGGCTGCTGCTCTGGGCGCGTTCAATTTCCCAGGCGAATTTCACCGGATTGCGGGTCGAGGCCCACAGCGATGCGTCGATCAGGTCAAAGGACAGCAGCACCAGGTTGGGATCGTCCTTGTCGCCGAACCAGGCGGCGATGATGTCGTTCCACAGCTCATCGAGTTTGGCGCGGTCGCGGCTCTCGGTGAGCTGGCCCATCAGGCAGGCGTGGAAATCCTGATGCCTGCCGATAATGCAGAAATGCGCGTGGGCGCCGGCGCCGATCTCCTTGAACAGATCGCCGTCGCGCGTGGTGAAAAACCACAGCCTGCCGCCCTCCTGGTCCATGAAATGGCTCATCGGCTGCAGGTGGCTGAGAGAACCCTCAATCCCGAGCATGCCGGCGTGGACATGCTTGAGCTGGCGCCAGAGCTCTTCTTCGGGGTGCTCTTCGACTTTCTTCGCGTTGGTCATGATCTCTCCTGCAGGGATGCCGAAGAGCAACGTTGCGGCGCGGTGCAGGTTCCCGATCGGCTGAGTGAGAAAGCCCGATCAAGGAAAATCCGGACGGCTTGCGCCATCCGGATCGGGTTTCCTCGGGAAGCAAAGGCGTTGGCGAAGGATCTCAGCTCGCCGGCATGAGCACGGTATCGACGACGTGAATGACGCCATTCGACTGCATGACATCGCCGACGGTGACACGCGACATGCCGCCCTTGGCGTCGGTCAGCGTCAGCTTGCCGCCCGCCAGGGTTGCGCTCAGCGTCTCGCCCTCCACGGTTTTCAGGCTCGCCTTGCCGCCACCGGCCATGATCGCTTTGGTTATATCCGCTGCGGTCATTCGTCCGGCGACCACATGATAGGTCAAAACCTTCTGCAGCATCGGCTTCACGTCGGGCTTGAGCAGCATGTCGACCGTGCCTGCCGGCAATTTGTCGAAGGCGGCATTGGTCGGCGCGAACACGGTGAACGGGCCGGGACCCGACAGCGTTTCCACCAGGCCGGCCGCTTTCACGGCCGCAACCAGAGTCGTGTGGTCTTTCGAGTTCACCGCGTTTTCGATGATGTTCTTCGAAGAATACATCGCGGCGCCGCCGACCATCACCGTCTTTTCGGCCATCGCCATGGGCGCCGCATCGGCTTTGGCGGTCTCGGCTTTCGAGCCATGCATGCATCCAGCTGCCGCAAACGCCAACGCGGCGAGCGCGGCGCTCGTCCTGAACATTCTCAATTCAAATTCTCCATTGTCCAAACTCGGGCTGTTTACGCAGCCCGGTCGACGCCGGATCGCAGGGAGGGAAACCTATTAACCGTGGGGCCTTGCGCTACGCCCGCGCCACGGCCGAGACGGCGCCATGACAGTTCTTGTAGCGCTTGCCCGAACCGCAGGGGCAGGGCGCGTTGCGCGGTGTCGAGGCCCAGGCGGGATCGGCGGGAACGGCTTCCTGCGGATCGGCGGTTCTGGCAATCGCCGGCGCCGCCGTCGGCGCGGGGTGGCTGGCAATCTGCTGCGGCTGAGGACGGGCCTCGGCTTCTTCACCTTCATCCGACGATGGTGTGTCGTTCGCGAACTGGGCGCGCATCAGCGTACGCGTCACGCCGCGGCGCAGGTCGTTGAGCAGCCGGTCGAACAGGGTGAAGGCTTCGTTCTTGAACTCGTTCAGGGGATCGCGCTGCGCATACCCGCGCAGGTGAATGACCGAGCGCAGCTGGTCGAGATGGCTGAGATGCTCGCGCCAGCGCATGTCGACTTCCTGGAGCAGGATCTGCTTCTCGAGCCAGCGCATGCGCTCTTCGCCGACCTGAACAGATTTCTGGCGGTAGAAATCATCGGTCGCGGCGATCGCTTTCTCGGCGACCTCCATGGTCGCGGCGCCTTCGGCCTCGGCCCATTCCTTCATCGGCAGGACGAGGCCGAGCGTGTCGCCCATCTCCTCTTCGAGATCCTTGAGATTCCAGTGCTCGACATAGGCCTTCTCGGGCATGTGGCGCAGGCACATGTCCTCGATCACCTGATGGCGCATGTCGCGCACGGTATCTTCGACATTGGCGGCGCGCATGAACTCGATCCGCTGTTCGAAGATCGCCTTGCGCTGATCGTTGATGACATCGTCGAATTTCAGCAGGTTCTTGCGGATCTCGAAGTTACGCTGCTCGACGCGCTTCTGCGACGTCTCCAGCGCCTTGTTCATCCACTTGTGGGTGATCGCCTCGTCTTCCTTGATGCCGAGGCTGCGCATGATCGAATCGAGCCGTTCGGCGGCAAAGATGCGCAGCAGGTCGTCCTCGAGGCAGATGTAGAATTTCGAGCGCCCGGGATCGCCCTGACGCCCGGTGCGGCCGCGCAGCTGGTTGTCGATACGCCGGCTCTCGTGGCGTTCGGTGGCAAGCACATAGAGACCGCCGGCGTCGAGCGCTTCTTTCTTTTTGGCGGCAATGTCGGCGGCGATCTCGGCCTTGAGTTTTGCAACTTCCTCGTCGTTGAGATCGCGCTCGAGTTTTTTGGAGAGCGCTGCGCCCTCGTCTTCCAGCCGCATCTCGAAATTGCCGCCGAGCTGGATGTCGGTGCCGCGACCAGCCATGTTGGTGGCGACCATGACGTTGCCCGGCACGCCGGCCTGGGAAACGATATGGGCTTCTTGTTCGTGGTGGCGCGCGTTCAGCACCTTGTGCGGGATCTTCTCCGCCGCGAGCAGAGCGGAGACGATTTCGGATTTCTCGATCGACACGGTGCCGACCAGCACGGGCTGCTTGCGCCGCACGCAGTCACGGATGTCGGCGATAACCGCCTTGTATTTCTCTTTGGCGGTCCGATAGACGACGTCATCCTCGTCAAGCCGTTTGACCGGGCGGTTGGTCGGGACCTCGACGACTTCGAGCTTGTAGATGTCGGAGAACTCCGCCGCTTCGGTCGAGGCGGTGCCGGTCATGCCCGCCAGCTTGTCGTAAAGGCGGAAATAGTTCTGGAAGGTGATCGAGGCCAGCGTCTGGTTTTCCGGCTGGATCTTGCTTTTCTCTTTTGCCTCGATCGCCTGGTGAAGACCTTCTGAGAGCCTGCGGCCCTGCATCATACGGCCGGTGAACTCGTCGATCAGGACGACTTCCCCGCCCTTGACGATGTAATCCTTGTCCTTCTGGAACAGCTTGTGGGCGCGCAACGCCTGGTTGGCGTGGTGCACCAGCGTGATGTTCGCGGGCTCGTAGAGCGATCCCTGCAGCACGCCGGAGCCGACCATCAGCTCCTCGATCTTCTCGTTGCCCTCTTCGCTGAAGACGACCGAGCGCTGCTTTTCATCCAGCGTGTAGTCCTTCTCGGTCAGCGCCGGGATCATCGCATCGATCTTCTGGTAGAGTTCGGAGCGATCGTCGGTCGGGCCAGAGATGATCAGCGGCGTGCGGCTTTCGTCGATCAGGATCGAGTCGACCTCGTCGGTGATCGCATAGCGATGGCCGCGCTGGACCATGTCGGCCAGCGAGTACTTCATGTTGTCGCGCAGGTAGTCGAAGCCAAACTCGTTGTTGGTGCCATAGGTGACGTCGCACGCGTAGCTGGCGCGGCGCTGGTTATCATCGAGTCCGTGGATGATCTTGCCGACCGATAGGCCGAGGAAGCGATAAACCTGGCCCATCCAGTCCGCGTCGCGGCTGGCGAGGTAATCGTTGACGGTGATGACGTGGACGCCCTTGCCTTCGAGGGCGTTGAGGTAGACGGGGGCGGTGGCGACCAGCGTCTTGCCCTCGCCGGTGCGCATCTCGGCGATCGCGCCCGAATTGAGGATCATGCCGCCGATCAGCTGCACGTCGAAATGTCGCAGCCCGAGCGTGCGCTTGGAGGCTTCACGAACCACGGCGAAGGCTTCCGGCAGCACGTCCGACAGCTTGGCCCCATTGGCGATCTGCTGGCGGAAGTCGCGGGTTCGCGCCTTGAGCGCCTCGTCGGACAAGGCCTCGGTTACGGGCTCGAGGGCGTTGATCCGCTGGACGATCGCCCGATACGGCTTGATCTTCCGCTCGTTAACGGACCCGAGGAGTTTCTGGGCGATCCCCATGGTGTACGCCTACCCGCTGCCAGCCTTGCGCGACGCTGCTGGCGCGCGATGATATAGTCCGTTTCCCGCGATCCGGAACCCCGGCCGCAGGAGCCGCTCGACGCGGGATAACTCCCTCGACTTGCGCATCCGCGAGACGTAAGGACCGGGCTATCCAGTGTCAATCTGGCCTGGATAGCCAGAACTGCTTGATGACAGCTTACGAAGGCTTGAGGAGCATGCAGGCCATGGAGATTCGGAGGCGGTTTATTGCGGCTGCGGCGCGGGCGATGGTGCTGGCGCCGGTCGTGATTATGGGCGTTTTTCTGGCCGCCTGCTCGAAGGACGCGCCGCGGCCTGGCGCGGCCGCCGGCGCGGTAGATTCGACCGTCGCGGCGATGGTTGCCGGCCAGCCAATCTACGTCTCCGACGTGCAGCTCGAGGCCGAGGCCCAGGGGGTCACGGAAGCCGGCAAACCCCTGGAGTTTGACAGTGGTGAATTCAACCGCGTGCTCGACCAGCTGATCGACATCACGCTGCTGGCCCAGGAAGCGACCGGACGCCAGCTCGACCAGGATCCGCAGGCGCGCCACCGGCTCGATGCGGCGCGCGAGCATATCCTTGGCAACATCCTGGTCGAAACGGTTGTCGCCGAACGCGTCGACGAGGCGGCGATCAAGAAGATGTATGACAGCCAGGTTGCGATCTGGGAGCTGGGCGATGAGGTGCATGTCCGTCATATCGTCTCAGCCAGCAAGGAAGACGCTGACAAGATCCTCGCCAAGCTGCAGTCCGGGGCGGATTTTGCGGTTCTCGCCTCCAAGGAATCGATCGATCAAGCGACCCGCCTCGAGGGCGGCGACCTTGGCTACATGACCGAGGACGAAGCTCCCGCCGAACTGCAGAAGGTGATCAAGTCGACCCCAGTCGGCGGCATCTCGAAGCCGTTCCAGACCTCAATGGGCTGGCATGTCGCCAAGATCGAGAACCGGCGCAAGGAACAGCCACCGACGCTGGAAGCGCTGCGCGAGCCGATCCTCAAGCATCTCACCATGATGCAGATCGGCGAGGAGCTGAAGGAGCTGCGCACCAAGGCGAAGATACAGAAGATGAATTCGCCGCAGAACGCGCCAATCGACACGGATCCGTTCACGATGGCCCCGGTCATCCCGGACAACAAGGTGGCCCCCCCGCCGCTCGAGGCGTCGGCGACCCGCCCATCGGTCGCCGACACGCGCACCCCGGAACCGGCAGCGACGCCGGCTTCGCCCGCTAAGCCTGCGGCCGCAGCGAAGCCTGAGAAGGCGTCTGAGAAGGCGTCTGAGAAGGCGCTTGAAAAGACGCCCGACAAGGCCCCCGCCAAGGCCCCCGCAAAAACGCCAGCAACTCCCGCCGCTTCGGGCAAACCGCCTGCGGCTGCGCCGTCCGCCGCTTCGCCTGGCGGCGGGTTCGCCGCCGGGCCGGTCGGCGAGTCCCGCCTGGGCGCAAATCCGTGAGCAGCGGTCTCGATCTTCAGCCTTCGCCGCTAGCGCCGGAGCGCTTTCCGGTCCTGCCATCCGTCCGCGGCATGATGATCGCGACCTACAGCCTTGGCCTCTACAAGGGCCGTGCGCGCGACGATCTGCTGATCGTCCACTTTCCGGATGGCGCAGCCGCCGGCGGCGTCTTCACCCGTTCGGCCACCCGTTCGGCTGACGTCGACTGGTGCCGCGAAGCGCTTGCGGCCGGCCATGGCCGCGCGCGCGCATTGGTCGTCAACGCAGGCAATTCCAACGCCTTCACCGGCGCGGCCGGCCTCGCCAAGAACCGCTCAACCGTCGCCGCCGTCCGTCAATTGACGGGCTGCGATCCCCACGAAGTCTTCCTCGCCGCCACCGGCGTCATCGGCGAGCCGTTGCCCGACAACTTCGTCGCCAACGGCCTCGCCAAGGCCTGGCCCGCGCTGACGGCGCCCGACTGGGAGCGCGCCGCCAACGCCATCCGGACCACCGACACCTTCGCCAAGGCCGCCGGCGAGATCGTCGACCTCAACCGCCGCAATGTCGCCATCGCCGGCTTCGCCAAGGGCTCAGGGATGATCCAGCCCAACATGGCGACCACCCTCAACTATGTCTTCACCGACGCCGCGCTTGGCCCGAAGGTCGTCCAGACGCTGATCGCCCGCTATTGCGATCTCACCTACAACTGCATCACCGTCGACGGCGACACCTCGACCTCCGACACCCTCATGCTGTTCGCGACCGGCGCGGCGGGCGGCGAGCCGATCGAGGATCCCGCAGATCCGCGGCTTGAGAATTTCTCTGCGGCCCTGCACCGGGTGCTCAAGGACCTGGCGTTGCAGATCGTTCGCGACGGTGAGGGCGCAACCAAGCTGATCGAGATTCAGGTCGCCGGCGCCGCCAGCAACCTGTCCGCCAAGACGATTGCCGCTTCGGTCGCCAACTCGCCCTTGGTCAAGACCGCGCTCGCTGCCGGCGACGCGAACTGGGGTCGCATCGTCATGGCGGTCGGCAAGGCGGGCGAGCCGGTGGAGCGCGACGCCATGACGATCCATTTCGGCCAGCACCTCGTCGCCCGCGACGGAGGCCGCGCGCCGGACTACTCCGAGACGCTGGCAACTGCCGCCGTGAAGGGCCCGGAAATCCTGATCCGCATCGATGTCGGCATCGGGCAGGGCAGCGCCAGCGTTTGGACCTGCGACCTGACCGATGGTTACGTGAAGATTAACGGCGCTTACAGAAGTTGAGCGCCGGCATGCACGCACCGCACACCGCGATATGAGAGAACCGTCGAGCGCAAGACCGTTGGTGATTGTAGCCGCGGCGGCGCTTGTGCGGGACGATGGCCGACTTCTTTTGGCCCAGCGTCCCGAAGGCAAGACGATGGCGGGACTGTGGGAGTTTCCGGGGGGCAAGGTTGAAGCGGGTGAAAGTCCGCAGGCTGCGCTCGAGCGCGAATTGCGCGAGGAACTTTCGATCGGCGTTGCGGAAGACGACATGGAGGCGTTTGCTTTCGCTTCGCATGCTTATGAGCGGTTCCATCTGCTGATGCCGGTGTTTCTTGCCCGGCGATGGACAGGTGAGCCGACTGCCTTGGAGGGGCAGAAACTAGTCTGGGCGTCGGCAAACGAGGTCCGGAACTTTCCGACGCCCGACGCGGATGGTCCGCTAATCGAGCGCTTTGTCCAATGGTCCGAGGCGGGTCGGCTATGAAACGGTTTGTACAGCTCCTTCCTTTTTGCCGGGATCGGTCCTTCGTCCGTGACCGCAAGGGCGCGACGGCGATTGAATACGGTCTGATCGCCGGACTGATCGCACTCGCGGTGGTTGGCGGCGTCACGACGCTGGGCGCCTCGACAAGCGCAGCGTTCAAGGACGTCAGCATGAAGGGTTGGGGCAACTAGCCCCCGCCGCCAGTTCCTCTGCCAGTTCCTCGGCCGGTTCCGCCGCCAGTACCGTCGCCAGTACCGTCGCCCGCAGGGATTTCCTTGACGCCCAAAGCATCCGCCAGGCGCACGGTTGCACTGCCCGGCCGCTTGGCTTGCGGCTGATCGGGCGAAGGCGCCCAGCCCGACATCGCAACCAGATCGAAAGTTGCGCGGACGCGACCGTCGGCGTCGCTGAAGCGCTGGCGGTAGATATCTGCAGCCCGCAGCAGGATCGAACGGGTCAGCGGCGGGGCATCGCGTTGGGCGAAAGCGGCAGTCTCTCCCATGCCTCGGAGGTCGGCCAGCAGATGCAGCAGGTCGCCATAGCGGACAGTCAGGGCGTCCCCGTCGCCGACCGGCATGGCGAAGCCAGCGCGCTGCAGCAGGCCGGCGCCGTCGATGACATCGAGAAAAGGCGAAATCCGGTTGGCGGCGCCGCCGCGCAGGTCGGCTTCGGCGGCCAGCAGCGATTGGCGCAGTTCGGTCAACGTCCTGCCGCCCAGCACGACGCCGATGAACAGACCGTCGGGCTTGAGGGCGCGGCGGATCTGGATCAATGCGCCAGGCAGGTCATTGACCCAGTGAAGCGTCAGCGCAGAGACGACGAGATCAAAAGACGCATCAGCGAAGGGCAGGGCTTCTTCATCGCACGCCACACCGAGCGGACCGGACAGGTAGGCAGGCGCAAGGTCAGTGGTGAAGATGTCGCCGATGCGGCTGCTTGCGCCGGCATCGGCTCGCAGGGTGCGTGCAAGGACGCCGTCATGGCTGCCCAGATCGAGGACGCGGGCGAAGGTTCGGTTGATGGCCGACAACCGCAAGGCGATGTCTTTCGCGGCGGCTTGCTTGAGAAAGGCGTAGGCGCCGTAGCCTGGCGCTGCGCGGGCGCGCCGGC
>JANMWT010000420.1:0-1813 GCA_031394145.1 Alphaproteobacteria bacterium | reverse complement strand
CCGCGATCGGACTTATCGGCCCGCAAGCTCATGCGCAGACCGTCGTGGCGGCTGCTCAAGCTGGAGGGCGCTCCAATGGCCGACTTGATTACCCCGTCATCTCCGCCGGCCTGACCGCCGCGATGGAGCGGTAGGGCTTCGGCGCGGTTTGGACGGCGACGCGGGCCAGCCGTTCGAGGTTTTTCGCCAGATCGAAGCGGCGGTTGAAGCGCCACTCGTAGGCGGCCAGATAGCGGTCGGCGTGCTGCTCGTCGAAGCTGCGGCAGGTGCCGACGATCGCACTCTTGAGATTGCCGAGACCGATGTTGACCCACTTGAAGAATGGGTGCTCGGGACGGCCGCCGCCTGTGACGATGGGCAGATGCTTCATGCCAGCCGTCGTGACTCCTGGAAAGCAGTTGAGCCCGTCGCTGATGACCCACGAGCCCGGTTCGATAGTTCGTCAGCGGCGTCGACGACTTGTGGAAGATCGTGCCGGCCCTGGCCGAGGTCTGCTTGCGGCACGCCGAGCACTGGAAGATGCGCCGGACCTCCGTGTAGCTGTGCTTCTTGCCGCCGCACTTCGGGCACACGAAACCGTCCGGCCAGCGCATTGCGATCAACTCGGCCTGGCACCGGTCTTCGGTTCCGTACCGCTTGCAGAAATCGACGAAGCTCAGCCCCTTCTGAAACTGCACCTTGTTGCGCGGCATGTTGGCCTCCCGTCGGCGTTGCGACCGTCATAGCAAGCGGTTGTGGCGGGATAGAGGAGATGCCTGGGTAATCAAGTTGAGACTTGGTCATCACAGTGGTTACCACAATACACGCAAGTTTGCATTGTGCGGCTCTGGAGATGCCCAAACTGTCCTACAGCTGCGCCCGAGAATCCGGCGGATCACACGTTTCAAGCCCCGTCGCAGTGGTCCGCCGATTTAAAACATTTCATATATGCCGGAGTCAGTTCGGGGCGGTGGCTATGGCCCACTTTCGGCAACCTCATGCTATCGGGATAATCTGCTGAATGAAAGATTTCCACAACAAGGGAATACCTGCGATTTCGCGCTCAGCAATGGCCCTGACTTTGTCCTCGACCTCCGCGCTCAGGTCCGCTTCGTGGCATTGGACGCGCAGGTGCGCGATGCGTGGTTGATCCACTGGTGCGCCGATCTGGCTGACCAGATAGCACTCTGTTTCTGTAACAGGCGGTACCTCTGCGATCACCGCAGCCGCGAGACGGGACGCTGCCGCATTATACAGTTTGCCAACGTGCGTAACCGGATTCTTACCCGCCGAAGCTTCGAGCGTCATGGGCCGACACGGCGTAATGAGACCATTCGCTCGATTGCCGCGCCCGGTCTGACCGTCGTCCCCGGCTTCCGCCGACGTCCCGTTGACCGTCAGAAAGACCGAGCCTGTTGTCATATCGTCGGCCGCGTTGACGCGTATCGAAAAGTTTCTTGGGGTAATGGCCCTGGCCGTTTCGAGCACGATCTCCCTGAGCCGGTCCTTCGCTTCACTGTAGGCCTGGAAGTTCTTGAGAAACCGACCGACAAAGGCGCACGACACGGTCAGAGAAACATCGTCTTGATCTCGCACGCCCATCACCTTGATGTCTTCCCCGGTCTCCGGGTAGGCCGACTTGAAGTCGCGCGCATTGAGACGGCGTTCGACAGCCAGGACGACACGCTCAAGCTCGCTCAAAGGGGCGAAGCCGACACCGCATGAGGTGTCGTTCGCAAGGAACACGCCCCGGTCTCGCTGCCGCATGAACAGATCGGCCAAGTCGGGAGAGCCCGGACGGACTAGGCAATGGAAGCGGACGTCCGTTGCCGGG
>JANMWT010000419.1:0-4769 GCA_031394145.1 Alphaproteobacteria bacterium | reverse complement strand
GCTTCGGCGAGTTCACGCTCGCTGTTCGAGGCTGGCGCCGCGCTACCCGCATCGATGGCGCTGGCCGCGATCGCCTCAACCGGCGCGATCGCGCTGATCCGACCGTCCGCGTCATGATGCACGACGCAAACCTGGCACATGCGGAAACGGTGCAATTGCAGATCGCTCAGGCCGAAATGCACGGCGTAGTTGGGGCTATAGGTCAGCTTGGGCGGATTGCGGCGGGGATGGACGAGCCTGCCCCAGATCCACACCACGCCGCAGGCGCTGAAAAGCGCGAACGCGCCGCGTTCGATACCGCTTGTCGCTCCGATGGCAATCAGATGCGTCACGCCATGCTGGATCCATGCGCCCCGCATCCAGCCGAGCATCCCCAGGGCCGGGCGGCAGAGCCAGAGCCAGAGACCCCAGAGGCCCGCCGTCCCCATGTCGGACAACATCCGTCCACGCCAGGGAAGCTGGTGTCTTACGTCGATGATGATTGAGTCGCTTATGGCCGTTACGCTGCCGTCTTGGGCGGCAGACCTCCCGCTAATGTCGTTGCGGTAGGTAGCCGGATCAGTCTGAACTGGCCATGAAGGTTCGCTGAAATATCCGTTAGGTTGCAGCTGCAGTCCGCGACAAGGCGCCGCTCACGGCGGCCTGACCCCACGATCCGGGCTCACCCAGCGGGCCCGTTTACCAACCTGGCGAAACATGACCGTAGGGAAGGCCACGACTGTGGTCGCGACGCTGATTAACCAATACGCGAGCGGATACCAGATGATCCAGTAATAATAGCGCCCGAGTCCGCGATCATAACGGCTGTCGAGCCAGGCGCTGAAGGCGAACTGTACGAGGCAGGTCGCCGCCAGCGCGAGACCCGCGTCGTGCGGAACGAAGGGCGATTCGATCGCCGGAAGACCGAGGCCAGGCAGGAGCAGGCCCGCCAGCCAGAGCAGGGTGAGGAGCAAGATGAGATAGGCCCAGAACACACTGGCGCACATCTCAAGCAACAGTGGCCACATCTGAGCCTGCGAGGGGTGCTTCAGCACGTCGAAATTGCGTAGCAGGACTTGCGCGCCGCCGCCCGCCCAGCGCAGGCGCTGCTTCCACAGACCGCGCAGCGTCTCAGGCATCAAGATCCAAACGAGTGCGCTGGGCTCGAACCTCACTCTCCAGCCGGCGCGCTGAAGCTTCCAGGTGATGTCGATGTCCTCAGTGAGGACGTCGGCGCTCCAGTAACCGACTTCGTGAACTGCGGCGCGTCGGAAGGCGGTTATCACGCCTGACACTGTGAACAGCGCGCCGAAATTCTTTTGCGCGCGCTTGATCATCCCGACAATCGAGGAGAACTCGCCGACCTGCAGGCGACCTAGCAGGGTCGAGCGATTGCGGATGCGCGGATTGCCGGTAACCGCTGCGACACGCGGATCATCCATGAAGTGCCGCACCATCCAGTGGGCGCAGAACGGATCGAGCAACGCATCGCCATCAATGCCAATGAGAATTTCGCTTCTCGCGAGCAAGGCGCCGGCCTGAAGAGCCATCGCCTTTCCCTGGTTCTCCGCCAGATGGACGACGCGAAGTCTCGGATGTTCAGCCGCAAGCCGATCCAGAACCGCGCCGGTGTTGTCGCGGCTGCCGTCGTTGATCGCGATCACCTCGAAGTCCGGGTAATCGAGCGCGAGGGCGTGGGTAATCGTTTCCTGGGCGTTGTCGCCCTCATTGTAACAGGGGATCAGGACGCTGACGGGCGGTGTATCCGGCCGTCGCAGCGGCAGCGCGGTCGGCGGCTGGCGGCGTTCGAAACGGCGATAGAACAAGAGTGCGCCGGTCATCCAGAACCAGGACATGACGAGCGGATAATAGAAGACGAAGCCGAGAATGCCTTGCCAGAGTGTCTGCATCGAGCCTGTCATGACCTCTGGCGCCTGCTAGTGGGGCCGGGGCGCGTTGGGCTTCAGCGCAAAAGTGTGGCGCATCGGGCTCCAGTCGGGGTGGTTCTCGAACAGCATGTCGGGATAGTAGGCGACGTGTTCGACGCCCTGCTCGTAAAGCGACTTGATGGTGGCGGTGAGTTCTTCGATCGGGATGGGTTTTTCGTCGTGCGCCCAGTCGACGGTCTGCAGTTCGAACACCACGCGTGACATAGCGCCCGGGCGGCTCTTCACGCGAGCGACAAGCTCCTTGTAGAATTGGGTCGGGTCCTTGACGCCCTCCATATAGGGCATTGCCATGATGGCGGTGAAATCATAGTTCGCCAGCGAGTTTTCGAAGGCTTGCGAGTACCAGACCTCGGACTTCGGATCGAGAACGACGCGCGCATAGAGATTTCGGGCGGTCTTGAGCGTCGGCGATTCGGCGCGCATCGTATTGGCCAGCTCCATGGCGAACTGGTCGAGCGCGTTGATCTTCATGATCGTCCACCGGCCAATCATGTCGTCGCTCTTGCGAATGGCCTCGATGGAATTCGGCAGGCCCCAATCA
This sequence comes from Alphaproteobacteria bacterium, assembly GCA_031394145.1. Classification (GTDB taxonomy): domain Bacteria; phylum Pseudomonadota; class Alphaproteobacteria; order Caulobacterales; family Hyphomonadaceae; genus UBA7672. The sequence continues at coordinate 2,300 of JANMWT010000419.1, read as the reverse complement.
TTGTAGGCCTTGAGCCCGAAGCTGCTGGCGTCCTCAAAGTCCGATAGCGTCACGTCGTCGTGAAACAGCACGCCCTCGAAGGTTGCAGAGCGCGCGAGGTCCTCATAGATGTCCTTAATCGTCTGTCGGGCGCGCTCGGAGAACGGCGAGAGCCTCTTATAGCTCATGTTGACGCGTCCGCTCGTGTCGCTTGGCAGCGTCACCAACTTATCGTTTGCGCCGGGCGCGTTGGACGGCAGCTGCCAAGCCAGCATCGGCATCCAGGCATAAATGCGTTTCACCTGCGTGCGCGTCTCGATCTGCCAGGCAACCCGGTTGAACAGGTCGGCGCGCATCGGCAGATGGCGATTGGGGAAGTAGACGGCGTCGGCCGAGCCGTCGGCGTCGGGATCGGCAAACGCCTGCAGATAGACAGTCGTCACCGCGAGCGACTGGATGCGGTCGAGCATGTGGCCGAGATTGCGCTCCTGCTGCGCGGGATCAGTATCGTAGATGTAGTCGAGGTCGACGTGCATGACCTTTTGTGCGCGGTCGTTGTCCGACAGATTCTGGTTTCGCAGCTGCATCTCGGTTTCGAGCGTCGCCAACGTCATGTCGCGCTCCACCAGCACCCGGCGCACGCCTGACAACGGCGTATCCTCCATGTTGCCGCCGTCATCGAGCGTCAGACCGATCGGCATGCCCAGCTGCACCGCCATATCGCGCAGGCCGTAACTGTAGCGGCCATAGGGCCAGGCGATGACGCGCGGCGCCTTGCCCGTGCGCTCGCGAATAATGTCGCGGCTGCGCTTGAGATCGGCCGAGACGCGTGCGCGGTAAGCCGCTTCGGTTTCATAGGCCCTGGTCTCCTGCAGATAGCGCCGCGTGGTTGCGGCGGGCTCCATGTTGCCTTGCGGATTACCCTGGATGCCGTGATGTAAATCGTAGGTGTGGCTGCCGATCTCGACGAGGCCGCTCTGCGTGAGTTCGCGAAGCTGCGCCCACGTCATCAGCTTGTCGCGGGCGATCTTGCGGCCGTCGAAATCGACTGTGCCGGCGTCCTCCTCCCAGGCGCCGACAACCGCGACAACGCTGGGGATCTTCAACAGCTTCAGGATCGGCCACGCCCGCGTGTACATCGAGAGGTAGCCATCATCGAATGTGATGAGCACCGCCTTGTCCGGGAGCAGCCTTGTACCTGCCTTGTCGGCAAGGATGTCGTCGACCGAGACAAAGTGGAAGCCGTTGTTCCGCAGCCAATCAATTTGGCGCACAAACATCGTCGGCGTCACGGCATAACCCGGGATCAGCGCCTCGTCCGCTTCGGCGATTTCGTGATAGCTGAGGACGGTGAATTTCTCGTCAGTCGGCAAGGCCGCAGAGGCGCCAGGCGCGGCGACGCCAAGCAACAACCAGCCCACAAGACCAAAGATGAAGCCCGGCCAGGCGCGTCGCAACATCCAGCATTCCCTATCTCAAAAAGCACGCGTCGAACCGCATCCATCGGGGTCAGATGGGAGTAAAGCGGCCTCGACCGGTCCGCAAGGCGGAACGACCCTGTCGCTGAAGTGGAGCGATCGCAGGCTTACAAAATGCCGGCAGGTCACCGCAATAAAGTTCCGCAGCCGATATCCTGGCGGCAATCGCCAATCCGCCGGCGCCGCGGATGGTCGACGACCGATGCGGTCCAGGCACGGTGAAGGCGGATCGAACAACGCGCCTCCCGACCCAATCGGCACGATCCCATGTCATCGCCCCTCAGCCCCAAGGTGCAGGTTCACGACGGGATGAGTCGTCGCCAAATGATGCAGCGTGGGCCTGGTTGGATTGATCATCGGGGCAGCCAAGAGGCCGGCGAGGGGCGCGTGGCGAAGAGGATGAGATTCGAACTCACGATACCGGTTAGGGTATACGCCCTTAGCAGGGGCGCGCCTTCGACCGCTCGGCCACCTCTCCGCAGACGCCTTCGCCAGCGAAGCCGGCAGTCCTAGCGAGATTTGGGCGGTGTGCAAGTCTTGTCGCCGCCAGCTCCTGAAACCTCAACAATTCAGGACGATAACCGGTGCGGGCAGACCAGACGCCGGCTGGGGCGGGCGTCTGGTCAAGCCTCATGCGATCAGTTCCGGGCAGGCGCCGCCGGCGTGGCTGGCCGGGCCGCGCCAGCGGGAGGCGGACCGAAGCCGGTCTGGATTGGCGCCGGGGCGGGCGGGCTCCATGAGCCTTTCGCGATCTTGCCGCCGGAAGCGGAGGTCGCCAGCTCCATGATCTTATCGGTGACATTGGGCTCATAGCCCTCGGTATGGCCCTTCTGCAGCTTCACG
>JANMWT010000417.1:0-4814 GCA_031394145.1 Alphaproteobacteria bacterium | reverse complement strand
TGATGGCGGTGACCTTGAAGCTCTGGCCGCCGACCGAAACCATGTCGCCGTTGACGGTGACGTCCATGCCCAGCCGGCCATGGACGCTGTCGTGTTTCAGGAGGTGGACGTTGGTCTCGATCGGGCCGAGGTCGTTGATGGCGACGACTTCGATGTCCTTGCGGCCGTATTCCAGGATGGAACGGAGAACCAGACGGCCAATCCGGCCAAATCCGTTGATCGCGACGCGCACAGCCATTGCTAGACCTCAATTGATGAATCGAGAGCCCGGCGTGCAGGAATGGGGCCGTCCGGGCCGCCTTTGTGTGACGGCGTCATAGACGATTTTGCGCAAAAGGGGAGAGCGCCTGGCGGTGAAAATGCTGCAATGGCGCGTCGTCGCGCGTGAACGCCTGCCAGGGCGCGGGCCAGGGCGCGGGCCAGGGCGCGGGTCAGGGCGCGGGTCAGACCGCAGGGTTAACCGGCCTTTAGCAGCATTTTCGCGGCTTTGACCACCGCATCGGCAGTGATGCCGAAATGCTGGAACAGCGTCTTGGCGGGGGCGGAGGCGCCAAAGCCCGGCATGCCGACGAAGCCGCCTTCGGGTCCGATATAGCGGTCCCAGCCCGAGCGGACGCCCGCCTCGACCGCCAGCCGGGGCAGGTGATGGCCAAGCACCTCGCGGCGATAGCCCTCCGACTGCGCCTCGAACAGTGCAAAGCACGGCATCGACACCACCCGCGCGCCAAGGCCTTCGGCCTCCAGCTTCGCCTGCGCCGCCAGCGCGATCTCGACCTCCGAGCCGGTCGCGATCAGCGCGATCTTCTCGGGGCCGGTTGCCGGCGCGAGCACATAGCCGCCCTTTTCGACCAGGTTGTCGCGCGGGTGAGACTTGCGCGCCGGGGCGACAGTCTGCCGGGTCAGCGCCAGCAGCGACGGGCCCTTGGTGTGGGCCAACGCGACCTCCCAGGCCTCCGCCGTCTCGACCCCGTCGGCGGGGCGGAACACCAAGAGGTTCGGGATCGCTCGCAGGCTCGCGACATGCTCGACCGGCTGGTGGGTCGGTCCGTCCTCACCGACGCCGATCGAATCGTGCGTCATCACATGGATGACGCGGATGCCCATCAGCGCGCCAAGGCGGATCGCCGGGCGGGAGTAATCGGAAAACACCAGGAACGTCCCTGAGTAAGGGATGATGCCGCCGTGGAGCGCCATGCCGTTCATCGCCGCCGCCATCGCATGCTCACGCACGCCATAATGGATGTAGCGGCCCGAATAGTTCTGCGGCGTCAGCGCATGGGTGGACGGGGTGCGGGTATTGTTGGACCCGGTGAGGTCAGCCGAGCCGCCGACCATTTCCGGCACCAGGTGGGTCAGCACGTCAAGTGCTGCGCCCGACCAGCTGCGCGTGGCGGCGGCTTTGGCGCCGTCGACGACCTTGCGCTTGTGCGCATCCATCGCCTCGTTGACGCCGTGCGGGATCTTCCCGGCGATGATGTCACGGAAGGCCCCGTTGGTCTCGGAGACCTCAAACCGCTTGGTCCACGCCGCGCGGTCCTTGGCCCCGCGCGCCCCAGCCTTGCGCCAGGTCGCGAGGATCTCGGCGGGCACCACAAACGGCTCATGGCTCCAGCCAATCGCCTTGCGAATGCCAGCGATCTCCGCGGCGCCATAAGGCCCGCCATGAGCCGGTCCGGTGCCGGCAAGATTGGGTGCGCCATAGCCGATGATCGTCTTGCAGGCGATCATAGTCGGCTTGTCGCTGGTCTGAGCGGCGGCCAGGGCGGCCCGCACCTCGTCCATGTTGTGGCCGTCGACCGCGGTCGCGTTCCAGCCGGCCGAGCGGAAGCGGGCAATCTGGTCGGTGCCATCGGTGACGGCGATCGACCCGTCGATGGTGACGGCGTTGTCGTCGAACAGCACGATCAGCCGGTTGAGCCTGAGATGACCGGCAAGTGTGATCGCCTCCTGAGAGATGCCTTCCATCAGGCAGCCATCGCCAGCGATCGCATAGGTGTGATGATTGACCAGCTCATCGCCGAAACGGGCGTTGAGGTGGCGTTCAGCGATCGCCATGCCAACCGCGTTGGCGAGGCCCTGGCCGAGCGGGCCGGTGGTGGTCTCGACGCCTCTGGTGTGACCGTACTCAGGATGTCCGGGCGTTTTCGATCCGAGTTGCCGAAAATTCTGGATCTCATCGATCGTCATCTCCGGATAACCGGTGAGATGCAGCAGCGCATAGAGCAGCATCGAGCCATGCCCGGCGGACAGCACGAACCGGTCGCGGTCCGGCCAGTCGGGCGCGGCGGGGTCGAATTTCAGGAATTCGGTGAACAGCACGGTAGCGACATCCGCCATGCCCAGCGGCAGGCCGACATGGCCGCTCTGGGCCTTCTCGACGGCGTCCATGGCGAGGGCGCGGATGGCGTTGGCGAGAGGAGAGGGGTTGAGGGGCTTGGGGGCTGATGAGAGGGCGGCAGGGGGAGTTGGCGAGGTCATGGCGCGGGGTCCCGGCGGGCTGGCGGGCTGGGGTTAACCGGTTTGAACGTTATGGCAAAGCTGTTTCCGGGTCACATTGGCCAATTGCGCGGGGCGGGTCCCCGTTACATCTTGTGAACAACATGACAGACCCGCAGTCCGACCCGGCGCCCGAGCCGCCCGCCGACGCGACCGACCTCGACGTCGCGGCGCAGCGGCTGGTGGTGGCGGTCGAACGCCTCGAAGCTCGCCTTGACGGGCTGTTCGAGCGGTTGGATTCTCAGCGCCCGTATGAGCGCGAGGCGCAGGCCTTGCGCATGGACCGGGCGCGACTGGCCGGCGATCTCGACGCCGCCCGTTCGCGCGAACGCGAGCTGCAGAAACTGGCGGACGAGGCGTCTGAAGCCCTGGGCGCAGCAATCAGCGAAGTTCGGGAAGCGCTCGGCAAGGTCTGAGCGCGACCAGGGGGGTCAGAATGGGTCGGCAGGGTTTGAAGGTGGATCATGGCCAAGGCTGAACTCATCGTCGCGGAGAAGCGCTATGCGCTGAGCTGCGCGCCCGGTCAGGAAGCGCGCCTGGAAGAGCTGGGCGCTCGCTTCGATGCCCGCGTGGCCGAGCTCAAGCAAGCCTTGGGCGATATCGGCCCCGAGCGCCTGTTTCTCGCCGCCGGGTTGTCGCTGATCGACGAACTCGATGCGCTTGGCGTCGAAAAGGGGACCAAGGGTCTGGACGAGCGCATCGCCGGCCTCGAGCGCCGCGCCGCAACCGCGCTGGTCGAAGCGGCGGCAAGGATCGAGGCGCTGGGACGTCGCGTCGACGAAGCAAGCTGATTGGAGCCGCCAGACGGTGAGCTCAGGCCGCCTGTCCGGCCGCCCAGCCTGAGGACCAGGCCCACTGGAAATTATAACCGCCCAGCCAGCCGGTGACATCGACGCATTCGCCGATGAAATAGAGGCCGGGAACCGCCTTCGCCATCATCGTCTGCGAAGACAGGCTATCCGTGTCGACCCCGCCCAGCGTCACCTCGGCGGTGCGCCAGCCCTCGGTGCCATCCGGGGTAACGCGCCAGGCGTGAACCGCATCGGCGATCGCCCGCAGCTTGGCGTCCGAGAGATCGGCGAGCCGGGCTTCGCCGAATGTGCGCGTCGCGATCTGCGCCGCCAGCCGCTTCGGAAGAATGTGGGCGAGGGCGCTGGGCAGGGTCAGCTTCGCACGCTCGGCGCGATCCGTGCGCAGGCCCGCATAGGCGTCGCGGCCGTACGCGAGGTCGATCGTCAGTTCATCGCCGGCGCGCCAATAGGAGGAGATCTGCAGCGCCGCAGGACCAGACAAGCCGCGATGGGTGAACAACAATCCCTCGTTGAACGACGCGCCGTTGCAGGCGACCGACGCCGGCACCGAGACGCCCGCCAGCTCTTCGATCGGCGCAAGGCGCGGATCGATGAAGGTAAAGGGAACCAGCCCTGGGGTTGGTTCGATCAGCTTGAGCCCGAAGGCGCGGGCGACGTCGTAGGCGTAGCCGCTTGCGCCCATTTTTGGGATCGACTTGCCGCCAGTTGCGATCACCAGGGCCGTGCAGGCGATCGGACCGGATGAGGTGTCGACGCTGAAGCCATCGGCGGTCCGGGCGATCCGGCCAGGTTCAACGCCAAGCTCGAGTTCGCCGCTGGCCGCGCGGAGATCGGAAAGAAGCATGTCGATGATCTGCAGCGACGAGCCGTCGCAGAAGAGCTGGCCGAGGGTTTTTTCGTGGAAGGCGATGCCGCGGGCGCTGACGCGGGCGATGAACTCGTGCTGGCTGAAACGCTTGAGCGCCGAGACGCAGAAATGCGGGTTCCGCGAAATGAAGTTTGCCGGCGTTGCATTGCGGTTGGTGAAATTGCAGCGACCGCCGCCGGAGATGCGGATCTTCTCGGCGGGCTTGTCGCAATGATCGATCACCCGCACGCGCCGGCCGCGCCGCGCCGCCTCGATCGCGCACATGAGACCAGCTGCCCCTGCGCCGATCACCAGGATGTCGGTCGATCCGATAGGGCTGGCGCCAGGGCTCATGGCGCCCCCTATCGGGAAAATCGAGGCAAACGGCAAGCTGAGCCTTGCCGTTTGCCTCTAAACCGCTGCTGGCCCGCTGTTAACCCGTGCCTAGAATGTCTTGCCGAAGCGTATGCCGATCAGGCGCGGCTGGATGGGGACGACATAAACCGCCGACGCGGCCCCTGGCACCACCGCGGCGCAGACCGAAACCGTGCAGGGCGTATAGCGGTTGATCTGACCGCGCTCGTCGAGGAAGTTCTTGACGAAGAGCTCCAGCGACAGGCCGTCCTTGTTGGCGCCGAAGGAGAAATCCACGCTCGTAT
>JANMWT010000392.1:0-11321 GCA_031394145.1 Alphaproteobacteria bacterium | reverse complement strand
GAACTGGGCGATCAGGAGAAGTCTTCCCGGGCGTTTGAGCTTGCGGAAGCGCGAGATGGCGAGCGAGGAACAGAAAGCTCCTGCCCAGAAGGTAATGAAGATGTTCCTGAGGCCGCCCGAGTTGAAATGGTAGACATCAGCGTTGATGATCGGAAGGATCACGAGGAAAGCGCCGATCACAAAGACGCCGACGCCGAACATCGAGGTGACCATGCCCAGCAGGATCGGGTCGCGCCTCACCGCCTTCATGCCGTCAGCGATGTCGTGGAATACGGCGGCGACCCCGCGGCTGCGTTCCGAGATGAGGTTGCCGCGCCCGAGGAAGATTGCAGCTATGGCGCCGCTGCCGACAATGCCGCCCTGAAGGCCGAGCAGCGTCCAGGCATTCTCTTCATTGGCGATGCCGCCCAGCCAGAGCCCCGCGATCTGAGCGGCAAACTGGGCCAGCGTCGCAAAGGCGACGCCCTGCTGCAGCGTGATGGTCGAGCCGGTGGCGCGCCGCCGGTCGATGACGGCGTTGAGGATGGCGTCGCGCGCCGGCATCATGAAGGCGCCGACGGTGCCCATCGCGATGGCGTAGATCAGCATCATCCAATACACGAGGCCGTCATAATGGATGGCGAAAGCGAGCCCGACGGCTGGCAGGGCGGCGAGAACATGAAAGAGGGTGAGCAACACCCTTCCTTCGGCGCGCTCGGCCACCACCCCGCCTAGCAGGATGAAGACAACTGAGGGCGCCGCCAGCGCCATCTGGGCGACGCCGAGCAGCGTGCCGCTCTCGTGCAGGACATTCTTCAGCAGATAGGGGAAGACCACCATCTGCATCCCGAAGGCGGTGAACCAGGCGATCTGAACAAAGAGGTAGGCCGGCAGCTCGACGACAACCCGCACCGGTCTGGCAAGAAGGCCGCCTGCACCGATCGCCGAGTCGAGACCGCTGACGGGTGACGCCGCGCCCTCGGCGATCTCCTCGTCGAGTTTGTCGAGCGGATTACTCAAACACGGGACCTCCGGAGCGCGGCACCATAACCGGAACCGGGATTGAGGGAAGACGGCGCCTCGTTTTTGGGCAAGAATGCGGATCCGCGGGGTTTGGCCCATTGGCAATCGCGGGCATACTGGGCCTGCCGACGAGGCGAGAAGGAGACGGTCATGCGTGGCATGCGAGTGATGGGAAGCTGGGTGCTGGCATTGTTCCTGACCGTCATGTTTCTTCTCATTGCCGACCAGACCCTGTTTCCGGCCACGCCGGCGAAGAACGTCGTGTTCCCGCTACTGGCTCACAATTCCGGCATTTCGCTGTTTGAGCCGACAGGGCGCCTGGCGGTCGGCCTGCTCGATCTATTGACGGCGCTGCTGGTGTTCATTCCGTTTACGCGCCGCATCGGGGCCATCCTCGCTCTGCTGATCTGCGCCGGCGCGACGGGCGTCTACTTGATGTGGCTCAGCACGGCGATCCCGGTCGAGACAGGTTCGACCGACACCGACGGCGGCATGCTGTTTGATCTGACCCTGGCGTTGCTGGCGGCCTCGGCGCTACTGGTCTTTGTCCATCCCGGCCGATCAAAAGGCGGCGCAGCAGGCGCCGGCGATGATTATTACGCCAAGGCCCATTAGCGCTTCGCCCCAGTCCCGTTGCGCCCCAGTCCGGTTGCGCCTCAGTCCGGTTGCGCCTCAGTCCGGGCTGAGCACTCTTGGGTTTCCGCTCGCGTTAGGCAGGTTGATGTTTGCTTAACCGCGACGCCGGATGCTGGCGAGGACAGCCGCATAAAGAGGAGCGACATGTCCGATCTACCGGCCCACGAGCCCGAGGGAGCTGCAGACAACATCGCTTCGGCCCCGGTGTCAGATGGCTTCGCCCGTCGCTCGCTGCTGCGCCGCTTGATGGACGTCGTCGCATTGCCGGCTTCGCGCGCCAGCGTACAGGACCGCGCCATAGCCGGCGACTTGCTGCTTGAAATGCTGATCGAGTCTGATGCAGCGGCGCGTGAACTCTGCGCCCGGCGGCTGCAGGAGATGTCCCAGGCGCCAAAGCGGTTATTGCGCTTCCTTGCACTCGATGCGCCGCACATTGCGCTGATCGTGCTCGCCGAGAACAAAGCCTTCGACGACAGCGACCTGTCTTATGTCGTCGCCAAGGGATTGACGCCGCATCGCGTGTCGGTGGCCGGCCGCCGCGACATTGGGCCGGCCGTGGCCTCGGCCATCGCCGATTCTGGCGATCCTGCTGCGATGAAAACGCTGTTGGAGAACAGCACGGCGAAACTCTCGGAGCACGCGATCGATGTGATGATCAGCGCGTCGCGCAAATCGCCCTTCCTGGTCCCGCTGCTTTGCCGGCGCGAGGAAACGCGTCCGGCCCACGCGCTCGTGATGTTCTGGTGGGCGCAGGCCGCAGAGCGCAAACATATTCTGGTGCGCTTCTCGGCCGATCGCCTGATGCTGATCGACGGGTGCGCTGATATCTTCCGCTACGCTGCGGAGGAAGGCTGGAAGGATCCGGTCGTACGCAAGGCGCTGCAGGTGATCGAGCGCCGACAGCGCAACCGCGCCGCCCTCGAGCGCTCGTCTCACGAAAGCCTTGAAGCCGCGATCAATGCGGCGGCCGTGACCGGTCTCGACCCCGTTCTGATGGCCGAGATCTCACATCTGTCAGGGATAAAGCCACTCACCGGCGAGAAGATATTCGCGGATCCGGGCGGGGAGGGGCTGGCTGTGCTTTGTAAGGCGACGGGTCTTCGACGGCCCGCGCTGCGCGATCTCTGGCTGTCGCTGCGTCGTGAAGGGGATGAATCCGGCGCCAATTTCGCGCGGGTGTCGGCGATTTACGAGACGCTCGCCGTGGTCAAGGCGCAGACCGTGCTGCGCTACTGGAACTGGTCGCTGAGTTCGGCTTTCTCGCCGGAATCGCTCGAGGAGGGGGATGTGATGTTCGATCAATCCGACCGGCCAGTCGGGACCTCGCAGCGCTCGGCCCAGCTGGTGTTTGGGCGGTAGGAGGCGTCCACCTTGCGCGGGTTTTTCGGTGCGGGAGCGGGGACGGTTTGTCTGGCCTTTCTGGTATGATCCACTAGGGTCGTTGCTTCGCAGCGACGCCTGTTCTGCGCCATCGTTTCCGTTGGGGACGCGCCGATGATCTATCTCCCTGGCCTGGCATTGGCCGTCGCCGCATTATGGTTTGCCCTGTCGGGAGAAAGTGCGCCGCTGTTGCTTGGGCTGGCGGCCGTGTCGATGCTTGCAACGTTGTGGCTGTGCGGGCGGCTGGGGATCATCGACCGCGACGCCTCGCCCTATCATCGCGCGCATCTGCTGGTCGTCTATGGCTGCTGGCTGATGGTTGAAATCGTCAAGGCCAATCTCACCGTGATCCGCTCGGTGCTCAACCCGCGCAATACCCTCAACCCGGTGCTCGTGAAGGTGAGGGCGGAAGGCGGCTCGGACCTGGCCCGGGCGCTGTTCGCCAACTCCATCACGCTGACGCCCGGTACGGTCACGGTCGAGACCGACGGCGACTTTCTCGTGCACGCATTGCACGAGGAGAACGCTTCGCCAGCGAGCTTTGCGGTGATGAACCGCCTCTGCGCGCGCGTCGCCGGCGGGGGAGAGTAGGGCGTGCTCCTCTTGGCCGCAGCAGCTGGATTGCTGGTCGCCATGGCGTTGGTGCTGATCCGCGCGATGATCGGGCCGACGCCTTATGATCGCATTCTTGCGATGAATTCGTTCGGCACGAAGACGGTGCTGGTGATCGGCGTCGTCGGCTTTTCGATTGGCCGACCGGCCTTTCTCGATATCGCCATCGCTTATGCCTTGATCAATTTTGTCACAACCATCGCGCTCATGAAGTTCTTTCGCTGCCGATCCCTGCAGGCCTCGCTCTCGCATCTGGGCGCGGTCAATGACTGAGGTGCTCCAGACAATCGGCGGATCGCTCGCTCTCGCTGGCGCGTTGCTGGCGGTCATCGGCGCGCTTGGCGTCATCCGCTTCCCTGACTTCTACACCCGTATTCACGCGGCGAGCATTACCGACACGGGCGGCGCCACGCTGGTCCTCGCAGGATTGGCGATGGTCTCCGGTCTGACACTGATCACAGTCAAGCTCGTGATCATCTGGATGTTCGTCATGCTGACCAGCCCGACAGCGACGCACGCGCTGGCCAATGCGGCGTTTGGCTCAGGCGAGGGGCCGCTGCTCGGTTCGTGGCGTCTGGTCAGTTCGCGCTCGTCGAACCGGGCAGGGCGATGATAGCGGCGATCGCTTCACCTGTTGTCGTCGGCGCAATCATCGGCGCCGTCATGCTGGTGATGATGATGGCGATCGTGATTGCGATCATGATGGCGCGCAGCCTCCTGGTCGCGATCATCCTGATGAGCATCTATTCGCTGGCCTCGGCCTTGTGGCTGCTGACCATGGACGCTGCGGACGTCTCCTTCACCGAGGCGGTGGTCGGGGCTGGCGTCTCGACACTGATCGCGCTTGGCGCAATCTTGCTGACGCGCAGCGAAGCCAAAACCATCTCCTGGCGAGGGCAAATCGCGCCCAGTCTGGTTGCGCTCGCCGTCGGCGGCCTCCTGGTCTACGCGGCGTTCGATCTGCCAAATCTCGGCGACGCCGCGTCGCCGGCCAACGCCTATGTCGGCCGGATCTATATGAGCCAGGCAAGCCGCGACGTTGGCGCGGCCAACGTCGTCACCGCCATCCTGTCCAGCTATCGCGGCTTCGATACGCTGGGTGAGACGACCGTGATCTTCGCTGCCGGGATCGGCGTCGCGCTGATGCTTGGTTTCGGCGAGCGGGCGCTGCAAGACATCCCGCGCGCCGCTTTCGAGGCGGCGCCCGGAGGGGAGGACATCAGCGACCATCACACCGTCTTGCGGGTAACCGCCAAACTGCTGATCCCGCTGATGTCGATCTACGCTTTCTATGTGCAGTTTCATGGCGATCTGAGCCCTGGCGGCGGGTTTCAGGCCGGCGTCATAATGGCGGTGGCGATCATTCTCCATGCGCTGGTGTTCGGCCTGCACGACACGATGGAGGCGATCCCGCCTCAGCTGACGCGCGGGATCGCGGCGAGCGGCGTGCTGCTTTATGCCGGCATCGGCCTCGCCAACCTGATCAATGGCGGTAGGTTCCTCGACTACGACCATCTCTTGCCGCGACGCTTCGAGGCGCGCCTTCCCGATTCTGCGCTGGCTGGCGGCCATCACCTGTGGGGCCAGCATTTCGGACTTCTGGGGGTCGAGCTCGGTATCTTCCTGACTGTCGCTGCGACCATGGTGACGATCTTCTATGCCTTCGCCGGCCGCATATCCGATCCGGTCGAACCACCCCACGCACGGGCCGCTTGATGCAGGTCACCCTCGAATTTCTGCTCGCGCATTTCAACTACCTGGTCGTCGTCTTCCTGATGATGGCCGGTCTGTGGATTGTCTTCGCCAGCCGCAATCTGATCAAGCGAATGATCGGCCTGGCAATCTTCCAGAGTTCGATCGGGCTGTTCTACATCACGCTCGGCAAGGTTGCAGGCGGCACGGCGCCGATCATCATCGATGCAAAGAGCGCGGCAGGCCGCAAAGCCGTCGCGGCGCTCGCGGCGCCGCTCGACCCTGCTTATGTGGCGCAAGCTGGCCTCGATGGCGTGGTCTACGCCAATCCGCTGCCGCAGGCCCTCGTCCTCACGGCCATCGTCGTCGGCGTGGCGACGCTGGCCGTCGGCTTCGCCATCGCGGTGCGCGTGCGCGAAGCGTATGGGACAGTTGAAGCGGACGAGATTGCCGCTTGCGACCAAAGCGAGATCAAACCAGACGCAAGGCCGGCCGGGTGAACCCGTTTCTCACCCTCTACGCGGCGCCCCCGGAGCTGATCGCGCATGCGCCGGCGTTGCTGGTGATCGCGCCATTGATTGCGGCCTGCGTGGCGGCGCTGAGTCCCAGCACGCGATGGGCGTGGATGGCGTCGGTGGGCGGCGCGATCATCGCTTTCTGGATGGCGATCGGTTTGGCTGGCGAGGTCGCACGCCATGGCGTGGTCGATTACGCCATCGGCGGTTTTGCGCCACCGCTGGGCATCGCCTTGCGCATCGATGCTTTGGGCGTGCTGTTTGCCGTGCTGATCTCGGGCATCGGCGTGATGGCGGCGCTGTTCTCAGGCCATTCGCTGGCGGCGGAGGTGATGAAGGGCAAGCGCCGGCTCTTCCAGGCGGGTTTCCTGCTCTGCCTTGCAGGCTTGCTCGGGCTGACAGCGACCGGAGATGCGTTCAACGCCTTTGTCTTTCTCGAAGTATCGTCGATCGGAACTTATGCGCTGGTCAGCGTCGGCGGCGGGCGCGACCGGCGGGCGCTGCCCGCGGCGTTCTCTTATCTTGTCATGGGGACGATCGGGGCGACCTTCTTCCTTGCCGGGGTCGGGTTTCTTTATGCTGCGACCGGCACGCTCAACCTGGCCGATATGGGCCTGCGGCTGGCGACGCTCGGGCGCGATCGGGCGGTGCAGGTCGGTTTTGCCTTCATCGTCGTGGGGCTTGGGCTGAAGGCTGCGATGTTCCCGCTGCATGGCTGGCTGCCCAATGCCTACGCCCACGCCCCCTCGCTGATCACCGTGTTCCTGTCAGCGACGTCGACCAAGGCGGCGCTCTATCTGATGGTCCGCTTCATCTACACCGTTTTCGGACAGCACTTTTCCTTTGTTGAGACCTTCCTCGCGCTGGTGATGGCGCCGCTGGCTGGGACAGCAGCGGTTGTGTGCTCGCTTCAGGCCATCGCGCAGACTGACATCCGGCGCATGCTGGCCTTTTCCTCGGTGGCGCAGGTCGGTTACATCATGCTGGGCCTGTCGATGGCGACCACGGCGGGAGTTTCCGCCGGACTGTTTCACCTCATTAATCATGCCCTGATGAAGGCCGCGCTGTTCATGGCCCTGGGCGGTCTTGCGCTCAACATGAAGGGCGTGAAACTCGTCGACTTCGCCGGCGCCGGACGCACCGCGCCATGGACCATGACCGCCTTCGCCATCGCCGCCTTCAGCCTTGCCGGCGTTCCGTTGACGGCGGGGTTTCTCTCTAAATGGCAGTTGTTCGAGGCGGCGCTGGCGCACGGCTGGATCTGGGCGGCGGCGGTGATTGCCGTGTCGTCCCTGCTGGGTCTCGTCTATGTCGGCCGGATGCTGGAGATGATCTTCTTCCGGGCTCCGATCGCCGCCGAGCCGGCGAAGGAAGCGCGCTTCGGCGTGCTCGTGCCGCTATGGGTCCTCGCCGCCGCCAGCATCCGGTTTGGCTTCGATGCATCCCTGCCGCTCGGGATGGCGACGGCCGCGGCTCGATCGCTTGGGTTGACGCGATGAGCCCAGAAGCATGAGTACCGGCGAAGCCCTGATCCTGGCCGTGTTGATCCTACCGCTGTTCACCGCCGGGGTGATCTATGCCGTCGGCCGCGCGCCGGATGTGCGCGAGACGATTACCCTGATGGCGGCGATCGCGCTCGCCATTCTGTGCGCCGCCATATTGGCGCGAACCGCGCAGGGCAATCCGCCTGAGCTGACGCTGGCGGCGCCGCTGCCTGGATTGAAGATCGCCTTCCAGCTCGAACCGTTGGGAGCGCTCTTTGCGCTGATGGCGGCGACCTTGTGGGCGATCAACTCGCTCTATGCCTTCGGTTACATGCGAGCTCGGCGCGAAGCGCATCAGACGCGCTTTTATATGTGTTTCGCGGTGGCGATGGCCGGCGTGATGGGCATCGCCATGGCGGGCAATCTCTTCACGCTGTTCATCTTCTACGAAATCCTGACCTTCTCGACCTACCCGCTGGTGGCCCACAAGGGCGATGAGGCGGCGCGCAAGGCGGGACGGATTTATCTCGGCATGCTGGCAGGCGCATCCGTGCTGTTCATGCTGCCGGGCATTGTCGGGGTCTACCACTTCGCGGGCTCAACTGATTTTGTCAAAGGCGGACTTCTGGCCGGCAAAGTCGGGCCGGTCGCAGGGAGCGTGCTGCTGGTGCTGCTGGTGTTCGGCACGGCCAAGGCCGCCCTCATGCCTGTGCACGCCTGGTTGCCGAGTGCGATGGTCGCGCCGGCGCCCGTGTCGACACTGTTACATGCCGTTGCGGTGGTGAAGGCAGGCGTGTTCACGCTGCTCAAGGTGTCGGCCTACATCTTCGGCGCCGATCTGATCGCGGCGACACCGGCTACGCAATGGCTCATCTGGATCGCGGCGGCGACGATCGTGATCGCCTCGCTGATCGCGATGTCGAAGGACGATCTGAAAGCGCGGCTGGCCTGGTCCACCATCGGCCAGCTCGCCTACATAACCTCTGCTGCGCTGATCGGCGGGGCGGCGATCGCGGTGGGCGAACTGCATCTTTTGATGCACGCGGCGGCCAAGATCACGTTCTTCATGTGTGCTGGTGCGATCTATGTCGCGACCGGCATTTCGCGGGTGAGCGAGATGCGTGGGCTGGGTCGGCGGATGCCGCTCACCTTCGCGGCTTTTCTGATCGGCTCGCTATCGGTGATCGGCCTGCCGCCGCTAGGCGGGTTCTGGTCGAAATTCCTGTTGATCGCCACATCCTTCGAGGCCGGGCAGACGCTCACGGCGTGGGCAATGATCGCCTCTTCGCTGGTGTCGATGCTGTACCTCCTGCCCATCGCCATTCTCGGCCTGATGCCGCCGAAGGGAGTTTTGCCCGCCAGCTTCACCTTGCCGGGCGGCGCGCCGCGACTGTCGCTCACGCCGCTGGCGATCACCGCGGCGGGGTGTGTGCTGTTGTTCTTCCTGGCCGATCCGGTTCTCGACTTTCTCCAGCCGGTTGCGGGAGGCGCGCCATGAGCGATGAACCGGAGACGGCTGCGCCGCGGACCGCATCAGATCTCGGCGAGCCGGGCGAGCATCCCATCTCGGTGCTGCTGTTCTCGTGGATGCGCACCGAAGTGTTCGATCGCGCCTTCCTCGCCGTGCTTGGCGGCGGCTGTGCGCTGCTCGCCGCGCTTGAGCTGGTGGTGCGCCGCCATGACGGACCATCGGTGGACGGCTTGCCGGTATTCTACGGCGTCTACGGCTTTCTCGCTTTCAGCATTGCGGTTCTGAGCGGCTGGCCGCTGGCGCGGTTGCTGCGCCGGCGGGAGGGCTATTATGGCGAGCCGGACGAGCCAGGCGGTTCAGGCGAGCCAGACGGTTCAGGCGAGCCAGGCGGTTCAGACGAGTCAGGCGGCAAACCAGACGGGGGCAAAGAGGCTGAAGACGAAGACAGGGTAACAGAAGGAGGGCGAAGGTGACCGTTGACCGCCTCCTTGAATTCGCCTCGGCGACCAACCCAGGTTTCTTCTTGATCGCCGCCTCGGTGTGGGCGGCGTTCGCCAAGGGCGGCTCGGCGCGGGCCATCGGCCTCTTGGGCGGGCCGGCGCTAGCGCTGATCGCGCTGCTTTATCCGCCGGTCTCCGGCACAGAGGTTGCGCGTATTCATGTCCTCACCTTCGACCTTGCGCTCTACCGACCCGATAGTCTGTCGCTGATTTTCGGCTTCGGCTTCGTGCTGGCGGCGGTGCTCTCCGGGATCTACTCCCTCCACCGCGAGGACCGGCTGCAGGACAGCGCAGGCCTGCTCTATGCGGGGGCGGCGATGGCGGCGGTGTTTGCAGGCGACCTGATCAGCCTCGTCGTCTTCTGGGAGCTGACGGCAATCGCTTCCACCGTGCTGATCTTCGCCCGCGCCACCCAGGCGAGCCAGGCGGCCGGGATGCGCTATCTCGTCCTCCAGATGGTCTCGGGTCTCTTGTTGATGGCCGGCGTTGCGCTCTATGGCCTCGAGAAGGGTTCCTTCATCCTTGCCGACCTCGGCCCCTTGCGCGCCGGCGTTCTCGCCGGCGTCCTCGATGTTCACGCGCCCGGCGGCCTCTTGATTCTCGCAGGCGTCGGCATCAAGGCCGGGTTCCCGCTGTTCCACAACTGGCTCACCGACGCCTATCCCAACACCACCGAGACCGGCGCCGTCGTCATGTCAGCCTACACCACGACGCTGGCCGTCTATGTTCTGGCGCGCGGCTTTGCCGGGCTGGAATGGCTGGTGTGGATCGGCGCGGTGATGACCCTCTATCCCGTTTTCTTCGCGGTCATGGAGAACGACCTGCGCAAGGTGCTTGCTTACTCCACCAACAATCAGATCGGCTTCATGGTCTGCGCCGTCGGCATCGGCACGCCGCTGGCGATGAATGGCGCTGCAGCGCATGCGCTGGCCCACATCGTTTTCAAGGGCCTGTTGTTCATGGCGATGGGCGCGGTGTGGATGCGCACCGGCACCGCCAAGGCGACTGAACTGGGGGGGCTTCACCGCACCATGCCGTTCACCACGCTGTTTTGCCTCGTCGGCGCCGGTTCGATCTCGGCGCTGCCTTTCCTCGCCGGGTTCTCGTCCAAGTCGATGATCATGGCGGCGGCGCATGGACCGGGCCTCACCGCGGTGTGGCTGATGTTGTTGTTCGCTTCGGCCGGCGTACTCGAGCATTCGGGCATCAAGATCCCGTTCTTCGCCTTCTTTAGTCACGACAGCGGCAAGCGACCGAAGGAGGCGCCTTTCAGCATGCTGCTGGCGATGGGCCTCGCCTCGGCGTTGTGTCTAGCGATCGGGCTTGTGCCCGGCCAATTCTATGAGTTGCTGCCTTATCGTGACGAAGCATTGCTCTATCTGGCTCAGGATCTCTTCACCGCCGATCATATCCTGACGCAATTCCAGCTTCTGGCCTTCGCCGGGCTCGCATTCATCCTGCTGCGACGGTTGCGGCTTTACCCGCCCGAGCGACGAGGCGTCATCCTCGATGTCGAATGGCTATGGCGCAGGGCCGGTCGGGTGTTGGTCGGCGCATTGGGCCGAGCGGCCGGCAAAGCGTCCGTGGCGGTCGACGCTGCGGCGCGCCGAATGATCTCACATGGGCTTGGCGGCGCCTCTGAGGTCTTTGCGCCATCCGGCTGGGCCGCGCGCAATCTATACTTGGCCGGGACGGCGATCTGGACGGCTGTGTTACTGGGATTTGTCGCGATCATTGCGATGTTCGCGAGTCGATAAACAGCATTCAGCCTGCCGCCCTTGCGTATTCATCAATTGCTAATTACACAGGCTTGGTGCCGTCCTAGTATCGACTCAGTACTCGACGCAGTTGCTCTCTGATTGGGCAATGCTGTGAGAAGCAGGGCAAATGGAAAACGAATCACAAAGCGGTTCTAAGCTTATTGAGCGCGTTTCAGATATCGTTTCGGCCTATGTCGCTCACAATCCTGTACCCGTCGCCGATCTGCCGAAGCTGATCGAGCGCGTGCACAGCGTTCTGCAGGAAATCG
>JANMWT010000379.1:0-2287 GCA_031394145.1 Alphaproteobacteria bacterium | reverse complement strand
GGCGGTGGCGGGTTGTTCGTTGAGCGCTTCCACCACATCGAAGCCGCTGATCTCCGGCATCATCAAGTCGAGCACGATCAAGTCCGGCAGCTCCTGCCTGGCGGTATCGATCGCTTCGCGGCCGCCGTACGCGCGCAGCACGGTGCTGGCCAAGCCCTGAATACGGACGGCGATGAGGTCGACCGCCTTCGGATCGTCGTCGACCACGAGGATCTTGAGCGTCTGGCCCAGCGAGCGAGGAAAGAGGCCCAGGTCAACGAGCGACTCATACAACTCCTGCCGGGAGATGGGTTTTTGCAGAACTGCCGCGGCGCCGAGCGCGAAGCCCTTGTGGCGGTCCGCCACGATCGAAATGATCACGACCGGGATGTGCCTGAGTGACGGCACCTGTTTGATACGGCTGAGAAACTCCCAGCCGTCCATGTTCGGCAGCATGATGTCAAGGGTGATCAGGGCCAGCGGCTGCTGCACCGCGAGCGCCAGCGCGGCCTCTGCGGAGGCGGCGTGCACCACCGTGAAGCCCTCCGCCTCGAGTTGTACGCGGATCAGTTCAGCGGACTTGAAGTCGTCTTCGACCACCAGCGCAGTGCGCGCCGCCACTAGCGCGTCCCCATCAGGGGCGGCCGGCGTCTTGGCCGCGATCAATGCCGTTTCATCAGGCGCGCGGAGCGGCAGCCAGACGGTGAAGCATGAGCCGGCGCCAACGGCACTTTCCACCGCCACCACACCGCCGTGCAACTCGGTGAGGAGTTTGACCATGGCCAAGCCCAGTCCCGTGCCTTCGAATTTGCGCGCCAGGCCGCTGTCGATCTGACTGAAGGGCGTGAACAGGTGTTCCAGTCCCTCCGGCGAGATGCCAATGCCGTTGTCGGCGACGCTGATCTCGAGGAATTCTGCGAACTCGCTGTGGGCCAACGGGAAGCTCCGACCGGTCCACGCGCCGGAGAGCTGGCCGACCTCGGCCCGCGGAACACGGGCGGCACGCAGGGTCACCTTGCCACCCTCGATGGTGAACTTGACCGCGTTCGAGAGCAGGTTATAGATGATCTGCTTGACCTTGCGCGCGTCCAGCCCGATCGAACCCAGCTCCGGGGCGACTTCCATGCCCAGGCGGACATGCCGTGCGGCGGCCTTCTCCCGGATAAAGCACAGGCTGTTCACGGTCAACGATGAGATCTGCACCGGCTCCAGGTCGAGGCTCATCTTGCCGGCTTCCACCTTGGACAAGTCGAGGATGTCATTGATCAGCGACAGCAGATGCGTGCCACTGCTGAAGATGTCGCTGATGAACCCTCGCTGCTGTTCGGTCATCTCGCCGATCAAGCCGTCCCGGAGCACCTCGGAGAAGCCGATGATGGCGTTCAGCGGTGTCCGTAGCTCGTGCGACATGTTGGCGAGAAATTCGGACTTCATGCGGCTCGCGTCTTCGAGCTCGACGTTTTTCTGTTGCAGCGTTTGCTCGTAGCGTTTCAGCTCCGTTACATCGCGCGCCGCGACGAAGACGCCTTGCAGGCTCCTGTCACGGTCGTGGAACGTGGTCGCATTGTAGGAGACCGCGGTGAGCGTGCCATCCCTGGCGCGCGCGATGAGCTCGTAGTTGGTGACTTTGCCTTCGTTCAGCACGCGATTGATGCCGGCCTCAGCCCGCGCCGAATCCGTGAAGTAGTTCTTGAACGGCGCGCCGATCAGCTCGTCACGCGTGCACCCGGTCAGCGCCTCCGTCTGCTTGTTGACGTCGGTGATGATGCCGCGTGGGTCGGTGGTCATGATCGCGTCGACATTTGATTCGATGAGCGAGCGCGTGTAGAAGTGCTGGTCGCGCAGCCGCTGATCGAGCTTCATCCGCTCCTCTTCGACCTGCTTGCGCGCGGTGTTGTCGGTGCCGATCAGCAGGTAGCCGATGATCGCGTCCTGCGCGTCACGGAGCGCCGTCACGGACACCACCGCCGGGAACCGGCTCCCGTCCTCGCGGATGTACGTCAGCTCGTAGATGTCCTCGATCCCGCGCGAGGCCTTGAAGACCAGCGCTTCGAAGCCCGGGGTGATCGGCGTTCCGAGCTCGACGCTCAGCGCTTTCGCGCGTGCGACGACCTCTTCCGGATCGGAGATGTCCGCCGGCGTGATCTTGTTCATCACGTCGATCGCGGTGTAGCCGAGCATCCGCTCGGCGCCGACGTTGAAGATCTGGATGACGCCCTTGGCGTCGGTCGCGATGCTCGAGAAGTTGGCGCTGTTGAAGATCGCGCTCTGCAGGGCCCCCGCCTTGAGCAGCGCCTCTTCCGCCTGC
>JANMWT010000359.1:0-3615 GCA_031394145.1 Alphaproteobacteria bacterium | reverse complement strand
CGCCGACCACCGACGCCACGGCGTCCGCGTCGACCTCGCCGAACACCATCGGGTTGTCGCCATGGGCGGCGGCTACACCCTTCAGCGCCATATCGAGTGCGGCCCTGCGGGCCTTGATGTCGGCCGGGGCGCTCGCGCCGTCAGCCGCAGCCGCCGAGAGCGCCTGCCTGGCTTCAAAGGCGACGGCGATGGCGGTCTTCTCGCCCTCCCACTTGGTCTCCACCTCGACCAGCGCGAGCTTCGCCTCTTCCAGCGCCTCCTTCAGCTTGGCCACCCGTTCGAAGCCGGCGTACTGGCCCTCGGCCTCGCGGGTCGCGACCTCAAGCTCAACATTGAGCAGTTCTATGCGCCGGCGACGATCCTCAACGGGCGCCGGCGTCGCATGCTGTGAGACCGCGACCCGAGCGCCCGCGGTGTCCAGCAGGCTTACGGCCTTGTCGGGCAACTGCCGCGCCGGCACATAGCGCTGCGACAATTTGACGGCGGCTTCAACGGCTTCGTCGAGGATGGTCACCTTGTGGTGCTTCTCCATCATCGGCGCCACCGATCGGATCATGGCGATTGCGTTGGCCGTGTCAGGTTCGCCCACATTGACCGTCTGGAAGCGACGGGTGAGGGCGGGGTCCTTTTCGAAGTACTGGCGATATTCGGCCCAGGTGGTGGCCGCGATGGTGCGCAGCCGCCCGCGCGCCAGGGCCGGCTTCAGCAGGTTCGCCGCATCGCCTGTCCCCGCCGCGCCGCCGGCGCCGATCAGGGTGTGGGCTTCATCGATGAACAGGATGATCGGCTTCGGAGACGATTCGACCTCGTCGATCACCTGGCGCAGCCGCTTCTCGAACTCTCCCTTCACGCCCGCGCCAGCCTGGAGCAGTCCGATGTCCAGCGAGCGCAGGGTGACGTCTTTGAGCACCGGGGGCACGTCGCCATCGACAATGCGGCGCGCGAAGCCTTCGACGACGGCGGTCTTACCGACGCCAGCCTCACCCGCGAGGATCGGGTTGTTCTGTCGACGCCGCAGCAGGATGTCGATGACCTGGCGAATCTCGGCGTCGCGCCCGACGATCTGGTCGATCTCGCCTGAGCGCGCTTTCTCCGTCAGGTCGATGGAGAACTTAGCCAGCGCCTCGCCGGTGGCCCCGCCGGTCTCGGCGCCACCGGAGTAGTCGGCCTCCGTCGCGCCGATCGCCGGCGCGGCCCCGCCGACTTCCGTCGAGCTGGCGACGATCCTGTCGAATTCGTCGCCGAGCGCATCGACCTGGATCTTGCGGAACTCGGGCGAGATGGAGAACAGCGTGTTGCGCAGCGTCGGTGTCTTCAGCATCCCGAAGATGAGCTGCCCGGTCCGCACCCGGCTGCCCTGGAACATCAGCGACGCATAGAGCCATCCCTTCTCGATCGCCTCTTCGACCTGCGGCGAAAAGTCCGACACCGACGTGGCGCCGCGCGGCAGGGCGTCGAGCGCGGCGACTACGTCACGGGCGAGTTTGCTGTCGTCCAGCTGAAACCGCGTGCGGATCGCGCCGACATCGTTCTGCGGATCCTGCAACAGGATGTGGATCCAGTGCACCAGTTCCACATATGGGTTGCCCCGCATCTTGCAGAAGGCCGTGGCGGTTTCGATGGCTTTCAACGCGGTCGGGCTCAGCCGACCGAAGAGGGCGGAGCGGGCGATCTCGGTCATGCGACACCTTTCCTGATTGCAGTCCGCGCGACGCGGCGTGCGCTTCGTCCAAGGCGGGCGTCAGCGCGTACGCCGCCGCCCGGCTGGGGGTTCATCCAACTTGTCCAACCCAGCCGAGCGCGGCCATTAAGCGCCACAGGACGCACCGCCTTTTCGCCAGCCCCCAGTTCGAGATCCCATTCAAGGTGGGATGGGGCGAAAGAGTCCAGAGCTTCAGCGAGAATGTCGAACTTCAGGCCGCCTGGCATGAAGGCTTCGTAGTTGCGGAAGTCGTCAATTCGGACCACCACGCGGAACGCATCGGAGACCGTGCTGGTGCGCCGTCCGGCGACGGCGCCGGTACCCAGTCCATTGAAGTTGCGCCCAAGCCGGGTCTGGTCCTCGACCTCTATGTCGCGCAGCAGGGGGATATATTCCACAAGCTTGACTGGGACGCCGGCGAGGTCGGCGATGGCGTCCTGGATGCCCGCCGCGCTGCGCCGCGAGGCATAGAGGCCCGCATAGAAGAGCCGCGCTTCAAGGGGAAAGGCTGCGCCTGGGCGCACGGCGTCGCCCGCGCCTGTCAGGGCTGCCAGATAGCCGGAGAACTGATCGCTCGCGGGTCGGTCGGCGTTGGCTGCAGGATTGGCGTCGGCCCAGGCCCGATAGAAAAATTGCAGCATCCGGCCCGCCAGCAGATCCAGGAAGGCCCCGAACGGACGGGTCTTCGAGTAGCGGCGCTCATAGAGCGCGAACTCGGTCAGATGCAGGGGCAGGGGCCCCATAGGTCCGGTGAGGCCGAACCAGTAGCCCTCGACCTTCGCGCGCCCCGTCGATACCGAGATCGATTCCAGGGTGGATGCCGGAAACGCCAGGGCCGGCGCCTGCGCCAGGTCCACAACATTCTGGGAGGGCAGCTTGGCGTCGCCGATCTTCGGCATGCCGTGGGCACGCGCCTCCGTTGCGCGAAGCAGGCCGTAGATGCCATGCCGCCGCACCTCTTCCGCCGCCTTGCGGAGGTAGTCTAGATGTTGCGGCGTTGCCCCATTCGTGGCGGCCATTGAGCGAAAGTTCCCTCCTGACGGCTTTCAAAAACGCATTCGGTAAAGGCGTTGACGGTGGCGAACTCGCCGAGGAACCGCTCCAAAACGGCGGAAAACAGGAACATGCGGGCGTTTTCAAAGGGGGCGTCGTCGAGCTTGAGGCGCAACCTTTGCCCGCGCGCGAAGGCGGCCCGGTTCTGCCCAGGCACCCGACGGGTGACCGGTTCCGAACGAATGGCCAGCAGCCCGTCGATCTGTCGCCGCAGTGCGGGGTCATCGATGCGTCCGTAGAGCGCCAGGTGGTCGCGCAGCACTGAGGGGTCCTCGTCCTCTTCAGACGCGAAGGATGCGTAGTTTGGGGTCAGGTGGGCGATGATCCGCCAGGCCGCGTCACTGATCCCAAGTGGAGGCCGTGGCTTGGTGGGTGCGCGCAGCACGGTGACGGCGCGGGCGGGAATAGCGCTCACCTGGAAGTCCGTCGCTCCTCCCAGCCGCAGCTGTTCGGCCAGTTCGCGGTTGGTAACCAGCGCGCGGATGGCCAATTCCTGGGCATCGTCGAAGCGCTCGGGATGGCCTGGCGCCACCAGACTGATCCAGGTTTCGGTGCCCAGGTAGTCGGCGCGCCGCCTCAGCCGCTGCTCCTTCGTCGATAAGCGGCGGTGCCGAAGGCGGGTGACATAGAAAAGCGCCTCGCTCCAGTCGTAAAGCAGGCTGCCAAAAGCATGCAGGGGCGCTACCGGTCGGGCATTTCCGTTGGACTCGGAGTAGGCAGTCACCTCCAACGTCCGGAACACCTCGAAATCCAGCGGCCGGGTGCGGTCGGGGATCAACTGAAGCTCATGGTCGAAGGCGTTGATCGCCACCCGGTCGAGCTGTTTCTCGAAGAGGTTGATCGCCGGCGTCGCGAAGAGG
>JANMWT010000345.1:0-3864 GCA_031394145.1 Alphaproteobacteria bacterium | reverse complement strand
CTCCGTATTTCGGGCACGGTACGCCGACCACCGTCACATCCTCCACCTTGGGGTGGCGGAACAGGAATTCCTCGATTTCGCGCGGATAGACGTTCTCCCCGCCGCGGATGACCATGTCCTTGATCCGGCCGACGATGTTGCAATAGCCTTCCTCGTCAATGACGCCGATGTCGCCGGTGTGCATCCAGCCCGCATCGTCGATCGCTTCGACCGTTTTCGCAGGGTCGTTCCAGTAGCCGATCATCACCGAATAGCCGCGGGTGCAGAGTTCGCCCGGTTCGCCGCGCGGCGTGATCGCGCCGTTTGCATCGACGATCTTCGATTCAAGGTGCGGCTGGATGCGACCCACGGTCGAGACGCGGCGTTCCAGGGGATCGCTCTTTGAGGTTTGGAACGAGACGGGGCTGGTCTCGGTCATGCCGTAGGCGATGCCGACCTGTTTCATGTTCATCCGGTCGATCACCTTGCGCATCACCTCGATCGGGCACGGCGAACCCGCCATGATGCCGGTGCGCAGCGAGGATAGATCGAAGCGGGAAAATTCCGCATGCTCGAGCTCCGAAATGAACATGGTCGGCACGCCGTGAAGCGCCGTACAGCGCTCGGCCTCGATCGCCTTCAGGACAGCCAGCGGATCGAAGCCCTCCGAGGCATAGATCATCGTCGCGCCGTGAACGGCGCAGGCGAGATTGCCCATGACCATGCCAAAACAGTGATAGAGCGGCACCGGAATGCACAGTCGGTCGCCCGCCGTCAGCCCCATCGCTTCGCCAACGAAGTAAGCGTTGTTCAAAATGTTGCGGTGGGACAGCGTTGCCCCCTTCGGCAACCCCGTCGTGCCGCTGGTGAACTGGATGTTGATCGCATCGTTCCGATCCAGCGTCTCATTGTTGCCGGCAAGCCGCGCCAGGTCGCGGCCCGTGGTGCGCATCGCCAAATCCTCGAAGGCAAGCCAGCCGGGCCGGGTCTGGCGCGGCAGGCGCGGACCGTCGCTGAGCCGCAACGCGGCCGCTTTTGCTTCATTGGAATCGTCGATCAGAATCACTGCGCGTAGATCCGGTAGGCGCGCCGCCTTCAGTTCGCCGGGCGTCGACCGGGCAATCTCCGGCGCGAGCTGCTCGATCATCCCGGCGTAGTCGCTGGTTTTGAACCGCCCGGCCGAGACCAGGACTTTCACGCCCACCTTCAGCAATGTGTATTCGATCTCGCTGAGGCGATAAGCGGGGTTGATATTGACCTGGATCAGTCCGGCTTTCGCCGTAGCGAACTGCACCAGCGTCCACTCTGCGCAATTCGGCGCCCAGACGCCGACCCGGTCGCCCGGCAGCAGACCCAGCGACAGCAAGCCTGCCGCCAGCGTCTCGACGCGTTGTCCAAACTCGGCCCAGGTCCAACGAATGCCCTGGTGCACCGAAACCAGCGCTTCGGCCCGCGGCCAGCGTTTCACCGCCCGGTCCAGCGCCTCGCCGATTGTGTATTCCAGAAGAGCGGGCTCGGTTGCGCCTTTGACCTGGGAGAGCCCACCCATGATAATTCCTCTCCTGTCGCCCTCTGGACGCCGGCCAATGCGCACTAAATCAACAGGCAAGGTCTAGCGCAAACCAGCGGCGGGCGCGCCGCAAGAAAATATTCTTGCCTGCCTCGTTGCGGCCTCAAATGGCGCCGAGGGTTCTGTACCGGATCGATGAGGCTGGGGAACCGCGAGCACCATGCGAGGCTGGCTTTTCTTCCACAATCCGGTCGAGGACCATGTCCCGGAAGCCCTGGAGATCAATCGGTTTCTCGAGGTCGGTCGACGTCGCGGCATAATGCTGGATGTGCTCCAGCCCCGCGCCTTCGAGCTGATTGTCGCCACCGAGACCGACTGGCGCGCCGAGCATGACGGACAAAAGCTGGCGCGCCCTGACTTCATCATTGCGCGGACCGGCAGCGAGACCAGCTATTTCACGCTCGCGGTCTTGCGCCACTTCCAACGCCAGGGCGTCGCCATGATCAATGGCCCCGAGGCCGTCGAAGCGTGCGCTGACAAGCTGCAAACGCTTCAGCTGCTCTCGGCCAGCGGCCTCCCCATTCCGCGGACCATTCTCGCGAAATTCCCCGTCGACGTCGACGTGATCGAGCGCGAACTCGGCTTTCCGGTTGTCGTAAAGACGCTGCGGTCGACCCGCGGCGCTGGCGTCCTGCTCTGCCATGATCGCTCGCAGTTCAACGATCTCGCCAGCCTGCTGGGCGACGCCACCCCGAGCGCCGATTTCATTTTCCAGCAATACGTTAAATCGAGTCACGGCCGCGACGTGCGCCTGCTGGTGATCGACGGCAAGGTGACGGCGGCAATGGAGCGCCGGGCGACCGACGGCGGGTTCAAGTCGAACATTTCGCTTGGCGGCGTCGGCGTCCAGATCACCCCTCCCGGAGACATGGCGCAGCTGGCGCTGGATGCGGCAAGCGTGCTCAAGCTGGATGTCGCCGGCATCGATGTTCTGTTCGACGCGGCTGGCTATCGCATCTGCGAAGCCAACTCCTCGCCAGGCTTTTCAGGGCTCGAAGAGGCCTGCAACATCAGCGTCCCGGATGCGGTGTTCGACCTCGTCGAGCGCAAGGGCCAGGCGAGCCCGCCAGCGCGCAGGTCGCGGTGGACACGCTGGCTACGGCCAACGGCGAACGCCGAGGGAACAGTCCGGTCCGCCGAATCACGCCGGGGGAAAACACCTCAGTCCGAGCGCTGGTGGTAGTCCCCGCTGGGCGCCTGTGCGCCCTCTCTTCCCAAAATATCCGATGCGTGAAAGGGAGGGTGGCGACCTTGCCTTTCCCCGTCAGGCTCAACGGAGACCAACGTTCATGTCGGCGGGTTGGCGGTTCTGGATCGACCGCGGCGGCACCTTTACCGACATTGTGGCGCGCCGGCCCGATGGCGGCTTCGACGTGGTCAAGTTGCTGAGCGAGAACAAGGAACGCTATGGCGATGCAGCCTTAGCCGGCATCCGCGCGGCGATGGGCCTCGATGACAGCGCTCCATTGCCGGGCGATCTGATTGACGAAGTGCGCATGGGCACCACCGTCGCCACCAACGCTCTGCTGGAGCGGAAGGGCGCGCGCACCCTTTTGGTGGTGAACGCGGGCTTTGCCGACCTCCTGGAGATCGGGCACCAGGCTCGACCAAAGCTGTTCGACCTCGCCATCGTCAAACCGGCGCTGCTCTATCAGCGCGTCGAGGAAGTCACCGGACGCGTCGATGTTGACGGACGCGCGCTCGCGCCACTGGACGAGCAACACGCTCGCGCCATGTTCACGCGCGCGCGAGACGATGGCTTCGAGGCCTGCGCCATCTCGTTGATCCATGCATGGAAATATCCGGAAATGGAGGTGCAACTGGCTTACCTCGCTCGCGCCGCCGGTTTCGAACAGGTCTCGACCAGCCACATGGTGAGCCCGCTGGTCGGCCTGGTGCCGCGCGGACAGACCACAGTTGTCGATGCCTACCTGTCGCCCGCGCTTCGCCGATCTATCGATCAGGTGGCAGCCGAGCTAGGTGAAACAAAGCTATACTTCATGCAGTCAAACGGCGGCCTCAGCGACGCTGCCCAGTTCCAGGGCAAGGACGCGATCCTGTCAGGTCCCGCGGGCGGCGTGGTGGGTGCGGCGCGGACCGGCGAGGCTGCCGGCTTTTCTCGCATCATTGGCTTCGACATGGGCGGGACATCGACCGATGTCTGCCTCTATGCCGGACAACTCGAACGTGTCTTCGAGACTGAAGTCGCGGGGATTTCCCTGCGCACGCCGATGATGGCGATCAACACCGTGGCGGCGGGCGGTGGATCTATTCTGCATTTCGATGGCGCCCGCTTTCATGTCGGTCCCGATAGC
>JANMWT010000338.1:0-1679 GCA_031394145.1 Alphaproteobacteria bacterium | reverse complement strand
GGTCATGCCGGGCTGGCGGAAGACTTCCCCGCCATCCGGCTCCAGCCGGCCGGCGAGGATGCGCATCAAGGTCGACCTTGCCTTGTCGCGCAATCAGCGGGTTGCGCTGGTCGGCCGCAATGGCGCTGGCAAGTCGACCTTGATGCGCATCCTCGCCGGCCGGCTGGAGCCGGATGGCGGGGAAGTCTTCCGCCAGCCCGGCATGACCGCCCGCCACCTGCTGCAAGAGCCGGACTTCACCGGCTTCGCCACGGCGCTCGATTATGTCGCCGAGGGCCTTGATCCCGACCTCTCCTACCGCGCCGAGGCGGAGCTCGGCGCGTGGGGCGTGCCCTTCGGGCTTGATCTCGCCAAAGCTTCCGGCGGCCAGTCGCGGCGGATTGCTCTCGCCCACGCCTTCGCACACGACCCCGACATCCTGTTGCTGGATGAGCCGACCAACCATCTCGACGTGCCGGCGATCGAACTGCTGGAGAAGGAGCTTTTGGCCTATCGCGGCGCCTGCCTGATCGTCAGCCACGACCGGCGCTTCCTCGAAAACGTCTCGACCGACGTCGCCTGGCTGCGTCAGGGCGTCGTGCGCTCGATCGACAAGGGCTATGGCCGTTTTCCCGAATTCGTCGAGCTCGTCGAAGCGGAAGAAGAAAAGCAGTTCGACAAGCTGAGCGTCCAGCTCAAGGCCGAGGAGCGCTGGATGGCGCGCGGCGTCACGGCGCGGCGCAAGCGCAACATGGGCCGGGTGCGCAAGCTCCACGAGATGCGCTCGGAGAAGCGCGAGAAGCGGGTCGCCCTGGCGGACGCCGCCAACACCGCCAACCTCGCCATCGACAGCGGCGGGCAGTCGAGCAAGCTGGTGATGGAGGCGAAGGGGCTCACCAAGACGTTTCAGACCCCGGACGGACCGCTGCCGATCGTGCGCGCTCTCAACCTGCGCATCATGCGCGGCGACCGGCTTGGCCTGATCGGCCCCAATGGCGCGGGCAAGACGACACTGCTGAAGCTGATCCTCGGCCAGCTCGAGCCGGATGCAGGCGTGGTGCGCCTCGCAAAGAATCTCGAGATCGCCTATCTCGACCAGACGCGCATCACCTTGAAGCCGAATGAGACGCTGTGGGACACGCTTGCCCCGCTCGGCGGCGATCAGATCATGGTGCGCGGCCACCCCAAACATGTCGCCGCCTACGCCAAGGACTTCATGTTCGAACCCAAGCAGCTGCGACAGCCGGTGAGCGCGCTTTCAGGCGGGGAACGCAACCGGCTGACGTTGGCGTTGGCCCTGGCCAAACCTTCCAACCTCCTGGTGATGGACGAACCAACCAACGATCTCGATATCGAGACCCTCGACTTGCTCGAGGACATGCTGGCCGACTTCGACGGCACGCTTCTCTTGGTGAGCCACGACCGCGCCTTCGTCGACAATGTCGTCACCTCGATCCTGACCCCGGAAGGCGACGGCGCCTGGCTGGAAACGCCCGGCGGCTATTCGGATTACCTCGCGCAACGCAAATCGGGTCGTGGTGCGACGGCCCTGCGGTCCTCGACGCCGGACGCACAACCGAAAGGCGGGCCGAAAGCCGCTGCCGCCAGCGCCAAACCTGCTACTGGCAAATTGAGCTACCGGGACGCGCGCCGCCTCGAAGAGCTCAACCGGCTGATGCCCGAACGAAAGGCCGAAATCG
>JANMWT010000309.1:0-7034 GCA_031394145.1 Alphaproteobacteria bacterium | reverse complement strand
CCTCACGGCGCGCAATCCTCCGGACGACCGGACTGCGTAGGTGATCGTGGTCGGCTGAGAGCGCGCAAAACGTGGCCGCGCCACCGGCGGGAACATGTCCCAAAAATTCCGGAAGCCCGCCGCCGGCGTATCGATCGACGCGCGCAACTTGAACGACAAGCCGGTCAGGGCTGGCGAGAGCTGGTCTGGCGCCGGGTCATCGCAAATCAGCGCTGCAGCGCCAGCATCGATCAGGATGCGCCGCGTTTCTTGTGGCGACAGATCGGGATTTATCGGCAGCAGGCTCGCGTCGAGCTTGGCGACAGCCCAGGCGATGACCATCCATTCGAGACGGGTCGTGGCGCCCCGCGCCACGACATCGTCGGCCACGAGGCCTGCGTCGAGAAGCGTATCGGTGAGCTGGTCGGCATAGCTGTTCCATTCACCATAGGAGAGGAGGTTGTCGTCCTGGAACAGCGCAGGCTCACTGGCGCGCGTCTGCGCCCAGTATTCGAGGCTCCGCGCGGTCGGCGCTGTCAGGGGGCGAGGGAGGTTCGAATATTCCTCACCAGGCTGTCCTTCACCGTAGAAATATTGACGTGATGAGGATCGATCAGCCACTGGAACATAACTCCACGCATTGAGGACAGTATGATCGCCGCTTCGGCGCGCGGCCGGGCGTCGGGTCTAATTTCGCCCTTGTCTCGGGCGCGCTTTATCAGCACGGCGAAACCATCGATGGCCTCGCGATTGAGGCGCATCACCAGCGGCGCCAACTCGGGCCGCGTCAGTCCGCCCGCGAGGATGGTTTGAAAGGCCCGCAGCGTGACCGGATCGCGACAAGCGTCGTCGATGTAGTAGCCGACACGCTCCAGCAATCGCTCGAGCCCATCGCCCGGCGCGAGCGAGGCGCGGACGCGCGGGGCGTAATCGGCGATGATGCTGTCGACGAGTGCAGAGATGAGCGCGCTTTTGGTTCCGAAATAATGTGCGGGCAGAGCACGACTGTAGCCGGCCGCCTCTCCCGCCTGATGGAGGGTGAGCTCATCGAGGCCGCGTTCGGCGACAATGCGTTTGGCCGCTTCGAGAATGCCGCGCTCGGCGGTTTCCCGGCGCACCGCCTGGGTGAGGCGCGAGCGCTCGAGGGTCTCGACCGACGCAGATTTTGCCGAGGGTTTTCGGATCGTCATACGGCATCTGACAAACTTGTTTGCCAACAAGCAAGTATATTGACCCGACGGCATGTGCTGTCGCAATGTCGCAATGTCGCAATGTCGCAGGGGCGCAGGCTGCCGGCGATCGTGCGGAACCGGCGTCAGCATCGTCTCGCCGCGGACGGCCGGTTTAGGGGGCGTCTTGAGAGCGCGTGTTGACGAGAGAACGGCGGCGCGGCACGGAAAGCTCCGAATTGAACTGAGGATACCCCATGACCGCCAGCCTCACCGGCCCTGCCGCGCCCGCCGCCGAAATTTCGACCTACATCGCTGATGCGACCAAGAAGGCCTGGGAGGTGAAGGGGCTTCCAGCTTCGACCAAGGTCAAGCCGATCAAGACGGTGGGCGTCATCGGGGCCGGCACAATGGGCGGCGGCATCTCGATGAATTTTGCGAATGTCGGCATCGCGGTGAAGATCATCGAGGTTCAGCAGGCAGCGCTCGATCGCGGCCTCGGCGTCATCCGCAAGAACTACCAGAATTCCGCCGACAAGGGCCGCTTCCCTCAGGAAGAAGTGGGCGCGCGCATGGGGCTGCTCACTGGCTCGCTGAACCGCAAAGATCTCGCCGACTGCGATCTCGTGATCGAGGCTGTGTTCGAGGACATGGGCGTCAAGAAGGAAATCTTCACCGACCTCGACAAGATCTGCAAACCCGGCGCGATCCTCGCCACCAACACCTCGGCGCTGGATATCAACGAGATTGCTTCGGTGGTGAAGCGCCCGCAGGACGTGATCGGCCTGCACTTCTTTTCGCCCGCCAACGTGATGAAGCTGCTGGAGATCGTCCGGGCGAGGCATACCTCTGATGAGGTCGTCGCAACCGCAATGGACCTTGCGAAGAAGATCGGCAAAGTCGCGGCCCTCGCCGGCGTCTGCCCCGGCTTCATTGGCAACCGCATGCTTTACAAGCGCGGCCAGCCGGCCGGCCAGCTGCTCAAGGCCGGCGCGATGCCCAGGGACATCGACGCCGCCTTCAACAAGTTCGGCTTCAAGATGGGTCCGTATCAGATGTCGGATCTCGCCGGCCTCGACATCGGCTGGAAGCCTGGCGCCAAGACCGCCAACCCGCTGCGCGACATGATCTGCGAGCGTACACCGCGTCGCGGGCAGAAATCCGGCGCAGGCTATTACGATTACGACGCCAACCGGGTGGGCTCACCCTCACCGGAAGTCGAAGCCATCGTTCAGGAGTTCGCTAAAGCCTCCGGCGTCGCCCTGCGCAAGGTTGACCAGGAGACCATTCTCGAAGAGTGCATCTTCCCGATGATCAACGAGGGGGCAGCGATCCTGGAGGAGGGCATGGCCCAGCGCCCCGGCGACATCGATGTCACCTGGCTCAATGGCTATGGCTGGCCGCAGGACAAGGGCGGGCCGATGTTCCTCGGCGACCATGTCGGCCTGAAACGGGTACTTGATGTGGTCGAGCGCGTGTCCAAGAATGTGCCGGACATCAAGGTCTCAAAGCTGCTCGCGACCATGGCCAAGGATGGCCGCAAGTTCGCCGATCTTGAGCCGCAACCGCTGAAAGTCTGATCGATCCTTGCTTGTAGCCGCGTGCAGGGAGGCTACAATCCCGGGCCTTCCTCAGCGTGACCGATTGTTATCCGCTGGACCGGAGCTAGGTTGGCCGGGACTGGGAGGCGTCACAATGAAGTTTGCTCTATTCGCTGCGGTCGCGGTTGTCGCCGCGCCGGCTGCCGTTGCGCAGGTTGATAGCGTCCGCCTCGGCGTCATGGCGCATAACATCTGCATCACCGACTGCAAGAACGCCAACAAGGAAAGCCCGGTGAACATCGATGGCGAAGTTCGCTTCGCCTCTCCTGGCTGGCTCAAGCTGATCGGCTCGCCGCACCCTTATGTCATGGCCTCGATCAACACCGGCGGCGATACCTCGTTCATCGCGGTTGGCCTCGAATACGACTGGCAGTTCGCCAAGCGCTGGCATTTCGAGCCGGGCTTCGGGTATGCGCTCCACGACGGCAAGCTGAACAACAAGTTCGCCAACGGCACGCCGCAGGCCGCCGCCTATTTCGACGAGCATGTGTTGCTGGGCTCGCGCGACCTGTTCCGCACCAATCTCGCGGTGACCTATGACGTCAACGAGAAGTGGGCGGTGCAGGGGGTCTACGAGCACCTCAGCCACGGCCAGATCCTCGGCCACGGACGCAACCAGGGTCTCGACGAGCTGGGCCTGCGAGCCGTCCGGAATTTCTGAACCTTGATTGGCGCTGCGGCTTGATTGGCGCTGCGGATTGAATTCACCCGCAACATCGGAGGCTGAACATGCGCCGCTTCCTGCTCGCGCTCGGGATCGCTTCGACCGTCGTGATCGCCGGCCCGGCTCTTGCCGGGGTGAGGGACGTCCTCACCGCCAACACGCTGCTGATCCTCACCAATGGCGCCGACACGCAGACGGCTTACCTGCTCGATGCTGACGGCCGATTCTCCGAGACCGCCTCTGACGGCAAGCGATCTTCCGGCGCATGGACGCTCAAGGATGGTCGCCTCTGCGTCACTCCTGAGGGCCAGTCCACCGCCTGCGTTCAGATGGGGGAGGACAGGGTCGTTGGCGATGCCTGGGACATCAAGGGCCCGACCGGCCAGGTTATCTGGCATGCCGAGATTGTTGCTGGGTGCGAGAAGATCGACCGCCCTGGCTAGGAGGGGTTCGGCGGGTGTCCCCAAGGGTCCACTCTGGCGTCTCTCCGGCCGGCGCTTCGTGGCTCTTGCCCTTAACCCGGACCGCCTGTAAGACGCCGCCTCTTCCGGTGGCCATTTGCCCAGATGGCGGAATTGGTAGACGCACTAGCTTCAGGTGCTAGCGCCGCAAGGCGTGGAGGTTCGAGTCCTCTTCTGGGCACCATCGGATGATTTCCCGGCACCTACTGGGCGAAAAGTCTTTTTCGCTCAGTAGGTCGGTGCAAAATAGGCCTGATCGGCGGTCCTTCGGTACAGAAGGGCGGTACAGAGATGGTCAGAATGAGCGGGTTGGGGCGAGACCGGTCGTCCGGTTCCTGGACGGCGCGCAAGGCGATACCGGCGGCCATCAGGTCCGCCTATGCCGCAGCTTTTGGTCCCGCCTGGGAAGTGAAGTTCTCCCGGCCCGCCGCCCTCAATGAACGCGACGCCCGCGCCGCCCATGCTGAATGGCTGGCGAGCGTCGAGGCGCGCATCAGCGTCGTTTCCGCCGAGGTTGAGGGCAGGGGCGTCGATCTCACCCACCGCCAGGCCCACGCGCTCGCCGGACGATGGTATCGCTGGAAGACCGAGCGCCATGGCGAGGACCCCGGCCAGCCCCAGCGCTGGGCCGAAGAAATCAACCGGTTGGTCTTCGCCATCCACCAGCTTGCTGAAGCCGCGAAGGATGATCCGTCCCAGCCGATCCTGCTGCGACCTATCGATGATCTCGACGACCCAACCCTGCTCTTTTCTGACCTCCTGGGTCGGCTGACGACCACCCAGACCCGAGTCCTCGACCGCATCGCCGCTACGGCCGAAGCCCAGGAGTTCCTCGCTCGCGAGAAACTCGCCCTGAGCCCTGGGGGTCGGCGCCAGTTCCTTTGCGCCCTGGCGTACGAACTGATCGCCGCCAACGCCCTACTGCATCGCCGGGCGAGCGGGGACTACTCGCCCGATCCTCGCCCGGCCCGATTCCCGGAATGGCAGGCGCCGGCCGCAGCCATAGGGCTTTCGGCCAACGCAAGGGGCGCCTTTAGTCCACTGTCGCTCTACAAGGCCTGGGCCAAAGCAAACGAGGCGCGGACATCTGCGTCCACCCGCAACCGATGGATCAGCGTCTTCCGGGACCTCGAACGGTTCAATGGCGGCAGGGACGTGCTCGGATTTGCTGAGGCGGACGCCCTCAGATGGCGCGACGAGTTGCGCCAAAGCGCTCGCACCGAGAAGACGGTCAATTTCCAGTACATCGCCGCCGCCAAAGCCGTTTTCGGCTGGGCGGCGCGGCCGGCGACGGACGATGGCGGAGCGCTGCTTCTGGCCAACCCGTTCGCGAACTTTCGGATGGGCGCGCGCAACGGCGCGCGCAAGGCGACCAAGCTGCGCGAACGCTCGTTTCGGCTCGCGGAAATGTCGCTGGTGCTGCCAGCTTCCCGCTCGATCGTACTGACCGACAAATCAACCGGCCTCATCAAGGCCAAGCGATGGGCGCCTTGGCTGCTCGCCTACACCGGTGCTCGGCCAGGCGAGATCTGTCAGCTGCGCAAGCAGGACCTCAAGCAGGTGCAGGGGAGGTGGGCGCTTCGGCTGACCCCCGAAGCTGGCACGATCAAGGATCGGGAAGCACCCACGCATCGTTCCAATACATCAGCATCTCCTCGAAATGGACCTGATCGCGTTCATTGAAGGGGAAGCCGAAGGACCGTTGTTCTTCAGCCCGGAGGCGTTACGCCGGCAAGGGAAGGACGATCCGTCGAACCCACGACGTTTCCCGCATGAGAAGGTCGCGGCCAACCTGGCGGGCTGGGTGCGCGAACTCGGCGTAAGCGACCTCGGCATCAAGCCCAATCACGCCTGGCGCCACACGTTCAAGACGCGCGCGCTTGTCGCCGGTATCGATAGCGTCGTGGCGGATTTCATCTGTGGGCATTCACCGAAGACCGTCGGCGATGCCTACTACGCCCTCGAGGGTGACGCCGGATGGCCGGCTCTCGTCCGTGCGATCGATGCGTTTCCGAGGTACGCGGTATAGGCCGAGAAGGCGCCTCAGCGGTCGCTGAGGAGCTGGCTATCGGCCGTGATTGATGGGGCCTCCGCCGCATTGCCGCCAATGGCGGGCGAGCATGTCCGCGATCGCCCGGAGTGCCTGTGACTCTCGCGAAGGTAGGGCGGCGGTGGGCGATGCAATTATCATCGGAGCCTGCGCCGTCGAGACTCCGAACGTGGAATCCACATTCGGGGCAGCGAACATATCGAGCTGGCGATTATCCCGCATTGTGTGTCGGCGCGCGCGTCGCATGGTTTGATCATCGATGGGCTTATCCACATCGAATCACGAAGCTGGCCTGTGGAAAACTCGACTCATCCCGGCCGTGAAAGCACGTCGGATTCGCGGTCCCAGGCGATGAGAGGCGATGAGAGGCGATGAGAGGCGAGAAAGATACCACCGAACCCGGGTCGGCGTCGGGCAACCGCAAAAGCAACCTCGGGGTGATTTCCGAAGAGCGGGAACATACCGCTTGCCTGTCCGGATTTCCATATGGCATGTTATACTGTAACGAATAGCGTGGACTTTTGGCTTCTGAGCGAGTCGTGTTGAAGGGTAAATCAATCCTGCCTGTGAGACAGATCCACACCAAGTGGCGGGTCTCGGCGTTTGCGGCGTCCAAAGCCGCGCGCTGGCTCGCCGTTATGGCGATCGCCTTCCAGTGCATCGTTGTTCAGTCGCACATTCATGTGCCAGCGACGCTTGGCTCAGTGCCCCACGTCGTTGCAGTTGGGCTCGATGCGAATGCGAGCAATCGCGGCGACAAGGGCTCGGGCCGCGCCCCGCGCGACGACGACACCGCCAACTGTTTCATCTGCCAGCAGATGGCGCTCGCCGGCGCAGCCCTTCTGCCGGTGTCGGCCGCACCGGTTCTCGTCGCGCTTGAGCAGGCGGCCCCGACGGTCGCATACCACGTCGCCGTCCTGCGAACCGTCCGCTCTCATTCCTGGCGGAGCCGCGCGCCGCCCCTCCTGATCTAGCATTACAGTTGCGCTCTTGTTTTGATGTGAGCGCGCTGAGCGGTGGCCTGGTGGGCTCTACGCCATCGTGACCATGCGATGACGTGGGTGGCTTTGATCCGCTTTCGAGCAATTCGGATGACGATGCGGCGGATTT
>JANMWT010000278.1:0-4571 GCA_031394145.1 Alphaproteobacteria bacterium | reverse complement strand
GTCTGCCGCCGCTCCTCGATCGCCGCTCCCACAGCAGCCCCGCCCCGAGACATACCGCATCGACCACGACCTGGTCGGCCGGCACGCCGACAGCCAGCGCCAAGGGCACGACAAAAACGAGCGCAAGCAGCGCCCGGCGGGTGCTCCACGGCACCGTCCGCCCGATCCTGGTACCGAGCCAGACCGCGAGCGGAACGACGATGATGAGATGAACGGCTTCCATGGGACCCTCCTACAGCCTGACGAAATCGAGCGGCTCTGGGGTGGTCGCCACGACAGGTTCAAACGGCGGCATCCTGACCATCCTCGAAAAGCCGCGCTCCTCGAAATAGGGGGTCGAGGGGATCAGCACCGGATTGCGGTTGGTCGAGACGATCAGCGCCTGATGCGATTTGAGCGTCCTGACCTCGTTGGCATTGAGCAGGTTGTACTCGCGGTAGGTATCGACGAGGTCCTCCACATCGCGACGCTGGCGCTCGCGCACCTTGCCGATGACGCGCTCGAAGAAAAGCGCGGTCTCCGGATCGGAGCCGGCGAAGGTGAGGTAGGTGTTGAACCCGCCCTGGATGGCGCGCGCCGTCTCCAGCCCGTAGCGGGCATTGAGCTGGGCAATCGATTGCAGCACGATCGACAACGACACGCGGTAGGCACGCAGGGTGTTGGCCGTAGACACGAAATCCGGAATCGTCGAATGCCCGAATTCGTCATAGAGCACGTAGATCGGCAGATCACGCGGTCCCGGCAGCTCGCGCATCGCGGCGTTGAACACGCTCCTGAAGAAGATCGAGACCAGGAAGGCGTAATACTCCTGGTACTGCGGCGGCGTCACCAGATAGATGGCGGTCTTCTGAGTGCGCAGCGAAGCCAAATCGAAATCCGACTTCGAGGTCAGCCGGGCGAGGCTCCTGTTCGACATGGCACGCAAGGCGGTCAGCGCATTGAGAACGAACGAGCGGACACCCTCCTCGTTGCCGGTGAGCGCGCCCTTCCATTCGTTCCACAGCGTGGCGTCGGTAGGATTCTCCGGATCGATACTGGCACCGCTCATCCAGTCATCGAGCGGCGCGCCGTCGCCGCCGAAGTTCTGGAAGAGATAGTTGAGGTTGGCCAGCGTGAGATGGTCGGGATTGTCGATCGAGACGTTCCTCAGGCATTTCAACAGCAGCCCGATGAAGCGGGTGGCGCCGCGATTCCAGAACGGATCGCGGTCGCCGGGGTTTCCGGCCGCCACCAGGATTTCGGCGATCTGCTCCAGCTCGATCAGGTCGCGCGCCTCGGTCAGCGGATTGAAGCGGTGCGAACGCTCCGGATTCTCCGGATCAATCAAGATGATGCGATAGCCGTTGCGGGCGAGCGTGCCCGAGGTCGCCTCGAAGGCCTCGCCCTTCGGGTCGTTGATGACGAGCGAACAGGCGCTCTGCGCCTTGTCGAGGATATTGGGAATAATGAAGCGGGAGGTCTTACCGGCGCCGACGCGGGCGATCACGCAGACGTTCTGAAAACTCTCGCGCTCGGAGAGATGCAGGCGATGCCCATCGAGCAACAGCCCTGAGTGGCTCGGCGACAGGAAATCGCGGTACTCCGACCGCTTGGCGAAACGGGCACCGGTCTTGGATTGATAGATGTAGCCCTTCCGCAGAAAGCCGACGCCATAGCGAGCGGCATGGATCGGCGCCATTAGAACGGACCGTGTCGGCGAGAACTTGCTCATTTGCTGTGCCTGTTACGAATAAAGGGGTTGCGGTCGAGTGCGGTCTTGAGGGCAGCGAGGATGCGGCCCTTGATGCCGGCGATAACGGTCTTGACCGCCCATCAGCGGCGGCGGCTGTTGTGATCGTTGTGGTCGTGGTCGTCTTTCTCGGCGCGCCGGTGCTTCATCTCCTCGCGGCGTTCGTCGGCGATGCGCTTGCGATCCGCTTCGAGGTGCTGGCGGCGAGCCTCCGGATCGATCTCGATGTTCCAGCTGTCGCCCATCGACGCCTGGGCCTCGGCAGGCTTGCGACCGTGGTTCGATTGCTCCGCGATATGCGCGGCTTCAGCTCTGCTCTGGTTGGGCTTGATGCTCCAGCTATCGCCGACGACGGACGGATCTTGATGGGTCGTCTGAGCGCCGCTTTTCGGCGATCTGAGGCCGTCCCTGAAGCCGGGACGATACGATCCTGATGTCGCGGCCTCTCCATCGGAGGTGAGCGTCTCGACCACCTGCTTGGTGATTTCGACGGCTTCGTTGAGCGCTGATGCACCGGTCCTGCGCACGATGTCGGCTGAGGCCTCCAGCGTCCTGCCGATGACGCGCTCGATCAGCGACGGCGCCTCGGTGTGGGTGTGGCGCGTTTTCGGGATGTGGAGACGAACCGGCTCCGGGACGTGAGCGATGATGCGATCGAGGGTCGGCGTCGCCGATTGAAGGTCTTGAACAACCGGCTCCAAGTCGAATTCCATCTCCTGCAATGACCCGGTCGAGCGGTTTTCCAGCCCGTCGGTGATCTCGATATCACGGGCGTCGATGCGATCGATCGAGGGCGCCGGTCTCGCCTCGGTGAGCGCCATGCGGCGCACGGCGACATCGTAGGTCTGATCGAGCCCGAGCGTCTTCAGGCGGTGCTTGCGCCCGGTGGCGTGATTGAGCACGCCGATAGTGTCGCCACGGCGGTACAGCTCGAGACCGGCGGCCTGCAATTGCTGCTGCAGTTGATCTCGCGAATGGCAGGTCGCGAACAGCTCGACGAGCCTCTCCTTGACGCCGTCACGCTGCGGAATTTCTCCGGTGCGGCGCTGCAAGTCTGAGGCCGGCTTCGACACCTTTTCGTCGGCCGTCTTGTTCATGGCGACCGTCTGTTCGAGCTCCGGATACTGGGCGAGCACCTGGCGTTCGAGCTGCTGCCTGATGTTGTTGAACTCGTCGCGGGCCAATCGGTGGCGCTTCCTCTCGCCGAGGCCGTTGGCGCTGATGACGAGGTGATAGTGCAACTGCTTGGCTTGATCGTCGTGCAGCACGCCATAGGCCATGCTGCGCGGAGCACGCACGGCGATGTAATCCTCGGCGATCTGCTTGAGGATGCGTTTCTGCTCGCTCTCCGGCAAGGAACCGGCGCGGCTGATGGACAGGATCTCGTGATAGAGCGCGACGCCATTGCGGCGCACGGGAAGATGCGCGGCATTGGCCTCGAACGCGGCGACGATAGCCGTCGACGAGCGAGCCGGGCCGATGCGGTGATGGAGGCTGTATCGGGTATCAGCGGCGTCCCTCTCGATATAGGAGACGAGCTGCCCGAACGAGCTATCCTTGCGGGTCATCGACTTGATGATCACGGGGGGCCTTCAATCGGTCGAGGGTGTAGTCGACGACGAGGCGCTCGAGCTTCTCGAGGTGCACGAGCAAGTCCTCTTCGTCGACCATGACGCGCAGTTGGTTCGAGTGGCGGGCCATCTGATTGACGTTGTTGGCGATGTTGCTCATCAGCCAGCGCAGTTGATCGAGCTTTCCCTCGATTGTCGGCGACACGAACGCCGTCTGCTCAAGCTGAGCCAGCGCTAGCTCGCGCACCAGCGGGGCTATTCGTATGCCGTCCCTGTCGGCGCGCGCCGCCAGCTTGGCGATCACGTCGTTGGGAAAGGACACGTTGATATAGGTGACGCGCCCGGCGTAGTCGGCACGGTAGCGCTTGTCGTAGCTCGTTCGATCCATGGTGTGTTGCGTTACACAGATAATGGGTGGCGAGGATTCATGAGGGCAGAAGGTCCAGGTGGGGTCTCGGGGAGGGCGCTAGTCGCCTCCCTGAGCGGGTCCAGGGCGGGCCCTGGCAAGATGCAATTGACGAAGTCGGAATTCCGGCCATTGACATAGTCAATTGCAATCTTGCAGCCCTCACTCCAATACCTCGTTTCCCCCTCATTCAGTCGCCAGTAGAATAATCGCCAGCGCTCATATGTCAATGACATTGGATTGACAAAAAGCCACTCATTGGTTCGCATAATAATGTCAAATGCTGTCCAAATTACATTTCGTAGGTGTTATTCGACAGCATTATACAATCCCTCGCCTGCGGTCACGAAAAAAACCCTAGGGCTTTTCGTTTCGTTGATCGGCGAGGCGTGCCTCGACGGCGCTCTGACGCTTCTCGATCATCGCGATGTAGTTCGCCTCGCGTTCGATCGAGATGGCGTTGCGTCCAGCCTTGAAGGCAGCCACTCCGGTGGTGCCACCGCCCGCGAAGTTGTCGAGCACGATGTCGCCCTCGTTGCTGAAGATTTCGACCAGCCTGCGGGTCAGTAGCTCCGGCTTCTCGGTCGGATGCTGCGTGCGCTTGTAGCCGTCACGGCCGATCAGGTAGCTCATGACGTTCCTCATCCTCGCCTGGGTCAGGAAATTGAAGGTACGCGGTTGCTGAAAGGTCCCGCCGTCGTTGATCAGCCACAGCCCCATCTCGTAGGCACTGCGGAACGTGGTCTTCTTGACCGACGGCATCGGGTTGTCCTTGACCCAGATGAGTGGCATGCGGAAGGTGAAGAGCCCTCGGCGTTGCAGTTCGTGCGCGATCCATCCGGCTTGGCGGTATCCGAAAAACAGC
>JANMWT010000088.1:0-4169 GCA_031394145.1 Alphaproteobacteria bacterium | reverse complement strand
GATGCGCCGGGCGTCAGCCTGCAGGCGCTGGCGCCGGCGTTAACCCTGCTCTCCAGTGCGCTTGCCGGCAGCCTGATCTGGATCACCGTCTCGGCCGAGGATGCACCCGACCTGGTCGCCTCGGCTCCGATCGCGCCTGCGCTTCTCGAGCGCGGCAAAATCATGGCTGCCCTGGCGCCCGTCGCTGCGCTGATGGTGATCCCGCTGGCCCTCTTGATTGTCGAAGCGCCAGCCGTCGGCGCCTGGGCGCTCGGCGGTTGTCTCGTCTCAGCTGCCTGTTCCGCGCTGATCGGCCTTTGGCGGCGCTCGCCCGGCTCGCGCCGCGACTTCTTCCGCAACCGTCGTCAAGGAACGCTGATGTCACGCCTCGGCCAGACAATCGTGACGCTGACGCTGACCGCCACGGTCGGGCTTGGCGCCTATGGCTATCCGTGGCTGGCGCTGATCCCGGCTATTTTCGCAGCAGCGCTCACCGGGGCCCTCTACAAACCCAGAGACCAGCGGGCCTGAACGCCAAGTGCGCTCAGGCCGTCGCGGCTTGCTATTTCGGCTTGCGGAATTTCGGCAGGAACTGATCGGTCTTGCCCCGGATGGTCGGATCGAACACCCCCTTGGTGTGATCGTCCGCCGGATTGGCGAGGAC
The DNA here is from genome assembly GCA_031394145.1 of Alphaproteobacteria bacterium. GTDB lineage: Bacteria > Pseudomonadota > Alphaproteobacteria > Caulobacterales > Hyphomonadaceae > UBA7672. The sequence continues at coordinate 3,526 of JANMWT010000088.1, read as the reverse complement.
TTTGCTCTCGCTATCGAGCCTGAAGCCTGCGGCGGTCACTTCGGTCTTCGCCGACGCGACATCGATGCGGTGAAGCGTGTCGGTATCCTTCAGACCGGTTCCCGCCGCATCCGCATGGTCGAGGATGACGTAGACGCCGCCAGGTTTCAGTGCGGGGTAAACCGCCTTGTTGAAGGCCGAGACATCGGCGGGTCCCATAAATTTGTCATGCAGGTCATGATAGTTCTGACGGCAGTAGGGGCGACGGCGGTACGGGCGATTTTCATGGCGTTCCTCTGGCTTTTGCGGCCAGCCTAGCGCCATGACAACTCGAGATCACGCGCTGGCTGGACCACGGGCCTGCGAACCCCTAGATCACAGCCATGGCCCGAACCGTCACCGCCGCCGTGCTTCTGATCGGGGATGAACTTCTCTCCGGCCGCACCCAGGACACCAATCTCAAGACCATCGCCGAATTCCTCGCGCCATTGGGCGTCGAGGTGCGCGAGGCGCGGGTGATACCGGACATGCACGACACCATCATCACCACCGTCAACCACCTTCGCAAAACCTGGGATTATGTCTTCACCACCGGCGGCATCGGCCCGACGCATGACGACATCACCGCCGACGCCATTGCCGCCGTTTTCGGCCGCAAGATCGACGTGCGTGCGGATGCCCTCGCGCTGCTGGAAGCGCACTACGCGGCGCGCAGTGTCGAGATGAATGATGGCCGACGCCGGATGGCGCGCATTCCCGACGGGGCTGAGTTGATCCTCAATCCGGTTTCCGCCGCGCCTGGCTTTCGCATCGACAATGTCTTCGTCATGGCGGGCGTGCCGGCGGTGATGCGCGGCATGCTTCAGGACATTTCCCATCGCATTGAAGGCGGCGAGCGCGTCCACGCCTCAACCATACGCGGCAAGGGACTGCGCGAAGGCGACATCGCGGCGATGCTGGGCGAAATCGCCAAGGCAGCGCCGGACGTCAATATCGGCTCCTATCCCTTCATGAAGCCGGGCTGGCGTGGGACCGAGTTCGGCGTCAATCTCGTCGCCCGTGGCCGCGATCCCGACCAGGTCGCGATGGTCGTCGCCGCATTGGCGGAGCTGGTGACCAAGCAAGGCGCAAAACCCGAGATCGATCCGAAAGACTGACGATGCGGCGAGCGCCCGCGCTGATGGCGCCGACATGCTTTGAAGCAGCGTTGGCGGCTCACAGGTTCGCGGCCGAGGCCCATAGCGGGAAGAGGTCGCAGGCGGCGGGCGAGGTGATCGTAGCGGCTCCTTCCACCACATAGGTCAGCACCTTGTCTTATCGACCGGCGACCGCATCGACCTGACATCCCCGGCGAGGCCCGGCGAGGCCCGGCGAGGCGCCGGCGAGGCCCCGGCCAAGGCCACCGGACTTGCAGCTTCAGCTTGATCTTCGCGTCTCGCTCGGCTTTTGTGCTCGCCAGACAAACGCCGAGGAGGATCAGCCCCATGGCCGACGAACCCATTCTTCTCGTCGAACGCGACGGGCCGATCGCCATCCTGACGCTGAATCGGCCCAAGCAGCTCAATGCGCTGTCGGTCGCGTTGCGCCGGGACATCGTTCAGCGGATCCGCGAGATATCTGCCGCCGATGATGTCCGCGCCGTGGTGCTCACCGGGTCGGGCCGGGCCTTTTCGGCGGGCGTCGATCTCAAGGAAGCGGGCCAGCAGGGTTTTGCGCTTGGCACCGACAAGAAACCGGGCGCCGCGGACGCGGGCTCACTCGACATGGCGAAGGCCTTTGCCGCCTGTCCATGGCCAATCATTGGCGCGATCAACGGCTTTGCCATCACTGGCGGTTTTGAACTTGCGCTGATGTGCGACGTGCTGATCGCGTCGAGCGAGGCGCGCTTCGCCGACACCCATGGCCGGGTCGGACTGATGCCGGTATGGGGTCTCAGCCAGAAGCTCCCGCGCATCATCGGCGCCGCGCGAGCAAAAGAGTTATCCCTGACCGGTAATTTTCTCGATGCCCCGACGGCGGAACGCTGGGGGCTGGTCAACCGCGTCGTCGCCACCGATGAGTTGATGACCACGGCGAAGAAGATGGCGCACGAGATGGCGCAGGTTGAGGGCGCCCTGCTCAGGAAACTGAAAGCGGTCATCGACGAAGGCCAGGCGCTGCCCTTGCCCGAGGCCTTGAAACTGGAAATCCAGCGCGGCAATGCTCACAACGCCGCCGTCACACCCGCCGCCGCAGAAGCGTCTCGCAAGAGCGTGATGGAGCGCGGGCGAGAACAGCAGAGCTGACACACGCATGGCGCCGAACCTTGCCGCTCACGCGCTGGCGTTTACGCTTGCCGTCGCCGGGTGCGCGTCGGCGCCTTTGCCGCTTTCTGACGGCAAGGTGATCGCCACACGCGGCGGCGAGACCTATGTGCGAAACTGGGGCGTCGTTTCGGGTCCGGCCGTCCTGCTCATCCACGGCTCGACCTCGCACCTTGTCGACTTCGACGTCGCGCTGGGGCCACAGCTTTCAGGAAGATACCATCTCATCGCCTATGACCGACCCGGCATGGGTCGCTCCCGGAAGCGCCCCGGCGATGCGGCAAGGCTGGCCATCCAGGCCGAAACCGCCGCCGATGTGATCCGCGCCGAACACCCGAGCGGGCCAGTTGTGGTGATCGGTCACTCCTATGGCGGCGCGGTGGCGCTGCGGCTGGCGCTCGACCATCCCGAGCTGGTGTCAGGCCTCGTTCTGCTGGCGCCGGCGAGCCATCCCTGGGGCGGCAAGGCGCCGTTCTTCTATGCGCTTGAGGCAATGCCGGTGGCCGGTGAGATCATCACCACGCTCGTCTGGCCGTTCGCCGAGGCCGCGGCGAAGGGTTCGCTGCCATCCCGCGCCTTCGCTCCGCGACCCGTGCCTGATGGCTATTTCGAGAAAGCCGAAGTAAGGCTGGCGCTGCGCCCGGCTGCACTACGCGCCACAGCAGCTGACTTCGACGCTCTGCCCAAACAGCTCGAGGCCCAGGCGAGGCGCTATGACGAGTTGACCATGCCGATCGTCACCATCCAGGGCGAAAACGACCATGTCGTCCCGGTCGCGCTGATAAAAACCAAATCATCCTTCAGCCACGGCAAGCTCGTGTTCGTGCCGGGCGCCGGCCACATGGTGCAACATGCGGCGCCCGAGATCGTCGATCGGGAAGTTGGCTGGGTGTTGGAGGAGGCGGCGAAAACGCCGCACTGAAACGATGGCCTGGACCAAGCGATATGACGGAGCCGAACCGCAACGCGTCAACAAATGGCTGGCGCAGGCGGGCGTGTGTTCGCGCCGCGAAGCCGAGGCGTTGATCGCTGCCGGCCAGGTGCGGATCGATGGCGAGCTGGTGACGGATGCCGGCCGCAAGATCATGGCTGGGCAGACGCTGGTCTTGGGCGAGCGGGCGGCCGCTCAGCTGGATGCGCAGGTGTCGGTGGTGATCAACAAGCCGGTCGGTCTGGTGTCATCGCAACCTGAGGGCGATCAGGTCCCGGCGATCCGGCTGGTGCGTGCTGAAAACCTGTTCGGC
>JANMWT010000190.1:0-7343 GCA_031394145.1 Alphaproteobacteria bacterium | reverse complement strand
CTGCCGCCAGCGCGATCCGGGCAAGCGACCACAACCGGCTGCGATCCGGTCCGCCTGGCTGAAGCAGTGCGATGACGGCGGCAACGGCCAAAAGGCCGATCGACATCGCACTGCCCTCCGGTCGACAGGCGACCAGCAGAGCATGAAGCGCCAGCGCGGCAACCTTCACCCGACGCGACGGGCCGACGGCCGACACCAGCTTTGCTGTGGCAAGCACGCAGGACCCGAACAGCGCGGTCCACAGGGTTACATCCATCAGCGTCCAGATGGTCCAGGCAAACCATGCAGGAGCGCAGAGGAACACCAGCGCCGTCACGCCTTCGCCGACCGCGCCCTCGAGCTTGAGGGCGTCGCGCGTCAATGCCCACATGCGCAGCCCGACCAGCACGCTTGCCCAAGAGAACAGGATCGCGATGGCCTGGTAAGCTGCCGGCGTCGATCCGGCGAAAACCCAGATGGCGGCATTGATCAGGGTCCAGAGGGTTGAGGTCGAGCCTTCGACAGGAGCGCCGCCGGGGTAGTAAACCGATCCCAGCCCCTCGGCGATGTTGCGCGCATAGACGTGGGTGATGTTGGCGTCGTCGATCCCGAAGGCGGTTTCATCACCAAGCGCTGCCCGCGACATCGCTGCGCCAGCTGCAACGACCAGCGCCGCGAGCAGACAGTGACGGTGGAATTCCCGCATCGCGGCGTCCTCCGGCGCGCGGGGGGTCGCGCAATTGGGCAGGGACCTGGCTAGCAGACCAGAGTTACGATGAGGTTGCGATCACCCCCGCAAGGTCCACCCTGAGCCCACCCGGGGCCCGGGTCGCCTGGGACAGGCCTGCCGCGCGGCGCTAAGGGCGGCTAGGCTGCGTCGTTGATCTTGTCGGGACACAGGACCGCAAGCACCGCCTCGGTCGTCTGCGCCTTGCGCAGGGCAGAGCGGATGCCTTCCTGCCGGAAATTGCGCGACACCCGGGCAAGCGCCCGAAGGTGGTCGGCGCTGGCGTCTGCCGGGGCGAGCAGCATGAAGACCAGATCAGCGCGTCGCTCGTCGATCGCTTCGAAATCCGCCGGCTCCGCCAGGTGCGCGAAACCGCCGACCACCCGCGTCAGACCCGCCAGCCGCGCATGCGGAATGGCGACGCCCTCGCCCACGCCGGTGGCGCCCAGACGCTCTCGTTCAAGCACGCCCTCGTGGACGAGCCGGGGGTCGAGACCAACCAGCTTGGCCATCGCCTCGGACATCTCGGCGAGGATCTGCTTGCGGCCCTGCCAGCGCGCTCGAGGAAAAATTGCGTCCGGAAGGAGAAGGTCGCCCAGGCTAGCCATCATAGCGGCCCCTCGGGCGCAACCAGGGTTGCACGCATCGTCATGGACATCACTCTACCGTTTCGCTTCCCCTGAACCCCGTCGGGACCCTCGATATGGACCGTGTCGCCGACCGGACTAGCGGGTTCATGCGACAAAACGGTGGCCGGGTCGATTGGCTCCGCTTTTTCTCCAGAGATTTGCTGCAAGGAATCAGCCGTCGCTTGGTGGGTCCACCCAGCCAACGTTACCGTCCGATCGCCTGAAAACCATGTTGAGGCCGCCATGGGCGGCATTGCGGAACATCAATGCCGGACTTTCCGCCAGTTCCAGCTGCATCACCGCCATGGAAACAGTCATGGTGCGGATCTTTGCGTCCGATTCTGCGACAATCGCGGGGGCGTCGCCCTCGTCCATGCCCGAATCATCGACGGCCTCGCTTTCGGGCTGGACGAGAATGATGCGCTCTGTGCCGATCTCGGTCGGTGGCGGCTCTTTCGCCCGATGGTTGCGCAAGCGGCTTTTGTATCGCCGTACACGCTTCTCGATCTTGTCGAGCAGCTGTTCGAAGGCCGCATAGGGATCATCGCCCTCCCCGTGCGCCTGGAGCGTCACGCCTGAGGGGAGGTGAACCGAACAATCGACATTGAATGCCCAGCCTGGCTTGGAGACGGTGACGAACGCTTCGCCGGTGCGGTCAAAGTATTTTGAGACGCGATCTTCGAGCCCGAGGGATATTCGTTCCTGAAGCGCTGCGCCGATTTCGATTTTCTTGCCGGCGATCTGAACTTGCAAGAGGAAGCTCCTCAGCTGCACCCGGCGCAATTGGCGCTCGCAGGTTGGCCCGACCTCATTCGACTGTGGATTTGTGCGACCGGAAGGTCAACGCCTTGAATTCAGGTTACGCAGGCCTAGCGCGGTGGAAAGGCAGGCCGCCCAGGCAAAACCTGAGGTCACGAACCGCTAGCGAAAATGCGGCGACGTTCGACCGAGGAGGGAATACGCAGCGACTCCCGGTATTTCGCCACGGTGCGGCGGGCGATGTCGATGCCGAAGGCGCGCAGCCGCTCGACGATCTGGTCGTCGGAAAGGACGCTTTCCTTGTTTTCCTGGTCGACCATTTCCTTGATCCGGTGACGCACCGCTTCGGCGGAGTGCGCTTCCCCGCCCTGTGTCGCGGGGATCGAGGCCGAGAAGAAATATTTGAGCTCGAAGACGCCGCGCGGCGTCGCCATGTATTTGTTGGAGGTGACGCGGCTCACTGTTGATTCGTGCATCTCGACGGCGTCGGCGACGGTCTTGAGATTGAGCGGGCGCAGCGCCCGCACGCCGGAAACGAAGAACCCGTCCTGTTGTCGGATGATTTCGCTCGCGACTTTCAGGATGGTGCGGGCGCGCTGGTCGAGCGATTTGATCAACCAGTTGGCCGAGGCATGGCATTCGGTGATGAACGCCTTGTCGGCTTCGTTTTTTGCAAACCCGGAGACTTCCGCATAATAGGTGCGATCGATCAGGACACGCGGCAGCGTGTCGGCGTTGAGCTCGACCGAATAGGTGCCATTTGGCATTTCGCGCACAAACACGTCGGGCGTCACGGTTGGGGCCGCGTCGCCGGCAAAAGCGGCGCCGGGGCGTGGCGTCAGCATGCGCAGTTCGGCCAGCATGTCGATCACATCAGCCTGGTCGACGCGACAGATCTCACCCAGGCGCTTCATGTCGCGCCGGCCAGCCAGTTCGAGATTGTCGAGCAGAAGCTGCATCACGGGGTCGAGGCGGTCGCGCTCCTTGAGCTGTAGCGCCAGACATTCCTGGAGATTGCGCGCCATCACACCCGTGGGCTCAAAGCCGTGGCAGACGCCCAGAACGGCCTCGACATCCTCGACATCGGTGCCGAGTGCAGCGGCGATCTCGTGCAGGTCGCCACGCATGAAGCCGGCTTCATCGGTTTCTTCGATCAGACGCGAGGCGATCAGTCGGTCGGCGTCGGTGAGGCCAGCGATCTGAAGCTGGTCGTCAAGGTGATCGCGGAGGTTCTTTTCCTCAGCCGTGATCGATTCAAGATCGAAATCCTCTGAGTGCTGCTTGCCTGACGCCGTGCGCGACCAGTCGAGTTGCGCCGAGGGGCCGCCTTGCATGCCTTCTGAGGGGCTGTCGGCTTCGTAGACGTCGTCCGAGCGCGCATCGAGATCGTCGCGGGCGGTCGCCTCGCCTGCCGCATCCATGCGGATCTCTTCATGCTTCTCCGAGGTCTTTTCTGGAGCGTCGGGAGTTTCAGGACCGTCTGCCTTCTCCCCGCGTTGCAACAGCGGGTTCCGTTCGATCTCAGCCTCGACGTATTCTTCGAGCTCGATGTTGGAGAGCTGCAGCAGCTTGATCGCCTGCTGCAACTGCGGCGTCATGACGAGGGATTGCCCCTGCCGCAACTGAAGACGATGCGCAAGCGCCACGCAGACCTCCAAGGGCGCCGACGCTGGTCTGGAAGATCCGACCCGCCGCTCGCGCCCCTTCAAGAACCGACATTAACCCGTCGGTCTTAAAATTATCTAATCAGCAACCCGTCGAAATCGCCAGAGTGTGGATGCTTGAGGCCGCCGTGCCTGGCCTCGAAGACGTTGAATTCACATAATTTGTGGGTCAGACGCCGCAAACGGGTCGGATCGGCGGCGGCTGGGAATTTCGCTTCTCCCCCGGCGCCGGAAGAAGGGGCCAGGGCCTCAAACATCCTTAACGCCGGGCAAGACGAGCCAGCGCCGGAGCGGTCAGGCGGTAAAACGGTCGCCGAGATAGACGCGGCGAACATCCTCGTTGGACAGAACTTCGCCCGGCCGACCCTCGAACAGCACCTTGCCGTCATAGATGAACGAGGCCCGATCGACGATGTTGAGCGTTACACGCACCTGGAGGTCGGTGATCAGCACGCCGAGACCGCGGCTCTTGAGATAGCGAACCAGATCGGAAATATCGGAGACGGCCAACGGATCGATGCCGGTGAACGGCTCGTCGAGCAACATGAAATTTGGCCGGCAGGCCAGCGCCCGAGCGATCTCCACCCGGCGCCGCTCGCCGCCGGACAGCGAGTTGGCGTTCTGCTTGCCAAGATGCGCGATCTGCAACTCTTCGAGCAGGCTTTCAGTCAGCTGCCGGCGCTTGGGTCCGGCGCTCTCGGTCAGTTCGGCGACCGCCATGACGTTTTCATAGACCGACATGCCGCGGAAGATCGAACTCTCCTGCGGCAGATAGCCGACGCCGAGCCGCGCGCGCTGATACATCGGCAAGGCCGTGACATCCTCATTGTCGATGGTCACCCGGCCTGAGTCGGCATGGATGAGCCCCATCATCATGTAGAAGCAGGTGGTCTTGCCCGCGCCGTTGGGGCCGAGCAGGCCGGCAATCTCACCGCGACGCAGCTGCAGGCTCACGTCCTTGACGACCTGGCGACCCTTGAAGGACTTGGCCAGGCTGATGGCCTTCAACCCTTCACGGTCGTCCGCCGAAGCGGGTGCGGTCGCGGTGACTGGCGCGCTGGCGTCTAACTGCATTTGTCCAACCATGCGATCCATCGCGTCCTAGAACGTCTAATGCGGGGCTGGCGGAGCGCCAGCGGGCGGGGTCGACGGCGATGGGGCCGGCGGGCTCGGGGCGCCTGGCGAGGGGGGCGATGGGTTGTTGTCCTTGGGCTCAAAAATGCTGGCGACCCGATCACCGACATTGACGCCGCTCATCCGGGCAACACCTTTGTTGGTGTCGTAGACCAGCTTCGGCCCGCTGATCACGCCTTTGTCGCTGCGCGAGAGGACGACGGGCGCACCGGTCACGGTGATGGTGCCGCTGGCGTACTCATATTCAGCGCGATCACCGTGAATTTTGTCGTCGTCGAGGAAATAGTAGACGTTGGATTCGGCGATCAGCTGCCTGATTGCGCTACATGACGGGTTAGCGGCCTCGCCCTTGGTCCTCACCGGCGCCTTGGCGGGTTGATCGCAGATTACGGTCAACTTGTCTGACTTCATCCGCGACTTGCCGTCCACGGCTTCGACGTTTCCCGTATAGATGAAACGACCTTCATCGCGCAGCGCCTCGAGCCTGTCGGCGGTCACCTGGACCGGCTGCTTTCCGGCAGGGGTCTGCTGGGCGCAGGCGGGGCCGCCGACAAACGCCACGCAACCGGCGGCCAGCGCTGCAAGCACGGCGTAGCCGCCAGGTCGTTTCATGCCGCTCTCCGTCTTGCCCATGGCGCTTACTGGCCTCCGCTGTTCGCAGGAAGGATCTTGGTCCAGACGTGGCCAGTTAGAATGATGCGGTTGCCGTTCTCGAGCACCACATAAGCATCCCCCCTTACCTCGCCGACCGGGCCGATGCCGTGCAGCGGGGTGGCGCCTTCGACCCGGTTCTCCTTGACGAACATGCGGGTCTTATCAGCGTAGAAAGTGTAGCCCGCTGCGTCGGTCATCACCACGTCGCCGATCAAGTCCAGCACCTGCGCATCACGATCATAGACGCCTTCGCGCGCTTTCACATTGGACGACGTCTGATCGGCCAGCCGCGGATTGACCAGATCGACAAGCGATACGTTTTCACGCCGGCGCCGGGCGGTGTCGGCGGTGATGACATAGGGGTTGTTGTTCGCGTCGAGACCCTCAAATCGCGGATTGAGCATGGTAACGTTGAGTGTCGGCGAGGTCAGCGGGGCCGCCGTCGGACCGAACGCCTTCTTGACCACCGGCCCCAAGAGGACGCCGGCAGAAACCACGGCTGCGCAGGTGAACAGGAGCCGGATGATTTGAACCGTCGCGGTCCGGCGGCGCGCCTCCTTGAGGGAGGTCGCCCGGCGCGGACCCCAGAGGTCCATCGAATGATGCGCGGCTTGGATCATCGAACGGGATGTATCGGACCTGAATCAGCAGCTTTTTGTGGCGAAATGCCCCGGGAGAACCTAAGGCGCTGCGGGTGCGAAAAGAAGCCCTTTCGCCAGTGCCGGGCAGTCTGACACACACGAAACCGTGTCAGGCCCCTCAGGAATGTGCGAAAATGTCCTCGGCGGCCCAGCCTGAGAGGTCGAGGGCGGCCCGCACCGGGAGGAAATCGAAGCAGGCCTGCGCCAGTTCGGTGCGCCCCTCGCGCGCCAGCATGGCGTCGAGCCTCGCCTTGATCTCGTGGAGATGGAGGACGTCGGAGGCGGCGTACGCCATCTGTGCGTCGCTCAGCACGTCCGCGCCCCAATCAGAGCTCTGCTGCGCCTTCGACATGTCGACGCCGGTCAGCTCCCGCGCCAGGTCCTTAAGACCGTGGCGATCCGTATAGGTGCGGGCCAGGCGCGAGGCGATCTTGGTGCAGTAAACCGGAAAGGTCGGCACCCCCAGCCAGTGCTGCATCATGCCGATGTCAAACCGGGCGAAGTGGAAGATCTTCAGCACGCGTGGATTGGACAGGAGGCCCTTGAGATGGGGGCAATCATACTCCGGCCGCTTCAGCCGCACGACATGAGCATCCCCCTTCCCGTCCGAAAGCTGGACGACACAGAGCGCATCGCGGAAGGGGTTCAGCCCCATCGTCTCGGTATCGACGGCGACCGAGGCGCCGAAATTCACTGAAGCCGGCAAGTCGCCTTCATGATGATGGATGGCCATTGCGGGCTCCTGGATTGCTGGGACCATCTGCACCGGCAAGCCGCGGATCGCAAGGTCAGGCATCGCAAGGTCAGGCATCGCAAGATCAGACCGGGAGAGGAGCATCCCCCGGCCGAGGCGTCCGCGTCCATTCCTGTACTCTAGTGGATGGCTCCGCCCGCTGCGACAGGCAAGGCCCGCATGGCGCGTGGCGCGGCCATCGCAACCAAGGAGGCGATCACCAGCATGATCAGCAGGGTGACGACAATCACAGCGCCCGTCGGCAGGTCGAAGGCGGAGGAGGCGATGAGCCCGACGACATAGCCCGCGAGACCCACCGAATAACCGACCGGCAAGGCGAGTTTCGGTGCGAACCGTTTGGCCGCCAGCGCCGGAATGATCAAGCTGGCGAACACCAGGTAGACGCCGACCAGCTGCACGGAC
>JANMWT010000188.1:0-2951 GCA_031394145.1 Alphaproteobacteria bacterium | reverse complement strand
CGACAAAGACACTTACACAATTACCGCTCGGGCAGTGTCGAAGCAGATTACTGCAGTCAGGATTGAAGCGCTGACCGATGCGAGCCTGCCACATCTTGGTCCCGGCCGGCAGGACAACGGCAACATCACCCTTTCCGAGTTTAAATTGTTCGCCGGTCCCGCGGGGCCAGCCGCAACAAATCCCGCTGCGACGCAGTCGACGACAAGACCGGTTGGAGCCGCGGTGGCGATTCGTTCCGCAGTTGCCGACTTTGACCAATCGGGGTGGACCGCCGCGATGTCGATCGATAGCAATGTCGCAACGGGCTGGGGGATCTACCCGCGGGTCGGGGCGGGGCATGAAGCCGTGTACTGTTTGACCGAGCCGATCAAGGCTGAAGACGGGTTGACCCTTACCTTTGTCCTGGAACAACTGCATGGCCAAGGCCATCTCATCGGTCGAACGCGGCTTTCGGTGACGTCCCGGTCCAACCCCGCAAGCTTGTTGTCGCCTGCTGCGATCCCGTCGTCGGTTGTGTCGGCCCTCGCTGTTCCCGCTGGGCGGCGAAGCCCGCAGCAGGCACACGAGCTGGCGCTGCATGTCATGAAATTGAAGACGCAGCAGGAACTTGCCGCGCTGCCGCCGGCCAGCAAGGTCTACGCAGTTTGGAATGAGTTTGAGCCCTACCGGAAGTTGGCTCCTGCCCGGACGCCGCGTCCGATCCATGTGCTTCGACGCGGGGATATCCACCAGCCCGGCGAGGCTGCCGTACCGGGCGCGCTGTCGTGCGTCCCGAGCCTGGAGAGCCGCTTTGAATTGGGCGAGCCGAACAAGGAGAGCGCCCGTCGTGCGGGGCTTGCGCGATGGGTGGCTGATCGGCGGAACGTCCTGACCTGGCGGTCGATCGTCAACCGCGTCTGGCACTACCATTTCGGACGTGGAATTGTCGATACACCGGGCGACCTTGGCCGCATGGGCGGCGAGCCCACCCATCCGGAACTTCTCGACTGGCTCGCGGTGTGGTTCCGCGATGATGCCGGCGGATCGCTGAAAAAGCTGCACCGGCTTGTGGTAACCAGTGCCGTATATATGCAGTCGGTCGCCGACAACCCGGAGTACGCCAGGCAGGACGGAGGCAACCGCTATCTGTGGCGGATGAATCGCACCCGTCTCGACGCCGAGTGCGTGCGTGACGCGGTGTTGACGGCCACCGGAACGATGGACCTGACCGCGGGCGGGCCGCCTGTCGATCAATTCCATTACGAAGATCGCAACGTTGATGTGACACCGGTGGTCGATTACACGCGCTTCGATGTCGACAGCCCGGCGAGCTTTCGCCGCAGTGTGTACCGCCGCGTGTTCCGTACCATGCCCGATCCGCTGATGGAGGCACTGGATTGTCCGGACGCGTCGACGCTTACGGCTTCTCGAAACGTTTCGGTAACAGCCTTGCAGGCGCTGGCAATGATGAATAACGCGTTCATGATTCGCCAGAGCGAGCATCTGGCCGTGCGTGTGACCCAGGCCTATCCGTCGAGCCTGACCGCTCAGGTGGGCGCAGCGTTTGAGCTGGCTCTCGGCCGTCCGCCCACGGTGCAGGAGTCTGAAGAGTTGGTGAGGTTTGCAACGAAGCACGGCATGGCCAATACCTGCCGGGTCATTTTGAACTGCAATGAGTTCGTCTTCGTGAATTGAATCGGGGCGTCGGCCTGAAAAGAACGATCGGGATTCATCATGATTTTTCCTGCGCCGAACCCATCGCCACAAGGCCCATCCCGTCGGGAAATGCTCTGGAATGCGGGCGGTGGGCTTGGGGGTATTGCATTAGCATGCCTGCTCGGGCAGAGCGGCGCGCTGGCCGGCGCGGCCTCCCCTTCAACCTCGACGCCGCCAGCCGGGGACCTCAACGGCGGCCTGCATCACCGTGCCAAGGCCCGGCGGGTGATACAGCTGTTCATGAATGGCGGCGCCAGCCAGTGCGACCTGTTCGATTACAAACCCAGACTCATCGAACTGAACGGCAAACCCTTCGATCCTGGCGCGGGAGTTCTTTTCAATCGTGCCACCGCGACCGGCACGGCGGGAAATGTCATGGCCAGCCCGTACACCTGGAAGCAGCACGGCCAGTGCAGGCGGTGGGTTAGCAGCGCGCTCCCGCATCTGTCGAAGCATGTCGACGAGATGGCGTTTCTGATGGCGATGAATTCGCCCACCAGCGAGCACAGTGCGGTGTCTACCGTCAGACCACCGGCTTTGTCACGCCCGGTTTCCCAAGTTTCGGTGCCTGGGTGTCGTACGGCCTGGGGCGACTCAGTGACAACCTGCCCGCGTTCGTCGTTTTGCCGGACTCTCGCGGGCTGGGATACAACGGGAAAAACAGCTTCTCAGCGGGGTTTCTGCCGGTTGCGAACCAGGGCACCCTGGTGCGCGCCACCGCCCCGACGCCGATCGGTGACCTATTTCCACCGCCGTCTGCGAAGTTTATTGATGCAACGGGCGAAGCCGATTCTCTCGCGCTTCTGGAAAAACTGAACCGAGCGCACCTTGCCCGCAATGCCGGCGACACGCGGCTTGAGGCACGCATTTCCGCTTACGAGTTGGCTGCGCGGATGCAACTGAGCGCCCCGGAACTTCTGGACCTCTCGGGTGAGACGGAAGCAACGAAGCAGTCGTACGGGCTGAACGACGCATCGACTCGGGATTTCGGCCGCAACTGTCTGCTTACCCGCCGGATGATCGAACGGGGAGTCCGGTTCGTTCAGGTTTGGAGCGGACGGGACGGGCCGACCGACAACTGGGACCACCATGCAGGCCTCAAGAGCCGGATGGACACGTGCGCGGCCGGCATTGACAAGCCTTGCTCGGCCCTTCTGGCCGACCTCCGGCAGCGCGGTCTCCTTGAAGACACGCTGGTGATCTGGACTACGGAGTTCGGCCGCAACCCCTTCGCCCAGTCCGACGGCCGCGACCA
>JANMWT010000187.1:0-8886 GCA_031394145.1 Alphaproteobacteria bacterium | reverse complement strand
CCGACACCGACCAACACGCCCGAAGCCGAGCGAGCCGAATAGGCCTGCGCTCCGGGCGAAACATCAAAAGGGCGGCTCCTCGCGGGAGCCGCCCTTTTTGGTCTCTGGCCGGTTGATTGCGGGTCAGGTTGGCGGGCCGGTTTCTGCGGTTGCGGGCTGGAGCATCTCCCCGTCCTTGTCGGCGAGCCTATCTCTGCACTGGCCTGTGGTAGCGCTTGGCTGCGTGATGCGCGGTCTTGTGCCCGGCTATGTGATGATGCCGGTGATGATGCCGGTGATGATGAGGGTGATGATGAGGGTGAGGGTGCGCGTGATGATGCGTCGGGGCCGCCATGGCGGCCGGGGCGATCAAGGGTGCAGCTGCAATCGCGATCGAGGCGCAGAGCGTCGCGACTTTCATGAAGTGTCCTTGCTGATCAAGATCAGCCGTCCCGCGGCGCTTGTCGCATGCACATTGTTAAGGGGTGGATAAGCGGCGGCGGACGAAGCGCTGCATCTGCGCCAAGCTGCGTCTCAGGGCGCAGGAGCGCTGTTCGACAGGTCCGCGCCCGGCGTGACGATCGCCGGCCAGATCACCGGGAAGGGTGGACCGCCCGTGTTCTTGTCGCCGCAGGCCTGCCAGCGCAGCTCCTGCAGGTCGAACCGCGTCCCGTTCCATTGAAACCGGCCCTCGGAGCCGCAAGCGTCCTTGTCGTCGACCTTGTGCTGCGTGGTCAGGACGGCGGTGCCGGCGTCGAGTTCCGCCATGCCGACCTGATCGCCTGCGAACCAGCCTGCTGCATCATAGTCGGGCAGCGACAAGAGGCGGAGGTCCTTGCCGCTCACTGCAAACAGGCGATCTGTGTAGGAGTAGGCGCTTTGATTGCAGGCGAGCAGCACGATCTTGTTCTTCTCCAGCGTCACGACGCGCGACACATGGCTGGGATTGGCAGGCGCCGTGCAGCCGCCAATCGCGTCGCTGACGGTCTGCGCGGCGTTGATCCACGACTGGTCGATGGAAAGGTTGGCGGGCTGGCCGGGAGCGATCCCGATCGGAGCTGCGGTCTTGGCGCCCGACTTGTCACCGCATCCGGCGAGGCAGGTCGCAAGACCCAGACCCAGAACAGCGAGGCTCAGCGATCCTGCACGCATCACACGTCTCCGCTCGTCCCCGGCCTCCCCGGAGTAACGCGCCAGATTGGCGCAAATCAATGGCGGGGCGGCGTATAAAGTTGGGAGTCGTCGGTTCAGTCAGGCGATCGCACGGCCAGTTCACCAGTCACCGCTGGGCGCCGCGCCTGCGAACAATTCGGCCAGTCGTCGCGCCGTGCCGCCGGTTACGCCGGGCGGCGGGTCTTTGGGGTGGAAAAAGCCCGCCTCTGCGATTTCACCCCGGCTGGTAGCCTCTCCCTGGGTCCAGCGGTCGGCGCGATAGAGCAGGACGTGGTCGTTCGGGAAAACGGCGTGGTTCGCATGTATCGAGACAAGCCGTGCCGGCTCGACCAGATAGATTCCAGCCTCTTCGACCAATTCGCGGGCTATCGCTGCGGCAGCTGTTTCGGCTTTTTCGACCCCGCCGCCGGGGAAATGCCAGCCAGAAACATAGGTGTGGCGCACCAGCAGAACCCGTCCCTCGCCATCGACCACCACACCACGGACGCCAAGGGTCAGGGGTCGCCGAAGTCGCCACCAGGCCTGAAAAGCGCGGGTCCGAAGGCTTCGCGCCACGCGGGAAATCCTTGTCGAACTGCAGGGTGAGGCGGCGCGACGACTGCGACGTAGCCTCAGCGGAGGAAGCGGGATAGAAGAGGCTGGGTCCAGACTCAAGGAGGCTGTTGTGGCGTCGTTCTATGCAATCGCGATCGTGTTTGTCGCTGTCTCGCTGCTGAACCTCATCGAATTCCGCCGGCTGGACTAGCTTGGCCGCCAGCCGGCCTCGGGACGGGATGCCGACATGCTGACGGGACCCATCATCGCTTTGGTCTTTGGTTTTGGCATCCTGCTCTACGCGGGAGATTGCCTCGTGCGCGGAGCGCTCGCCGCGGCGCTGAAGTCCCGAGTGTCGCCGCTGCTGGTGGGCATTATCATTGTCGGTTTCGGCACGTCGGTGCCCGAATTGATCATCTCGCTCGGCGGCGCCCTGGACGGCGCCACCGGCCTGGCGCATGGCAACATTGTCGGCTCGAACATCGCCAACATCTTGCTGGTCGTTGCTCTGCCCGCCGTGATTTTCCCGGTGGTCACCAAGGCGCCGCGCATGCGCGCAACGGCGCTGGTGATGCTCGCTGCGACCGCCGCCTGGATCGGTCTGACCCAGTCTATCGGCCTCAACCCGATGATCGGCGCAGGGTTTCTCGCTGTCCTTGCGGTCTATGTCCTGCTGGCATGGATCATCTCGCGGCGCGACACCGATGTCGACACGCCAGAGGAAACCAAGCTGGAGCACATGCACGCCTGGCGGATGGTAACGCTGATCCTGATCGGCGTGGTCGGCCTGCCGCTCGGAGCGCAATTGCTGATCGACGGCGGGTTAACGGTCGCCCGTTCCTACAACCTCCCGGAGGAAACCGTCGGCCTGACGCTGCTGGCGGTTGGCTCCTCGCTGCCGGAGCTCGGCGCCGGCGTCGCCGCCGCCTATCGCAAAGAGAGTGATGTGGCGCTCGGCAATATTCTCGGTTCGAACATCTTCAACATCCTCGGCGTTGGCGGCGCGGTGGCGCTGACCGGCGCCCAGCACCTCAGCCCGCAGTTCGCCGCCTACAGCCACTGGGCGATGGGGATCTCGGCGGTCCTGGTCACGCTGGTGATCCTGTCGCATCGCAAGATTGGCTGGTTCACCGGCCTGTTGTTCCTGGCGCTCTACGGCGTCTACATCTTTGGCCTGATCCAGGGCTGGACCTTTGCCGACATCCGCTGCCTGGTGCTGGAATGCCCGGCCAGCTAGCCGCGCAAGTCCTTCGGCGTCACGTATGTCCCGAGCTTCCATGCCGCATCTTCGCTCTTCCGCGCAAAGATCGCCGCCGCTGTCGTCGGAAATTTCGCGCGCAGCCTGAGGTCAAGTTCACTCGGACGCTGGGCCAGGCGGCTAGCAAGTTCATGCAGGCCGGGATTGTGCGCCACCAGCATGACGTTGTCGGCCCCCGTCCGCTCAGCTTCGGCCATCAGCGTCTCGGCCGCGCAGAGATAGAGCGACCGCAGGAAACGGACTTCAGCTTTCGCAAACGCCGGTTGGACCAGGTCCCAGGTTTCGCGCGTCCGACGAGCGTCCGATACCAGGACGATTTTCGGCGCGGCGCCGGCATCGGCCAGTGCGCGGGCGACCAGCGGGGCGTCGGCGCGGCCAGTCTCGGCCAGCGCGCGCGCGAAATCATCTCCTTGATCTCCGGCTGGGACCGCCTTGGCGTGACGCAGAAGAACAAGCTGACGCATGACGGGACCCAGGCGCAGGAACAACGCGCCGCACTAGATAGCCGGCCCGATCGGGGCGTGAAAGCAACATTCGCCTGAAGCGGGCGAATTCAGCGGGTGGATGTCACTTCGCCGACATCGCGGGCAGCGACTTGACCATGGCGGCAAGAATGTCCTCGCCATCGCCGCGCGCGGCGCCGCCTTCGGCCCAGTGGACCAGCGTTTTGGCCTCGTCGTCGGTCAGCGGTACGACATGGGCGAACGGGCCATCGCGTCGGGGTGTGTCGAGCGGCGGCATGCGCCCAGTGCGCACCGCCCCCCGGATCATGAAGGCGAAAGGCCTGACGGCGGCATAATCCGACATGGCGAAGGACGCGACGCCGCCGCCGACATGGCAGACAGTGCACTTCTCGAGGAGGATTGGTGCGACATCTTTCGTGTAACTGATGCTGGCGTAGCCGGCCCGATTATCCCCGGCCGGGAACCGGATCGGCGCGCCGCTGGTCTCCTGGGAGGCAAGCGTTACCGACTGTCTCGTCGCAATCGCTGCGAGCGCGTCTTTCACCGATGTCGGGTTCCTCACGCGTGCGGATTTTGCGGCGAAGCGATCGTCGATCGGGCCGTGATAGACGATCGCCCAGCGTTTGGGATCGATGACGTACGCCTCTCCGCCTCGGGCGACGCTGAGCGTCTCGCCGACGAACTGGCGCACATCCAGCAAAAAGGGCAGGTCGCTCGCATCCGTTGCTGCGGCTTCCGCCTGTAGCTGTTCGTGCGCGACGCCGGCCGTCGAATTGAGCAGCGCGACGACGACGCCCTTTGCCGCCGGATCGGCGCGCAAAATCTGCAGCGCGCGGATGGAGGCGCGGCTCACCTGATCGCCGTTCACCTGCGTCAGCACAATCACGGCAGGCGCCGATTCGAATTTATAGAGTTCAAAGGGCCGACCATTCTGGTCGCTCAGCTGGAAGTTCTCGGCGATCCGGGGCGTTGCGTCCGCCGACGCGCTTGGCCCCACCGGCGCCGAACAAGCGACGAGCGTGGCGATGGCCGACAAAAGGATGACGTACCGGATCATACGGTCTCAGCAAAACCTAACAGGATTGAGGGTGTGAGGCTCGCGACCCAATAGGTCAATTCGCGCCATTGCCGCGCCAGTCGGGTGAGTTTGCGTCGCCGACAATTGAGATTTTCTCAGCCCGCTCCAGCTTGCGCCCAATCATATTGCACCCATCATATAAAGGACCTTCAGGAGGGCTTTTCCCATGACCAATGCCGTCATCGCCGGTTATGTCCGTACGCCGTTCCATTTCGCCAAAAGGGCGGCTTGATCGGCGTACGCCCCGATGACCTCGCTGCGATCACAATCAAAGCGCTGGTCGAACGTGCGGGCATCGATCCAAACACCATCGAAGACGTGGTGCTCGGTTGCGCCTACCCGGAAGCAGAGCAAGGCAGCAACATTGCCCGTCTGGCGCTTCTGCTTGCCGTGCTGCCGGTTGAGACCGGCGGCGTCACCATGAACCGCTTTTGCGGTTCGTCGATGTCGGCCATCCACTATGCGGTTGGCCAGATCGCCGTCGCCGCCGGCGACGCCTTCATCGCCGGCGGCGTCGAGAGCATGACGCGCGTCCCGCAAGGCGGCTTCAATCACTCGCCCAATCTGCGGTTCAAAGGACCCAAAGACGCCCCTCCCGACGCGATGATCGAAGCTTATATATCGATGGGTGAGACTGCGGAGAATGTCGCTCGCCAGTACAACATAAGCCGCGCCGACCAGGAAAGGCTCGCCTGGGCCTCGCAGATGAAAGCCGCCGAGGCGCAGAGGGCCGGGCGGCTAAAAGATGAGATCGTTCGGGTGAAAACCCAGGATGGCTGGATCGAGGCCGATGGCGCCCTGCGACCGCAAACCACGCTGGAAGGTCTCGCCGCTCTCAAGCCGGCCTTCCGCCCCGATGGCTCGGTTGCCGCCGGCACCTCTTCGCCGCTGACCGATGGCGCCGCAGCCACTCTGATTACGTCAGAGGTTTATGCGAAGGCGAACCGGCTCGACGTACTAGGCCGCATCCGCTCGGTGGCGGTTGCCGGCGTTCCACCGGAAATCATGGGCATGGGGCCAGTGCCAGCGACATTGAAGGCGCTGGCGCGGGCCGGCCTCACCATCAACGACATTGATGTCGTTGAGATCAACGAAGCCTTCGGATCGCAGGCCGTCGCGTGCATTCGCGAACTCGGCATCCCGATGAAAAAGTGAACGTCGACGGTGGCGGCATTTCGATCGGCCACCCGCTGGGTGCAACCGGCGCCCGGATCACCGGAAAGGCGGCTTCGATCATGAAACGTGAAGGCAAGCGCTATGCATTCGCAACCCAGTGTATCGGTGGCGGGCAGGGCATCGCCATAGTGATTGAAGCGGTCTGATCTCCCGCAATAGAGCTCCGGAGAGGAACACTTCGGGCGGCGCGAGAGCGCCGCTCTTTCTTTGCGATTAAATCACGCCGGGCGACACTTGCGTGTCGCCCGGCGCCAGGTCTCACCCCTTCACGCACACAACCTGCTTGAGCGTGTGCACCACCTCGACCAGATCGGCTTGCGCCGCCATCACGGCGTCGATGTCCTTGTAGGCCATCGGTGTTTCATCGATGACCCCCTGGTCCTTGCGGCACTCCACACCTTCGGTCGCCTCGCGGTGATCCTTGAGCGTGAAGCGTTGCTTGGCTTCCGTGCGCGACATCGCGCGGCCGGCGCCGTGCGAGCACGAGCAGAACGAGTCCGGGTTGCCTTTCCCGCGCACGATGAAGGACTTCGCTCCCATCGAGCCCGGGATGATCCCGAGTTCATCCTGGCCTGCGCGCACCGCCCCTTTGCGCGTGACCCAGACGTCGGCGCCAAAGTGATGCTCCTTCTCAACATAGTTGTGGTGGCAGTTCACCGCCAGCTTTCCGAGCTTGAACTTCGGGAGCTTCTCCCGCAGCGCCTGCAGTGTCCGCTCCATCATCACTTCGCGGTTAGCGCGCGCGTAGTCCTGCGCCCAACCGACCGCCTCGATATAGTCGTCGAACATCGGCTCGCCCTCGACGAAGAAAGCAAGGTCTCGATCCGGGATCCGGTAGCCGAGCACACGGTGTTCGAGCGCCTTGCGGGCTTCCTCGATGAAGTACTGGCCGATCTGGTTGCCAGTCCCGCGCGAGCCGGAGTGCAGCATCACCCACACCTGATCGCGTTCATCGATGCAGACCTCGATGAAGTGGTTGCCGCCGCCGAGGGTGCCAAGCTGGCCTCCTACCTTGTGAGCCGGAATCCGCTTGTGCTTGGCGCGGATCGCGTCCAGCCGCGGCTCGAGATCCGAGTTGCGCCACGAGGAGCCAACCGAGTCTGGGATGATCCGGTGCTCGCCGCCGCCGCCGTTTCCGACCGGCACTTTCCGCTCGATTTCCGAACGCAGAGCGCTGAGGCTGTCGGGCAGCTGCGAGGCCGTCAGCGAGGTCTCGATCGCCATCATGCCGCAGCCGATGTCGACGCCCACCGCCGCCGGGATGATCGCGCCCTTGGTCGGGATGACAGAACCCACGGTGGCGCCGCGTCCAAAGTGGACATCGGGCATCACGGCGAGCCAGCCGTGGACGAATGGCAGGCCAGCGACGTTCTCGAGTTGATTGCGCGCAGCATCTTCCAGCGGCACGCCTTTGACCCAGGCCTTGATCCGGCCGTCGGACGACGTCTCGTAGGTTTCAAAATCACTCATCGTGGTATCAGGCCGGCAAGGACCTTCTCCTCTGCAGACCCTCCGCGCATCCCGGACTTTGGGCAATAAAAAACCCTCCGGCGACATGCGCGGAGGGCGGTTTGAACCGACATGATTGTCGGCTTCCTAGACCACTCCCTCCATCGTGCAGCGCGCGCTCAGCTTGGGCTGAGCGTGGGTCGCTGTCTGATTGTCGTAGTCGCGTTTCATGCGCATCATCCGACACGAGGTGTTGATCCAGGCGCGGGGAAATGACGGACAAATGCGGCGTCGTCAAGGCAGCCTGGCGCACGTGTCCGTCATTTCATTTCGTTCCCGGCTACTTAGCCAGCGTGTAGATCGCGCACAGTGAGGCGCTGATTGTCTGCGTCTGCGGATCGCTCGGCAAGTCGAGGCCTGCGAGATCCTGTTCGGTAATCGTCACCGTGCGGTTGCCGACCTTGCCCGTCGCGACGGGCGCTGGCGGCGGCGGCGGCGGAGGCGGGGGCGCCATCGCGGCCGGCGCATAGCGATAATTGCCGCCGTCCGGTCCCTTCGCGCGTGCAACCTGTCCCGATGACCAACTGCCCATGCAGGGTTCGGAGCCTTCCTGAAGGACCAGCAGATCGCCCAGCTTGCCGCCGGCCGCCGTCGCCGCGAGGCGCGCGCGTTCGCGCGCATCTTTCGCTGCCTGGTCAAGCGCTTCGCGCTGCATGTCTGCGGTCTGTTCGAGGTAGATGTTGATGCGGCCCGAGTCTTGCGGACCTAGCGCCAACGCGGCGGCGCGCGCGCGACCAGCGAGCGCCGGATCGGAGAGCGTCACGGTGACGAAGGCCTTGGCCTCGTAGCCCTTCACCTTGTCGGCGCGGTCATTTGTCTGGATGTTGCCATCCTTGTCCTTGTACTGCTCATAGAAGGCGTTGACGCTGACACTGGTCGACACCCTGGCCTTCTCGCCCGCCACCTTGCGAATCGCATCGTAAGCCAGCTTGGCGCGAGCGACCGCCAGCTTGGTGGCATCGCTCGACTGCGCCTCGGTTTCGACGAAGGTAACGCTGAAGCTGGCCCGATTCGGGTTCACCTCGATAATCGCGCGGCCCATGCCCTCGACCACCGGTTTGTCCCACCAATAAGGGCGGACAAACGTATCCGCCTGCTGCGCCGTAGCGGAACCTACCATCATCGCCGCCATGGCCGCGCCGGTGATCAGTCTCTTCGAATTGTGCATGTGCTACCCCTGCTATCTTGACCGGTTCGACCGTTCTGGGCGAGGCCGGTGGCGACCGCAAGACCGGATAGAGGCCGTCCCGCGATTGACCGACTCTGCGCCCGCCCGTAGAGCGCATGGATGATCCGGCTGATCCCTTTCTTAATTGTCGCGGCTCTGGCGGTGGCGGCGCTCGCCGCCGGCTTCTACTGGTCGCCTTGGCTCTACCTGCTTGCATGGGTGCTGCTGACCACCGCCTTCATCGGCGTATGGGACCTGATCCAGGGTGAGCACGCACTGCGCCGCAACTTCCCACTCATGGCGCGCGTGCGCTGGTTCTTCGAATGGCTGCGGCCTTTCCTGCGCGGCTACATCGTCGAGAGCGAGACCGAGGGTCGGCCGTTCAACATCGAGGATCGCGCGCTGGTTTATCGTCGCGCCAAGGATGTCTCCAGCGTGGAGCCCTTCGGCGCACACATCGATTTCGACAAGCCTCCCTATGAATGGCTCAACCAGTCGGTCCGTGCGACGAAGCCGGCGGCGGAGAGCTTTCGTGTGCAGGTCGGCG
>JANMWT010000156.1:0-6679 GCA_031394145.1 Alphaproteobacteria bacterium | reverse complement strand
TTTCGAGGCGCCCTGACCGGCTTGCGATTCCAATGCTGATTGACCGACGCGGTTGATCAGATTGTGATGTGGCGCTGGCGGCGCCCTCCCCCTACAACGTCCGCTGGGCCGAACGTGCAGCGGCGGAGACCCGAGTTTGATTGTGCGTGCACCGAAGGCGGGCTTGCGGACCGCCCTTCTGGTCCTTCCCTTCCTCGCCCTGCTTTCCGGCCTCGCCCTGCTTTCCGGCTGTGAAAGCGTGCTCGCGGCCAATGCGGCGCGGGCCCACCCGCCACAGGGCAAGCTGGTCGACGTCGCCGCCGTTCCGGGCAAGCCGGCTCGCCGGATCCAGATCGATTGCCGCGGGTCAGGCTCGCCGACCGTCATCTTCCAGTCCGGCGGCGACATGCTGGGTGCGCTGGCCTGGACGCCGGTGCTGGATCGCGTCGCGCAGACGTCCCGCGCCTGCGCCTACAGCCGCGCCGGTATCCTCTGGAGCGATCCAGCGCATGGACAATTCCAGCCTGAGGAAGTTGCCTCCGATCTCCATGCGGCGCTCATCGCAGCGGGTGAGAAGCCGCCCTATCTGCTGGTCGCCCACTCGCGCGGCGGCCTCTACAACATGATCTTTGCCGGTCTCTACCGGAAGGAGATCGCGGGGCTGGTGTTCGCCGACTCATCCCATCCCGACCAGGAGAAGCGTTATTCGGCGGCGGGGCTGTCCACGGGTGATTATGTCAGCGCCAGCCAGGAGATCGGCCTTGCCTTTGGCTGGACCGGCCTCCTGCGCCTGGTTCCCTATCCCGCCGATCCTTCGATCGATGCGATGGTCAAGGCCTTCTATCCAAAGTCGGCCGCGGCCAATGCGCGAGAGGCGCGTCGGCGCAACGCAACGTTGGAAGCAGCTGGTCGCTATCGCGACCTTGAAAACTGGCCGGTGATTGTGCTTGCGCGCGAACTGCCGGCGGAAACCCGCGCACGCGAAACCCAGGATGCGAAGAACGGCTACCTGCTTGGTTCGGCCGCCGTCCCGCCCGACACATCGTCCGCCGCCCGCCGCGAGACCATCTGGCGCGAACTGCAAGTCGATCTTGCGACATGGTCGAGCCGCGCTCGGCTCGAAGTCGTTCCCAATTCCAACCACGCCTTCTTTTTCTTCCAGCCCGACGTGATCGTCGCCGCCGTCACGGAAGCGCTGACCGCCGCGCGCATCGAACAGCGCCCCTCAGCGTCTGGCGGCGGCGCCTGGAGCGGATTGAAATCGCGCGACGCCGACGAATTGCCTTAGGCAAAGTGAACCGTGCAATGTCGCGGTTCAGAGGATCGCGGTTCAGAGGATCGCGATTCAGAGGATCGCGGCTCAGAATGTGTGGCTCAGGCCGCCTCAGTCGCCGACGCGGCGGCGGTGCTGGCGCCCGAACGATTGGCGATGACCGTGGCCGCCATATCGCCCATGACGTTGCCGACGGTGCGAAAGATGTCAGGGATCACCTCGACCGCCAGGAGGATGCCCAGCACATCAACCGGCACGCCCATGGCAAGGCAGATCGGTCCGACCGATGCGATGAACGAGACCTGGCCAGGTAGGCCCACCGATCCCACGCTGATGGCGATGGCGACCAGCCCCCCCGAAATGATTGTGCCGAGATCCAGATGCATGCCGTGCACGGCGGCGACAAAGAACACGACGACGAGATTGGTGACCGGGCTCGTCATTCGGAACACGGCGACCGCGAGCGGCAGCACCAGGTCGGCGACCGGGGCCGGCACGGCTAGCGCCCCGGTGGAGCGTTCGACCATGATCGGCAGGGAGGCCAGTGACGATTGAGTCGAGAACGCCACCGCCAAAACTGGCGCTGAGGCATTCAGAAAACGCCCTGCCCCGACGCGTCCCCAGATCACGGCAAACAGGAATGCCATGACCGCAATGCCAGAAGTCACGCCGCAGGCGATGACGATGTATTGCAACAGCACGCCGGCAGCCCCGAGGCCCGACCTCACCCCAACGCCCAGGGACAGCGCAAAGACACCGAGCGGGGCTGCGATGAGCACCCAGCGAACGATAATGATCATCGTGTCCGCTACGGCGCGGAAGAAGTTGACCATCGCTTCGCGCTGGCCAACTGGCAGGCGGGTCGCAGCGAAGCCAAAGAAAGTGGCGAAGACGGTGAGTGGCAGCACTGCGCCTTCGGCGGCGGCCGAAACAGGGTTGGAAGGCGCAAGCGCGGCCAGCCACTCGCCAAGCGTCGGGGGCGAGGCCGGCACGACGGGCTTGCCGGTCGCTCCGGAGACGAAAGCGGCGGCGGCGGCAGGGTCGACCGGCCAGATTGTCAGGATGGCGGGGACCAGAACACAGGCATAGGCCGTGGCCAGGACCAGCAGGACGGTGAAGACGACGATGGCGCGCACCGCCAGCCGGCCCGTCGCCGCCGCATCCGCTACCGAGGCGATGCCGGTAACCAGGAGACAGAAAACCAGCGGGATCACCGTCATCCGCAACGCGTTGAGCCAGAGCACGCCGATCGATTCGAACGTCTCGGTTGCGGTCTTGATCTCGGGCGAGCCCCAGAGGCCGACCATCGTCCCGACGATGACGCCGGCGATCAGCGCCGCGACCGTGAACCAGCTTGCCGATTTCAACATGAAGCCCCGCTGCCTAACTCAACGCGGAGGCTAGCAGAAGATGTGCACACCGCCAGCTCGCGGTGCAAAGGTTGTAGTTAGCTCGTGATCTGTCCGGTGTTCGTAGCTCGTGAGTTGTCCGGTTTGTGAGGAGGCGCCCATGGTCTGGAACCTGCGCGACACCGAAACATTGAATTGACATCGGCAATCGACTGAGGACGTGGGCAAGTTGAAGAGGTGGACCATGAAACGTCATCTAACCATTGCTATGTCAGCCGTCCTGTTGGCCCTTGCCGTACCGACGGCTTCAGCTGCGCCCTGGGTGAGCGTCAACCAGCGCCAGGCCGAGCTTGATCGGCGCATCGATGTCGGCATCCGCAATGGCTCGCTCACACGGCATGAGGCGCGTGAGCTGCGCAGCGAGTTCAACGGCATCACTCGACTGGAAGCGCGTTACCGCTCGCATCGTCTCAATCGCAGGGAACGGGCCGACCTCGATGCCCGGTTCGACGTCCTCAGCGCCAAGATCAGCTATGAGCGCCATGACCGTGACCGCTGATAGGCCCTACTTTACGACCGGCAGAACCAGGTAAGTCGGCTCCGCCTTTGAATGGCGGAGCTGATTTGTCGCGATCACGCCGGTCTTCTCAAATTCATTGCGGCCGCCGGTGTTGAGATTGCGGACGAATTTCGGGAAGTTTGAGGAGGTAATCTCGACCCGAATGCGGTGACCCGGAGCAAAGACATTGGCGGTGGTCATTGGCGTCGGCTTGATCTCGTAGGTCTTGCCCTTGTCCATTAACACTTGCCTGCCATACCCCTCCCGGAAGCGGGCGCGCAGGATGGTGTCGTCAAGGATGTAGGCGAGGCCATCCGGACCGACGTCGACCAGCTTGACGGCAAAATCCGTGTCCTTGGCGTCCGACGAGACATGCAGCATGGCGTCAACAAAGCCGGCAATCGCGACCGGCTGCTTTAAGGGCTCGGAGGTATAGACCAGCACATCGTTGCGAGCTTCGATCGGCCGCTGGTCGAAGGCCCCAGGAACCACGACGCCGCCGTTGCAACAATCGCCGCCGCCAATCGTCGGCACAGGGTTCATCGGGTCATAGACAAAATGGTCGGCAGGCTCATCGCCCTTCGGCGCAACGAAGTCAGCGCGTCCATCGCCATACATGGAATTGGCGCGGCCATTGGAGTGGAGATAGAGCCGCACTTCGCCTGCCTCCTTCGGCGGCCACTGCCCGGCGGACTTCCATTTGTTATCGCCCATCAAATAGTACTGAATTTTCGGCGTCGTTGCTGGGAACCGATCGGGTTGGTCCTTCAAAAATCGATCGAAGAATGCCCAGATCGTCCCCATCGTGTCGAAGCTGGTGTCGCCGAGATTGCGGTCGCCCGATCGACTGTCCGGGCCATAGCGAAAATAATCGCAATGCACATTGGGGCCGATGACGGCGTACTGGTTGTCGCGGACCAAGGCGTCGACGCCGTTTTTCGTCGCTTCATTGTAGAGCGCGAGATTGGGTCCGATGGAGACGTCATACCAAGCGTTGAACCATAGCCCAGGCACGCCCCATTTTTCATGGTCGTGATAAAGCCCGCCGGTGAACCAGGCCGGGTCGTCCGGCAGGCGCGCGATCAGCTGTTCAAAGGTTCCTGGTGGCTCGCCCAGCGAGGAAAGCATCTGCGACACCGGCAAATATCTGGTCTGCCGCATCCAGCTTACCGTCGGCTTGCGCGGGTTGAGATCGCTGTAGACGGAGAGGTATTGCCGGGTTCCAGCGTCGAGATTGTCGGGAATTTCGGCGCGCAGTGGGTTATCCGTGTCGTAGAGCCACGGGATGAACAGCATGCGCGGCACGCCGCCGCGATACCAGTTGCCCTGTTCCTCGAACTGTCCCACCCGGCCGATGCCGGCGCCGGCCGACATCGGCACCATGGCGGCGTGGGCCGGATGATGCATGGCGGCGAGCTGGAGCTGCCATTCGGCCGAGGAGGAACACCCCAGCGTGCCGACCTTGCCGTTCGACCAGGTCTGTTTTGCAATCCAGGACAACGCATCATAGCCGTCGGTGCGCGGGTACCCAAGGATCTCGTACTTGCCTTCGGAGAAATATCGGCCGCGCTCATTCTGCATGATGACCGCATAGCCATGATCGAGCGCCTCCATGACCTGGCGCTGTTGCGAGCCCTGGAGCACGTTCATGTTGTAGGGCGTGCGGATGAAGATCGTCGGCAGAGGGGCGCTTGCGCCCTTCGGCCGGAAGATGTCGGTCGAGAGGCCGACGCCATCGCGCATCGGCATCAAGAGCTTGCGCTCGATGATCGCCTTCTTCTGCATGGCAGCCTCGAGCGCGACGGTGGTGTAGGCGGAATAGTCAGGATAGTTCTGCAGACTTGGCGCCGATCCTGGCGGAGCGGTCAGGATGCCCGGAGCGCCAAGCGTCGCGGCGGGTCCGGCTTTGGCGGCCGCTTCGGCGGCTGCATCCTGGGCGCGTTGGGCCGCGAGCGTCGCTGCACGCGCCGATCTGACGTCGGTCGCCTGCACGGTCTGTGCGACCGCCACCACCGAAACCGTCGCTGCGAGGACAGCCGCGAGGGCAATGGCGAGCGCCGTCAGCCGGTTCAACATCGCCATGCCCGTCTCCCTCGCCCTGACCTCACCCTCACGCGGAAGCTAGCAGCGGTGCGGCGACTTGCAATCGGCGGCGGGGTTGACCTCAGAGGTCGTCGAATGGCGGCGGCAGCCGCCCGGCCTTGAAGAGAATTGTCGGGCTCTCGTCATAATCCCCAAGCTCGGTGTCGGCGGCGACGGAGAACGCCACGACGCCAAGCCTCAAGGGCGCCAGCCGTTCACCCTTGCGCCGGGCCTCCTCGGCGCTCTTGCAGCCGATCTGCGGTTCAGCCCTCAGGCCCGCGCCGCGGCCCGCAATATAGCTCTGCACGATAAAGACGGTCTCGGTTGCCATCCCGTAGTGGGCGCTGATCCCGCTACCCGGTCAATATGCGCTCGACGGCGACGGCTGTCCCGCCAGGCGCGCCCCAAGGCGCCGAAGCTCAAGGCGCCGAACTTCAAGACACTGGCCCCCAAGACACTGGCCCCCAAGACACTGGCCCCCAAGCCACTGGCCCCCAAAGCCACTGGCCCCCCAAAGACGCTGGCCCCAAAGACGCTGGCCCCAAAGACGCTGGCCCCAAAGACGCTGGCCCCAAAGACACTGGGCCAGACGCCGGCCGCCGGACGCTGGTTCTGAGCGTGAAGCTGATCAGGCGGCCGATCCGGAGCGTCCGTGGATTTAGAGGCGGCGGTGCGGGCTATTCGGGCCCCTGCCCGTCGGCGCGCTTGCGCTCGACGAAAGCCCGCAAGACGGCGTTGACGCCGCCATGAACATCTTCGCGCTGGACGCCGAACCAGTCGATGATCTCAGGATCGAGACGAAGACGAACGAGGCGGCGGTTTCGGGAGGGATAGACGGGAACGGCCGATTGCCAGAACGCCGCCCCCAGAGAGGGCCGGGAGGGCGCGTCGTCCTGGCTGAAGTCCGGCAGGCGCGCCAGCTGCTTGGGGGACCGCTGCACGGTAATGGCCTTCGTCGTCACGATCTGCTCTCCAGGCTGAAAGTATGCGCTTGCGCGTTCCGCGCGGCGTCCATGACACCACCATGACGAAGCCATGCAGCTGGCCGATGGCGATGAAGCGCCGCTCGCCCCAGAACTGGCGCTTGTCTTCGCGCTCCAGAACCGGGAAATCGAACATGCGGGCGGCGCGAACGAAATCAACACCATGACTGGCGAGATTGTCCGCCGCCCTGGCCTCGTCCCACTCGAACATGCCTCACCGTGACTGACGCGCCGGGCGCGACACGCCCGGAGCGGATTGTTTGGCACGGCAGGGCGAGCCTTGGCGAGAGCGTTCGCCCGCTCGCGCGCCAGGGCCCGCGTTTTTCCCGCGACTGTGACGGCTGGTTGGCCTCGCCGGACATGCAACGGCCGCCTGCTTGCGCAGGCGGCCGGGCATCTCGATCACTTAGGTCAGATCAGCGCGAGGTGGCGGGCGCCGCCGGCGCCGGCTTGG
>JANMWT010000145.1:0-4116 GCA_031394145.1 Alphaproteobacteria bacterium | reverse complement strand
CACCCGCATCGGCGCGCGAGCGGATCTCGCCGCGCTCTGCCGCCGCCTTGGCGTAAGCCGCCTCGAGGTCTTTGGCTCGGCCGCGCGAGGCGACGACTTCGACCCGGCGCGCAGCGACATCGATTTCCTGGTCAGCTTTGTTCCGGCGGCGCGCAACGATCTGGCGGCGTTCAACGATCTGCGGCAGGCGCTTGAGGCCCTGTTCGCCCGCCCGGTCGATCTGGTGGAGCGCGAAGCCGTTGAAGCCAGCCGCAACTTCATTCGCCGGCGCCGCATCCTCTCTGAGGCCCGGCCGGTCTACGACCAGGCGGATGGCGGCTGACCCGGCGAGCGAGCGCGACGCCGCGCTGCTGCTCGACATGTTGCTGGCGGCCCGGGACGCCCGCGGGTTCCTGGCCGGGATCGACGAGGTCGCATTCATGGCCAGCCGGCTGCATCAGAATGCGGTGATACGGTCCCTGGAGATCATCGGCGAAGCCGCCGGCAAGGTCTCGCCGGCCGTGCGGATCGCTCACCCCGACCTGCCCTGGGCCGATATCATCGGCATGCGCCATCGGCTGATCCATGGCTATGCCGACGTCAGGCTCGATCTGGTTTGGTCCGTCGCGAGCGAGCGGCTGGAGCCAATGATCGCGCAACTGGAGCCGCTGATCGTGGATCCGGAAACACCCGGGCGCTGATACCCCCCTATCCTCCTGCCGCACGCCAGCCGGGGTCCCTCCCCCAGACGCGAAGGCCGGTGCGCGGAAGATGCGGCAAAACCGACGCAGGGGAATATCAGCCGAAGCGCCAACCAAGCCCGAGGCGCAAATTCGACCACTAAGGAATTCTAGCCGAAAACAAATTCAAACGCAAGAACAAAGTGGGAACTTTGCGACACGCACTCCACGCAATGTCTCGCCGCCTGGCGTCGCACCCATGTCGGAGACGAGGCATGATCCGCCAAGGCCAAGGTGCCGGCAGCGCGCGAGAATGGACGGAAGGGCGGGCGGCCGCGAGGGGTTGCTCGGTCTGAGTTGGGGTGAGCCCCCTTGCGAGGCAGCATCCACCGAACGCGAAATAGGATCGAACCGGCTTAGCGTCGGCGTCGGTAGGCGCTCAGGTCGTCGGCCGAAATCTGATCGCCCGGCACGAGTTTGTAGTGGCCTTCATCGACAACCTTAACCTGATCGCCCTCAAGCGTGAGTTCGAACATGGCGATTTTGTCGTCATCCATGAACTGTGCGGCGATCGGTCGACAAATCAGTCCGGGGAACTTCTCGGCACAGCACGCCAGATCTTGTTTTGCCTGCACCGACCCGAGTTGGTCGTTTCCGCCCTTCGCCTGCACGGGCATCACATAGTGAGCCCCATATCGATCGATGCCGACATAAATTTCATCGATCTCGATCTGTCCGACGCCTCTCACGGTTGTCCGCAGGTGGTTCTGGAGCGAATAGGTCGTGACGCCCAGGAAGATATCGATCAGCCGATTGTACCGGACCTTCGCGAGCAAGGCCTGTTCGTCGCTTAAGGCGTAGAGCGTGATGATCTCAGGTGTCGCGTCGGGAATTTTGACGGTGACGAGTTCACGGTTCGGCATGATCCGATTGATTGGGAAGAGCGCGAACCGATAGAGGCTGCGCCCCGCCCCTTAGATTATCCACTCTAATCCCTCAGGCTGGGTCGCCAGAATCGTCTTCGGCATAGGCGCGCGATAGCGGATCGAATAGACGACATCGCCGAGGTTCTTCGGGAGTTTGATATCCAGCTCGCGCGCGGCACGCTCCAAGTCCTCACGTTCGAAAGTGAGCGAAGTGGCGCCTGCCTTGTAGGAGCCATAGGCGGCGCCGAAAAAGACCCGCTCGACGAGTGCTGCGTATCGGTTGAGTTTCGCGTCAGTCGCCATCACTCGGCCGCGACGCGTGCGAATGCGGCGTTGGTCGCCTCGATCTCGTCCTGCTTCCTCTTCCGGGCGCCGCTCTTCTGGTCCCGGCGTCCGATCGGGTTTTCGACGTTCCAGTGGTTCGATGCCCGGCTGACCGTAAATTCCAAGAGCGTCTTGGCCCCGAGATCGATGATCTCCCGCGGCCTTTGCGGCTGAAGGTTCATCGCCTCGAAAAGCGATGCGCCAATCGCCCGAGCCAGCGGAGGCGCAACAGCATTTCCGATCTGGCGCGCACCATGCCACTTGGTCACGTGGAACCTGAACCAATCCGGAAAGCCATGCAGGCGAGCCATCTCGCGAACGGTCACGCAACGGGCAAACAGATAGTGCACGGGCCGAGGACTGGTAAACGCGCCCCGCGCTCCGTCCGTACCGGCCCGCAACGTGTTTGAGACGCCCCCGGCGGCGAGTTTGAAGAAGCGACTGATGGGTTCGACCTCGCCTTGAGCCGTTGCGGCGAAACGGCGTCGAGAGATGTCCGAATGTCCAGTCCGTGCGCTGGAGGTCAAACGACTGGGTTCCCAGTTCCGCCGATACCCATAGTGCCAATGTTCCGGGCGAATGCACCGCAGTTCGGCGGCGTATGAACTTGGTTCCCCCAACCAATCGGCGAGCGTCTCGTCAGCTCCGATGAGAGCTTCGTAGGTTTCCGCGTCCGGAATATCCCCCAGCGCGTCGGCGCACGACGGCCCCTCGGCCAGCCGCCCCTTCGATCCCGCGGCGCGCGAAATGGGCTGCGGGTAGTTGGGCAGCGGTTCTCCGATCTTGGCGCCGAGCAGGATCAGTCGCTCACGGTTCTGCGGCACGCCGAAGTCGGCGGCGTTCAGCACCTTCCATGGAATCCTCACTCGGTAGCCGGCGGTCTGAAAGGCGCGAACCAACTCCTCCAGGAAACGGCGATGCTTGCCCAGCGTAAGCCCTTTGACGTTCTCGAAGACGAAGTAGCGCGCATCGAGCTCTGTCACGATGCGCACGAATTCGAGCACCAGCCGGTTGCGCGGATCGTCAAGCACCCTGTGGCCGATGAGGGAGAAGCCCTGGCAAGGGGCTCCACCGACAACGACATCCACGCGCCGTTCGCCAATGCCGGCCGCCGCGCGAATCTCCCCGCCGCTCAGCCCAACCACCGAACGCGCCAAAACTGCTGACTTCGGAAAATTGAAGGCGTGGACAGCGGCGTGGACGGGGTCCAATTCGACAGACGCCGCAACGTCAAAGCCTGCCTGCTCGAAACCCAGACTCATGCCGCCGGCTCCGGCGAACAGATCCACCACCACCGGGCGCGCCATTGTCATCTCCTGCGGTGGCTTTCTGTCCGTCAGTCTACCGATTCGGCGGAACCGGGTTGATCGCGAGACTCGCTCAGATCGACTATTTCACAAATAATTTGTTCTGCAATTGTTCTTTCACTCGTCGTTGCGGGCAGCTTTGAGGTCAAGGCGCTCGAACCTTGACCGTCCATGCGCTTGGCGCGTCGCGGTGGAACGTAGAATCAGCGATCAATGGCCGCCTGATCCCTCTATGTCTGGTCGTTCCATGTCCCGCGCCAATGCGTCTCAGCTGACCCTCTTCGAGGCGCCCCACGCGGCGCCGGCGCCGCCGCCGCCCGATCCGGATTTCGCGCGCAAGCATCTGGGCTTCCTGGCACTGCCTCAGTTTGAAATCTTCGCCGCGCGAGACTTGTAGGGACCGCGCACCTTGGGCGGGTTCGCCGCGTCGATCCGCGCCAGCACGTCGTCGAAGGACATGAACGTGGTGGCGATCTTGGCTTCCATCGCGGGCGTCATCTTCAGCTTCGAATGGGTGCGGATGAAGTTGTAGTACATGGTGTAGAGGGCGACCATGTGAGCGTGGTTGGCGACCTTCTTTGAGTGGCCGTTCGTCAGTCGGGTGAACCTGCGCATGTGCATCCGCATCGTCTTGTCGTGGACCTCCACGTAGGACGTGCTGACGTGATCCTTGGCCGGCCTTCCGGTGATGCGTACCTTACGGATGCCAGTGCATTCCGCCGGGCTGTAGCGGCCCGGAGGGCTGGGCGTGGGGCCGTACATCTTGATGATCTGCGCATAGTCCACGTCGTCGCCGAACGCGCCCTCGACGGCTTCCAGATAAGCCTTGTGGCCGTCCGTGGTGAGTTGGACGCGGTTGGCGAGACGGGCGCGCAGATCGTCCATCAGCTCGATGGCGGT
>JANMWT010000132.1:0-2691 GCA_031394145.1 Alphaproteobacteria bacterium | reverse complement strand
GGCGTCGGCACACCTGGTGGCGCTGCGCTGGGTGCGCTCGCCGCTGCAGGCGCTGGCGGTGCGCCGGCGCTGTTTGGCACTATGGAGCGCAGCGCCACGCCAACCGTGCAGGCCCGGCTGCTCGGGGACCGCAGTATGGTGATGCCCAAAGGCACATTGTTCACCTGCAGCCTCAAGACACGCATCATCACGGCCACCAGCGGCCTGGTCGGATGCCAGGTTGTTCGCAACGTGTTTTCGGACGATGGTCGGGTGCTGCTCGTCGAACGCGGCTCGCACCTCGACGGCGAATACCGCGTCGTCAAGATCAGCCCCGGCCTCACCCGGGTCCCCGTGTTGTGGACGCGCGTTCGCACGCCGACGGGCGTGACCGTGGATCTCGACTCTCCCGCCGCCGGCCCGCTCGGCGAAAGCGGCATCGGCGGCTATGTCGACAACCGCTGGACTGAACGAATCGGCAGCGCGCTGCTTCTCTCGCTCGTCGAGGACGTGGTGAAGCTGGCAGTGGGTGCTCAGAGTTCGGGCGGCAACAACGGCAACAA
This sequence comes from Alphaproteobacteria bacterium, assembly GCA_031394145.1. Taxonomy (GTDB): domain Bacteria; phylum Pseudomonadota; class Alphaproteobacteria; order Caulobacterales; family Hyphomonadaceae; genus UBA7672. Next base: position 2,149 of record JANMWT010000132.1, on the reverse strand, counting down.
CACCTTCGTGCTGCCCAACACCACGGCGCAGGGCTCCAAGCTGGCAGAGAAGGTGCTCGAAGCCACCATCAACATCCCACCGCTGCTGTTCCAGAACCAAGGCGGCGTGGTCGGCGTGTACGTGGCCCGCGACATCGACTTCTCCAGCGTCTACGAGTTGCGCCCGCAATGAGCAACATGCTGGACTTCCATGTCCGCGAGGACGCCACCGTTGTTGAGCACATGAAGTTGTTCATGCCGCTGCTCGCACCCGACGGCGTGAACGAGGTCGTCGTCAACCGGCCCGGAGAGGTGTGTGTCGAGCGCTCAGGCCGCTGGGAATACCACGATGTTCCCGGCCTGACCTTCGACCACTGCCGCAGCCTGGCGACCGCTGTCGCTACGCTGACCGGCCAGCACACCAGCGAGCGATCTCCGCTTCTCGGCGCCCAGTTGCCGACCGGTGAGCGCATCCAGTTTGTCCAGCCCAACGCGACGCCAGCCGGCACGATCGCAATCTGCATCCGTAAGCCGTCGACCTTCCTGCCGCGTCTTGACGACTTCGAGCGGGACGGCTTGTTCCAGCGCATTCGCCCGACCACCAAAGCCCTCAAGCCGTTTGAGGAGCACTTACTCGAGCTCAAGGAGAAGCGCCGCTACGCCGAGTTCCTGCGCATGGCCGTTCGCCATCACCAGACCATCGTCGTCGCCGGCAAGACCGGCTCGGGCAAGACCACTTTCATGAAGGCGCTCGTCGAAGAAGTTGGCCATCTCGAGCGCCTCATCACGATCGAAGACGCCTCCGAGCTGCTGCTGCCGTCGCATCGCAACAAGCTCCATCTGTTCTTTTCAAAGAATTCTCAGGGCGCTTCCGATGTGTCCGCGAAGCAGCTGCTCGAGGCCTGTTTGCGGCTGCGGCCCGACCGCATCTTTCTGGCCGAGGTTCGCGGCGAGGAGGCCTACTATTTTCTGCGCCTTGCGGCCTCGGGCCATCCGGGCAGCATCACCAGCCTGCACGCCGGCAGTTGCGAGCTCGCGTTCGAACAGCTCGCGCTGATGGTGCGCGAGTCGCCCGCCGGCGGCGGCATGACCATGCCCGAGATCAAGCAGCTCGCGCGCAGCGTGGTTGACGTCGTCGTGCATTTCGACGCCGACGCCGACGGCCGCCACATCACCGGCATTCACTACGAGCCCGAAGCTCGCCTGCTCGGTGCCGAGTAGTGCAAAAGACCACGAACCTCGTTAAGGCCAAACGAGCTGCGATCGCTGCGGCGGCCTTGCTCTACGTCGCCGGCGCTGCCGTGGGCACCGCCTATGGCAGCGCGGCGCTCTATCAGATGGTGCACAAGATGCGGCCGACGAATTTGCATCTGTCGACGACGTACCGGTATTGGCAGCTCGCTGCCGAGGACAAGCGCGAACAGAAGAAAGTTGTCCTCTCGCTGTTCGTTCCAGGGGCAGCGCTCTTCTTTGCATTGCCGATGGCTGGCTTGATGCTCGGCCCGAAGCGCCGAGACCTGCACGGGTCGGCGCGCTTTGCCAACCGCATGGAGATCACGAAGACCGGCCTTCTGGGCGGTACCGGCATTCTGCTCGGCCAGTACGAGGGGCGCTATCTCGCGCTGCCCGGTCAGCAATCCGTGCTCCTGGCTGCACCCATGCGCAGCGGCAAAGGCGTGGGTGTGGTCGTCCCGAACCTGCTGAGCTGGCCCGACTCGACGGTGGTACTCGACGTGAAAGGCGAGAACTTCGTGAAGACCGCGGGCTTTCGTGCGAAGCACGGCCAGCGGGTCTACGCCTGGGCGCCCTTCGCGAAGAACGCGAGGACGCATCGTTACAACCCTTTGTCGGTCATTCGCCCGAGCCCGAATCACGTCATCACCGACACGATCGCGATCGGCCAAATCCTCTACCCGGTCAGCGACCAGATGAACGGGACCGAGAAATTCTTCAATGGCCTGGCGCGCAACCTTTTCGTCGGGCTCGCCCTCTACCTCGTCGAGACACCGTCGCTGCCGCGTTCGCTCGGCGAGTTTCATCGTCAGGCCAGTGGCAAGGGGCAGCCGCTCGAAGCCCGCATTCGCGGCCTGTTGTCCGAACGTGCTGCCAGCGACCGTCCGCTCTCGGATGCGTGCCTCGATTGCCTGCAGCGCTTTCTGTCCGAGCCTGA
>JANMWT010000117.1:0-1705 GCA_031394145.1 Alphaproteobacteria bacterium | reverse complement strand
CTTGCCAGCGCCTAGCGCGCCGATGCGTGCCTGCACACCATCCGACACAATCAGCACCGCATTGGTCGCAAACAACGCCGGCACCTGCGCCTGATAGGTCTGGAGTTGCCGATGCGCGCTCCACACCGTAGCGCTCTCGTCGGCGGGGTTCTTGAGCTCGATCACCGCCAGCGGCAAGCCGTTGACGAACAGCACCACATCGGGTCGGCGCGTATGCTGTCCGTCGGCGACGGTGAACTGGTTAATAGCAAGCCAATCGTTGTTGCTCGCCGTATCGAAGTCGATCACCTTCGCTTGCGCACCAGCGATGGAACCGTCTTTGCGGCGATACTCCACCGTGACGCCATCCACCAGCATGCGATGCAGCGCACGGTTGCGATCAAGTAACGAGGGCGCATCAAAGCGGCTCAGCTTGCGGTAAGCGTCTTCGAGGGCATCGGCAGGCAAGTCGGGATTGAGGCGCACCAGCGCTTGGCGCAAGCGGCCTTCGAGCACCACCTCGCGGTAACTCGGGTCGCTGCGCTCGGCACCAAGCATGCCAGCCGCAATGTCGGGACCGTGCAGGACGGTGTAGCCCAAGGCTTGCAGCCAGGCAAGCGCGGCATCTTCGACGACGGATTCGGTAAATTGCGTCATGACGCCTTTGCCTGACCGCGAGCCAGACGCATGGGCTCGGCGAGGAAGTCGCGAACTTCCGCCACGACTTCCTGGAGATCGGGCGCCTTGAGGCGGTTCTTGTCGAGAAACGCCTTCCATTGCGCCTGCTTCGACGCGTCACGTGCAAACTCGTCGCTCAATCCCAGCGGTACGTCGTCCGGAAGCGCCGTGCGGCGACGTTCAAAGGTCGCCGCGATCGCACCCTCCAGTTCTCCGGGCCTCAATGCATCTTCGCGCAGCAGGGCACGCACGTCGAAGTAGTCCTTCATCCGGCTGTTGGCTGATCCAAGTAACACCATGGCATGCAGCTTTTCCGCTATCACGGATGCACGGGAATAAGCACGCAGGCGGGGTCGGGGAAGATCGAGCAAGCTTGGATAGTCGAGCCAGGTCGGCTCCGGAGTCACGATATCGCCAATGCCGACATCTACCTGTACCCGCAGCCGTGCGGCACCGAGGCGGGACTGGAGCGTCACCCGATGTCCGCCGTAGTTGTCCTCCAGGCGAATGGGTGCCACGCTCACCGTGTCGGTGAGGAAGGTCATCGCGTCTGGCTCGACTTCGACGTTGCACACCTCGATGAATATTTTCGCCAGGGCATCGTCCGACAGATCGCCGAACCCCAGAAGGTCGGCGTCGCGTGTCGGGCGAAGCGTATCGCCCAGCCAGGCCAGAAGCAGAAGCGCGCCTTTCAGCACGAACCTGTCTCCGTGGGACGAACGCGAAAGGCGATACAGGAATCGTTCCACGGCGTAGCGCGCGAGAACCAGATTCGGATCCACGCCGATCATCTTCGCGTGCCGCGCAAGCCGTACCTGCACCGACCGGGCAAGGCCGTCGCGCTCGCCGATCATGCCGCCAGCGCTTCGAGATAGGGCCGCATTACGCGCTGGACACGGCAGATTCTTGCATAACGATCCAGCAAATCCATCGTGAAGCGGCGCGCGCGCCAGGCCTCGCGCAGCGCCTCGAGCGCGACGTCGAGGCCGATCTTGTTGCGATACTTGAAGCAGTCGGCCACGGTCTTGGCGACACCGTAGACGCGCAC
>JANMWT010000080.1:0-4280 GCA_031394145.1 Alphaproteobacteria bacterium | reverse complement strand
GTTTGACCCTTCGCGGCAGCGATATCGCGCACCGTCTTGCGTGCGGTCTGGACCTGAGCGGACATGGGGAGCGATCCCTTTGCTGCAGCGCACAAGGCTGGGAGCGCTGACTTAGGGCGCCCCTCTTCGTGGCGCAATCAGAAGACCGAGAGGCCGATGATCAACGGGTGCAGCCAGAACACGATGACCATGTAGGACGCCAGGCCAGCCGTGATCGCCATCATGTCGCCGGCGTGGCTGGGCTTGACGTCAACCGGCCCCTTGTCTCCCCGCCGCGCCAAGGCGATGCGGTCGATCACGGCGTAGAACAGAAACGAGCCGAACAGGATGATCGCGCCTAGATCGCCGTTGGCGCAGAGGTGCGCCGCCGCCCACACCCTTACCGCGAGCAGCATCGGGTGCCTGACGCTCTTCTTGATCCAGCCGACCGGCGTATAGGCCGCCGCAAGCAGGATCAGCGCGACCGGCATCAGCGTCTGGGGGATATGCTGGGTCCAGTCCGGCGGGCTCCAGACCTGCGGCCAGGGCCGCATATTGGCCCAGCCCCAGGCGAACAATGAGAGGCCGATCAGCGACACCAGCGTGAACAGGCCCATATAGGGCCGATAACCCACCCTCGCCTTCACATCGCCCTCGCCTCTTTTCCGGAAGGTCGAGAACAAGTGTGCCGCGAAGAAAACGATGAAGCCCACGATGAGAGCGATGAGCGCAAAGCCAGGGATGTTCATCCCGACTGTGTAGATGGCGTGCATCGTCGCCCAGGCCACAACTAGCCCGAACAGCAGCGTCAAGCCGACCATAATGGCGATGGTGGTCAAGCCATAACGCGGCATCGGCATCCCCCGGCGGCGGATCAGCAGACCCTGGCGCCCACACCCGGCCTAGCATCACTCGCCTTCGGCCGCGACGGTCTTGACGCCGAGACGGTCGTCCTTGCGGGCGCCCGAAAGAATGCCGGGCAGAGCGTAATTGCCTTCATGGCAGGCGTATTCGTACATCCCGCCCTTGGCGGGGTTGAACACCATCTCCGCCTTCCAGACCTGGCTGAACAATTTCGGATCGCTAACCGAGAACTCGTAGAGGATCTGGTCCTTGGCAACGCGCGTGAACCGTTCGGTGACCTTCGCATCCGGCGACAGCAAATAGGAGTTGGCGAAGAAGGTCCGCAGGCTTTCGCCGGGATTGAAGTTGGTCGTCTCGACGACCAGGGTATCGCCCTCGTAATGGCCCTTCGACCGGCCCAGCCATTGCGGGATTTTGTCGTTGGCGGCGCCATTGAGCGGAATGATCCGTGCGTCGTGGTTCATCTCGACCTGGATGACGACATAATCCTTCGTCTGCACGAACTGGTAGGTGTTGTTGTACATCACGTTGATCATCGGCGGCCCGCCGGTAGAGCCGAAGCCGACGAGGCAACGCTCCGCCATCGGTCGGGTTTCCGGACCGTCAAATGTCGTGCGAACGAAGGATAGCCGATCGTCGAACTGTTTCTTGCCGGCCGCCGTGTAGGGAATATGGCCATCGGCTGGATCGACGATCCAGGAGGAGCGGACTTCGCCTTTGATCTTGGCGAACTGCGTGCCGGCGTCGACGTAGAAACTGTTGTAGCCGCCGACATCCTGTCCGGCCTTCGGCGCGCCCGAATTGGGATCGGTCCGCTGCGACCCACGCGCATCGGCGGCGGCGCGCTGCGCCTCGATCTTCTTGGCCTGATCGTCCGGGATCATCAGGGTCTTGAACTGGGCGGGACGCTCGAGGCTGGTCAGCGAGACATTGGACCACATGCCCTCGAGGTCGGGCTTGCCGTCGGCGGTGCGCGGGGCCTTGTAGGCCTCCTCTGAAAACGCTGGGGAAGCCATCCCCATCGCCAGCACGAGCAGCCCAGCCAGGCGCATTTTCATGGCGTCCTCCAAGTTTCCAGCAGCAAGAATCCAGCAGCAGTCCGGCAGGCTAGCCCCGATGGACGCCCGCGCAAGGCCGCCGCCGATCAATCCGCCTTGATCGGCGCTGTTCCAGCCAATGTGAGGCGTACGTGCATCCCCTCGGCCGCTGGGTTATCACGCCTGCCTGGGTTATCACGGGCGGCGGTCTCGCCTTCGAGGTCGAGCGGGAGATTTGCATGGACGCCCTCGCGACTCGCCGGATCGAGACGGTCAGCCGGCACATGGCGCTGGAGATCACCCACGAGTGGGATGCGGTGATCGCGACGTTCGACCATCCGCGCTATGAGATGTACGGGACCGGCCAGGTGTTCGATGGCGAAGCGGCCGTCCGCAGCTACTTCGCTGCGTCACGCGCGCCCTTCCCCGACCAGGGCAATGAGGTGATCGCCATCGCCCACGACGCCGATAGCGAAACCGTGCTGGTCGAGTTTTGGCTGACCGGCACCCACAAGGGCCCGCTGACGATTGGCGACAGAACCATCCCGCCGACCGGCCGTAGCTTCCGCGTGCGCATGGCGGCCTCGTTCGCGTTCAAATCCGGCTCGGACAAAATCGTCTGCGAACGGCCGTTCTTCGATCAGATGGCGGTGCTGAAGGCGCTCGACATCGCCTGATCAGGTTTGCCGTGTCGCACTCAGCGCTTCGGCCAGTTCCCGCTTCACCGCTCGCCGGCTCGAAGACACCCGCCGCATCAAAAAACCGCCGGTCAGCGAGCTTATTCCGAGCAGTCGCCAATGCCCGCCAATCATCTGCAGGCCCGCATCGACGACCCCTTGATAGGCAACCGGTTCGGCATTGAGACGTGATGCTTCATCGTAGACCTTGGTGAAGCTTACATCGCTTGCATCGCGGCTGCCGGTCAGCACGGCGGAAAGCTCACCGGCTGCGAGGAAAGCGACCAGCTCGAGTGTCGTCCCGGTCAGCGCACCTGCGGTTTCGAGAAGGTGCGCGGCGAACGACGTCCGGTTTGCCCCGCCGCCATACCAGTATTCACCGAACCAGACGCCGGACAGGTTTGTCGCCGCTTCATCGTCCTCAGCCATTGCGTCCCTTGGTTTCCACAAGCCTGCTGCCCCGGAGCTATTCCCCGGTGAACTTCGGCTCGCGCTTTTCGAGGATCGCGGCGACGCCTTCCTCGTGGTCCTTGGTGTGGTGCATCAGGCCTTGGGCCGCCGCCGACATTTCCATGATCGTGTCGTAGGTCGCCTGCGTGCCGTGGCGCAGCAGTTGTTTCGCGACGCGCAGCGCGTGCGGCGGCTGCTTGGCGATCGAGGCCGCCAGCGCCATCGCCTCGTCCATCAGTTGTTCGCCCGGCACGACCTTCGAGACGAGGCCCCAGGCTTCAGCGGTCGAAGCGTCGATCAGATTGCCGGTATAGAGCAGCTCGCAGGCGCGGCTCATGCCGATGATGCGCGGCAGGAGCCAGGCGCCGCCATCGCCTGGGATCAGACCGAGCTTCAGGAAGGTGACGCCGTACTTCGCCTTGTCCGAGGAGATCCGGATGTCGGCCATGCAGGCGACATCGCAGCCGAGCCCGATCGCAGCGCCGTTCACCGCTGCAATCATCGGCACTTCGACGCCATAAAGCGCCCGCACGATCATGTGGACGCCGTTCTTGTAGGCCTCGCGCACTTCGGCCGGGTTGCCGGCGAACGAGCCGGTGCGGGCCTGCATCGCCTTGACGTTGCCGCCAGCCGAGAAGCCTTTTCCTGCGCCGGTCAGGATGGCGCAGCGGATCGCCTTGTCGGTGTTCACCTGGATGCAGGCGTCGCGCACCGCCTCGCCATCGCCCGGCTCGCCCAGCGCGTTCATCGCGTCCGGGCGGTTGAGGGTCAGGATCGCAATCGGACCCTTCTTGTCGACGGTGATCATGGCGCAAGGTCCCGGGGCAGCTGACGTCAGGCGCCTGACCTCGCATCCGCTGCCGATTTGGTCAACGCGGCGCGCCGCACTACAACCTCGCAACGGCATTGGCGCGGCGCTCGCGCAGGGAGCTCAGGCGTTCAGGCGCTCAGGCGCTCAGGCGCTCAGGGCGCGGGGCTGGCCCTACTCCCAGAGATAGCCATCGGGATCGGTGAAGTTGAAATTACGTTCGCCCCAGGGCTGGGCTGCGATCGCGGAGACGGCGAGACCCGCTTTGGCAAGACGCGCATGCTGGGCGTCGAGATCGCTGACCTTGACCGCGATGTTCATGCCGCCGGCCTATCGCCGCACAGCGGGTGCGCGCTCATCCGGCAGCACAACCAGATAAGCCGAACCAAAGCTGAAACCTGCAACCTGCGGCTCGTCGGTCGAAAGCTGCCAGCCGAGCGTCTCGCTCGCAGAAGCGTTTCGCGC
>JANMWT010000062.1:0-2632 GCA_031394145.1 Alphaproteobacteria bacterium | reverse complement strand
GGTCGGCCCTGCTACCATTTGGCGCTTCCAAGTCATGTGCGATTTCGATTCAATCGTGTGTGAGACGGAAGCATCCGATGGTCTGAGCCCCTCGTATCCTACGTTCTTTCGGAGAGTCCTGGGGTTTCATAACGCGTCTTCGTTCAGCTTGCGAGCGCGCGGGGCGTTGAGCCTCCCATGGGCTACTTCCGGCTTCACGGACATGAATTGAGCGGGGGATCGTAGAGCATTACGTATGCCTGACTTCCGGTGATTGTACTAAACCGCTCACGCGGTAGGCTAAGCGGCTAGGCTGGTTGCCGTGGGGACGGCCTCCTTCTTCTCCAGCGCGTGGATTGTCCACGGCGCTTGAGGAGAGATCCGATGGCCGACCAACCTTCCAGCCTTCCGCCCAGCAACGTTCCCCGCCCGATCAGCCCGCTGCGTCAGCGCATGATCGAGGATATGGCCATCCGGCGCATGTCGTTGGGAACGCAACGCGCCTACCTCAGCGCCGTCTCGAAGTTCAGCCAGCATTTTCGATGCTCGCCCGATAAGCTCAGCTACGAAGACGTGCGCGCCTGGCAGCTGCACCTTGTCCAGTCGGGCCTGGCCACTGGCGCCGTCAATGCGCAGATCACCGCCTTGCGCTTCTTCTTCCGCGTCACCCTGGGCCAGCGCGACGCGCCGGAGATGATCCCGCTGGCGCGACGGCCCGAGAAGCTGCGCGAGGTGCTGACCCCTGAAGAGGTCGCTCGCCTCATCGAGGCGGCGCCTGGGCCCAAGTACCGCGCCGCGCTGAGCCTCGCCTACGGGGCAGGTCTTCGGGTCTCCGAGGTCGTCGCTATCAAGGTCTCGGATATCGACAGCGAGCGCATGGTTCTGCGCATCGAGAACGGCAAGGTCGGGCGCGACCGCCTCGCCAAGCTGTCGCCGCGGCTGCTGGATGAGCTGCGCGACTGGTGGAAGACGTCGAAGCCGCAGGTCTACCTGTTCCCCAGCCGGATGAGCGCCTTCGATCACATCAGCGCCCGCCAGTTCACCCGCGCCTGTCAGACCGCCGCCACCCGCGCCAGGCTCGGCAAGCGGGTCAACCCGCATATGCTTCGGCACTCCTTCGCCACGCACCTGCTCGATGCCGGGGTGGATGTACGCATCATTCAAGTGATGCTCGGCCACAAAAAGCTCTCGACGACCGCGATCTATGCGGCCGTCTCGCCAAGGCTGATCCAGACCACCGCAAGTCCGTTCGAGCAGCTTGCCCTCAAGGACCGACCGCCGCGCTGAGCCATGCCCAGACATGCGTTCGAGGTTGCGGATATCGTCTGCAGCCTCGGGGCGTCGCTGCGAGTTGGGCTAAGCCGTGACCAGCATCGTGCGGTCTCGGCGATCGAGGCCTGTCGCACCGCTGTTCTCGGCGGCCATGTCAGCGCCTGCGAGGACTGCGCCCACATCGACGTCGCCTATAACTCCTGCCGCAACCGGAGCTGCCCCAAGTGCCAGGCCGCGGCGGCCTATGACTGGATGGAGGCCCGCAGGCGGGATCTCTTGCCCGTGGCCTATTACCACGTCGTGTTCACGCTGCCGGCGGCGATCGCCGATATCGCTTATTCCAACAAGGCCGCGGTCTATGACGCGCTGTTCAAGGCGACCGCCGAGACCCTGATGACCATCGGCGCTGATCCCAAGCATCTTGGCGCCAAGCTTGGCGCCACCCTGGTGCTCCATACCTGGGGCTCGGCCATGACCCATCACCCACACATCCACGGCATCGTCCCCGGCGGCGGCTTCTCACCCGACGGCTCACGCTGGATCGACTGCCGAGCCAGGTTCTTCTTATCCGTGCGGGTGCTGTCGCGCCTGTTCCGCCGGCTGATGTGCGAGCGGCTGGAGGCGCTCCATGCCGATGGCCAGCTCCAGTTCTTCGGGCGCAATGCCGGCCTCACCGACAGGCCCACGTTCGCGCGCCTGCTCGCCCAACAGCGCCGGCGCGACTGGGTGGTCTACGCCAAGCGACCGTTCGCCGGGCCCGAGCAGGTGCTCGCCTATCTCGCCCGCTACACCCACCGCATCGCCATCTCGAACAGCCGCATCACCGCGTTCGACGGCACAAGCGTCAGGTTCAAGGTCAAGGATTACCGCAAGTCTGGAGCTGATCGCTATGGCGCCATGACCCTCAGCGCGGCCGAGTTCATGCGGCGGTTCCTCATCCATGTCCTGCCCGACGGGTTCCATCGCATCCGCCATGTCGGGTTCCTCGCCAACACACAACGCGCCAGGCTCATCGCCCGAGCCCGCGAGCTGCTCGCCGATCGGATGACGCCGCCCCTGCCATCCCCAGAACGGCCATCCCCAGAGATCACAGAGCCGATCGCTGAGGCCGCGCCTCAGCCGACGCCATGCCCCTGCTGCGGCGGCAGGATGATCCTCAGCCAGATCATTGAACGCGGCTCGCTCGTGCGTAGCCTTATCGCCAAGCCGCCCGACACATCATGATCAGACCCGCTATCGCGATGATGCCGACTGCCAGTGCGACGCGACATCTCCGCGCCGATACCCGCGCTTGCGCCGGTCGGCCGGTTGCACCGGCTCGCATGGCCGCAACGCACACCTCCACCACGCCAACCCTTGTCGTGAATGACGCCGGCGCCTG
>JANMWT010000034.1:0-10019 GCA_031394145.1 Alphaproteobacteria bacterium | reverse complement strand
AAGGCGCGACACGCACGGTCAACGCATTGATCCGACTCATCGGCAGGCTCATTAAAACATTTGCGCCCAGGCAGTGCGCAAACTACTTCAGACACGCCGGATACAAGAAAATGAACCGCATCAAACGTAAAGTGCTCTAGTCAGGAAGAATGGCTCGAAAAGATCCGGGCGGGAGAGCCAGCGGCCTCCGACAGCGCGCCGGTCGAGGAGAGCAAGTGGTACGAGGGCGGAACATTGAACGGTGCAACGGCCGCCCAGTGGAGGAAGGCCATTGCTGCAAATCGATTGGCCACTTCGGCGGATTTTGCCGTCGCGGCTCTCGGTTCCGACAAGGCCCTTGCACTCGGATCGATGGATCGGCTGAAGCCGTACGCCAATCAGATCATGACCTGCATCGACATTGCTGCAACTGCTGACGGAGCGAAGAACCTAAGGGTTGTGGACCTCGGCGCGTCTTGCCTCGTCATAATGGACAATATGCGCTAGCGGAATAGCAACACAGAACGCCGTGGTCGAAATCATCGACGCAGCGAAACATATTGGGGTGACCGAAAAGGCTATCTGAAGCGTCCGGCGGCCGGGGCGCGGCTGTCTCAATCAAGGAGACAGACCATGTTTTGCATCGGTGGTTCGAACGACGCGATCGAATATGCGGGCTACATCGAGGAGCCCAACTGGAACCGGCTTTTCCAGCGCGACCCTGAGACGCGGGAAACTTATTCCGACTTTCGCACGGAACTTTACCTCAAGGACCGCTGCCCCCTGACCGACCTTGAATGCTGGCGCCACGAAAGCCTGGACACGCCCGAGAAATTTCTCGCCGCCGCGCGCATCACGAATGAAAAGCGAGAAACAGCGGCGCAGGATTGGCAGACGCGCCATCATTTTCGTTAGCCGAGAGAGCGCCTACGCTTTTTTGCTTTCCAACTGCGACCCAGCTAGCTTTCGGAGCATGTGCAACCACTACCGCATGGCGATCCTGAAAGGGGAGGTGATCCCGGGCTGGTCGATTGACCAGTTTTCGGAAATCCGCATCCCGATCCGTTTCGACAATATGCGGCCCGACGTTTACCCAGACCGCGATGGTTTGGTCGTTCGTGTCGAGGACAATGCGCCGGTGGTCGAGGCGATGCGCTGGGGTTTTCCGCCGCCGAAGGCCGCGAGCTATTACGTCACCAATGTACGCAATGTTGCGAGCCCATACTGGCGACCCTGGTTGAAGATTGAACACCGTTGCCTCGTTCCGGCTTCCAAGTTCGCCGAGTACGGGCCGGAGACACCGAAGCGCGAATATTGGTTCAGTCGAAAAGACGGGGCGCCGATCTGGTTCGCCGGCATCTGGCGGGAGTGGGGCGGAGATCGAGGGCCAAAGTCGAAGCCAGTTCCGGGACCGCACCGCATCTTCTCATTCCTGACATGCGAGCCCAATAACGTGGTGAAGCCGATCCACGCAAAGGCGATGCCGGTGATCTTGAGCGGCAAGGATTGCGAAACCTGGCTCACAGCGCCAGCCGACATCGCCCTCACACTGCAGCGACCGCTTCCGGATGATATCCTTCAGGTCGCCCAGGACTAGCCGGCGATCGCTTGTGCGCCGCCCGCCAACCCCGGGTGGGCCCATGCCTACATCAGGCGAATGGCAGATATACACTCGCCAACGGTCATTCAGATGTTGGTCCATGCTAGGTTACGAACGGGGTTGATGGGCCCCGTTCCTGCCATTCGCAAAAGAAGCGGTGCGCCCCGTTACTCGCATGCCAGATAACGCCATGTGCAAGCCGGGCCGGTAGTTGGCCAATCAGGGGCAATCATCTACGGTCGTTGGCGAACTCATTGCATGAGCAAACCTCTTGGCTGACATTTTCCTCTCCTATTCGCGGACCGATAAACCCCGTGTGGCGCCGCTCGTGGCGGCGTTGGAGGCCAAGGGCTGGTCCGTGTGGTGGGATATGGAGCTGGTGCCGGGCGTCGATTTCGACAGCGTCACCGCCGCCGCGCTGAAGAGTGTCCGGGCGGTGGTTGTGGTCTGGACGGCAACATCAGTCGCCTCGCGCTGGGTCAGGGGAGAGGCGCGTGTTGGCGCCGACCGGGGCGTGCTTGTGCCCGTGCGTTTCGAGAACGCGGAATTGCCCATTGATGTACGTGCGATCCACACGACTGATTTTGATGAATGGGGCGGCGATCCGAACAGCTCAGCTTTCCAGAAGCTCGCTCAGTCTCTGACGGCGCTATTTCGCGGCGCCGCTCCAGTAGCCGCGCCGCCAGCGACCACCGAGCTGAAGCTGCCTAGCAAGCCTTCGCTCGCTGTCATGCCGTTCGCCAACCTCTCGGGCGATCCCGAGCAGGAGTATTTCGCCGATGGGATGGTCGAGGAAATCGTCTCGGCGCTCACTCGGTTCAAGTCGCTCTTCGTGATCGCCAGCGGCTCGACGTTGTCATTCAAGGGTAAGGCCGTGAGCCCGCAGGAAGCCGCTCGCGTTTTGGGCGTTCGCTACATTCTCGAGGGCAGCGCTCGAAGGGCTGCGGGGCGCGTTCGCATTGCAGTAAAGCTAAGCGATGCAACGGACGGCTCGCAGATATGGTCCGAACGCTTCGAGGATACCCTTGAGGATGTCTTCGCCCTACAGGACCGGGTTGCTGACAGTGTAGCCGGAATCATCGAACCCACCATCGAGACCGCGGAGATACGGCGCATATCAAAGCGCCTGACCGAGGACATGAGCAGCTATGATCTGTTTCTGCGCGCTCAGCTTCTGTGGCGCACCCTCTCGAGTCACCAGGTAGGTGAGGCGCTCGATCTCTTGACTCGAGCAATCGCGTTGGACCCGGACTTTGGCCTAGCACTCGCCGCTGCGGCGCGGTGCCGTTACCTCATGCACACGTTTGGTTGGTCTTCAGATATCGATGGCAACCGCCGTCAAGGCATCGAGCTGGCGCAACAAGCGTTGAAAGCAGCAAGCGACGATGCTTGGGTGGTGGCGGTATGCGCGGGAGTTCTTTCGGTCCTTGAACGCGACTTCGCGTCTGCCGTGGCTCTAGTCGACAAGGCGATCTCCCTGAACTCCGGGTCGGCTTACGTATGGATGGTGAGCGGCGCTGTCCGCCTTATCGCAGGAGTGATAGAGCCCGCAATTGAACACCTTGAAAGGTCAATACGGCTTGATCCAATGGGACCAGACAGTCCACGGGCTGCAAGTTGGGTCGCGATGGCACGGTTCCAACAAAGGCGGTTCGTTGAAGCCGTCGCGCTGTCAAAGGAGTGCCTCCAGCGAGGCAACATTCCAACGGCCTTCGCTTGTCTAGTTTCGAGCTACGGCCAGCTGGGCAATTCGCATGACGCTTTGGAGGCGCTGGCGCGGTACAACGCCCTGACATCGCAGCCGATCGAAGTCTTTGCGCAAAACGTTTTTGGCAATCCAGAACATCTGAGGCTTTTCCTGGACGGCATAGCCGCGGCGCAAGGTAACCAAACGGGAAGCACGATTGAACGCTGACATCTTGGGTAGCAAACCAAGCGTCATGCCGCGGGCTGCGAGCGCCACGTTACCAACGTCGCCTTTGAGGCAACCTTGCCGGTCGCAAGCCGGTGCCGCTCGGGCAGGACCGGGGCCCATTCGTGCCGCACGCGCTGCCGCTCACAATCGATGAATAGGAAGAGGGTTCGGCCACCCTTTGAGGCGACAGCGAGCGGACACCTCCGGCCCGTCCTGCCCCGCCTCCATGAGCCGCGCTTCCAGGCGTCTGACAGCTTGACTGTTGGGGGCCATTGCCTTCCCTAACGCCGCTTCTCCTCCCGATTATCCGGACGCCTAATCCCATATGACGATGGACAACTTTCCTTCTGCCGTCTTACCGACCCTTCAGATCGAAGCGCCGTCCTGGCTTAAGGGAGAGCCTTACGCCCGCGACGAGCTGCTCCATGAGATTTTTTTCGAAACGGCTCGCTCTCACAGCAATCGCGTCGCACTGCAGGTGCTGGCGGCTAACGATGAGTTGGTGCGCCGCCAGTCGTTGAGATATTTCGAGCTTGCCGAGCGGGCGACGCGGTTCGCGACTTATCTGCGCGGCCTCGGGGTCCACCGGGGATACCGGGTAGTCATCTGCCTTCCGCGGTCACCGGACCAATATATGGTGATGCTCGGCGTGTTGGCTATTGGCGCCGCCTATGTGCCTGTGGACTGGACGTTTCCGCAGGACCGTATTGACGCCATCGTCGCCGATTGCGCTGCAAAGGCGATCGTCACTCTGGATGAGCGCGCGACGGCGTTCTCAGCGGACGCAAAGATCATCGCACTGGACGCCCAGCTCGGAGAAATCGCCGCTGCTCAAGACCTGCCGCTGACGCGCCAGCAGACGGGAGCGGACCCAGATGACATCGCCTACATCATCTATACGTCGGGCAGCACGGGACGTCCTAAGGGCGTCATGATCCGACACCGCAATATCTGCCATTTTGTCAGGTCGGAAAGTGCGGTGCTGGATCTTACCGCGGAGGACCGCGTCTTCGGCGGCTTCAGCCTGGCCTTCGACATGTCGGTCGAGACAATGTGGTCGGCATTCTTCGTTGGGGCGGAATTACTCGTTGCGTCAGAGGGGATGGCGAAGGCTGGGCCTGATCTGATCGCCGAACTCAAGGCGGCGCAAGCAACAGTGTGGCACGCTGTGCCCTCTTTGATGGCCAGCATCGATGACGACGCACCCAGCGTGCGGTTGATCAATCTTGGCGGCGAGGCGTGCCCGCCCGAGCTTGTCCGGCGCTTGGCGCGCCCCGGCCGGCGACTTTTAAACACTTACGGGCCGACCGAGACGTCGGTCACCGCAACCTGGAGCGAGCTGCACCCGGACCAGCCGGTGACCATCGGCAAGCCACTGCCGGGTTATTGCGTCTGGATTGTCGATGAGCAGCTCTGTCCCACGCCGGTCGGGACAGCAGGCGAACTGATTATCGGCGGTCCCGGTGTCGGCGCCGGGTATCTCAACCGGCCGGAGCAGACAGCCGAGAAATTCGTCGAGCTTGCCCTCGCGCCTGGGGGGGAGAAGCAGCTCGTCTATCGCTCCGGCGACCTTGTACGCCTCAACGAGAACAGCGACATCGAGTTCTTGGGCCGACTGGATACCCAGGTCAAGATTCGCGGCTACCGGATCGAGCTGGGCGAGATCGAGGCGATCCTCATGGAGCACCCGAGGGTCGCTCAGGCGGTGGTCCAGGTGTTCAAGGCGGACGACGGGAACGATCTTCTGATCGCCTTCGTAACGCCTCGATCGGCGGAAGAGGTGGATATCGCAGGGCTCAAAGGGATGGCGACGAGCGCTCTTCCCGCCTATATGCGCCCCGCCCATTACGAAGTGATGGTTGACCTACCCCGCATGGTCTCCGGCAAGGTTGACCGCAAAGCGTTGCGCCGCCCTAAGCTCGATCTGTTGGCGCAGCGTTCGGCCGAGGCCCCGCAGACGCCGCTAGAGGCCAAACTCGCAGCCGTGTGGAACGAAGTCTTCGCTCCCCAGACGGTCGGGGTGACGGACGATTTCTTCGCAGACCTCGGCGGGCACTCGCTCAAAGCGGCCCGTTTCGTCTCCATCGCTCGGCGCGATGAAGCATTGAGCAGCCTGTCGATCCAAGACCTCTACGCCGCGTCCACGGTGCGGGCTCTGGCCAACCGGATCGAGGCCACGTCCCGCCAAGCGGCCTCGAAGGCCCTGCCTTTCTCGCCCATTGCAATTTCACGACGCCTTGCTTGCGTGATCGGTCAGACGTTGGCGCTGCCCTTCATCTTCGCGTTCGCCGGGGCCCAATGGATCACGCCTTATATCCTGTACGCGTGGTTGGCCAGCAACGAGGTTCCACGCGTCGAGGCTTTGCTGACTTCGGGCTCGATTTTCTTGATTCTACCGCCCATCATGTTGCTGGTTGGCGTCGCCCTAAAATGGCTGATCCTGGGTCGGATGAAGCCCGGCGACTACCCGCTGTGGGGCTGGCAATTTTTCCGCTGGTGGCTCGTGCGGCGGCTGCTGGCCGTGTTGCCTACCCAGTTCCTAGCCGGCACACAGCTGATAAATACGTATTTCCGTCTGCTCGGCGCCTGTGTCGGAAGCGGCGCGTTTCTTGGTCTCCACGACCTCGACGCACCGGACATGGTCGACATCGGACCGGACGCGATGCTGAGCGAAAGCTGTGTTATCGCCGCCACGAGCGTGGAGCGCGGACTCTTCAGGGTCGGCCGAGTCGTGATCGGCGCACGGGCTTTTCTCGGGGCTCAGGCGGTCGTCGGGCGCGAAGCGAGTCTTGGTGAGGGCGCCGTGCTCGAGGATTTATCCGCATTGTCGCCAGGACAGGCGGCGCCGGCCGGGGAGATCTGGGACGGCTCACCCGCTGTCTCGCGCGGGCCCGTTCCGGCCGACCGGCGGTCACGGCGCGCGCCAAAGCCTTCTTTGCTTCGCAAGCTGGGGACTAATCTGAGCCTAATGGCAGCTGCAGCCATCCTGCCTCTGGTCGCGGTCGCCCCGGTGGCGCCGGGCTTGATCGCACTGATCGAACTCGACTGGAGCACCTCCGGCTACCTCTATATCATGGTGACCCCGGTGCTGGCGCTGACCTACATCGTCCTAATGTGTGCGTTGACGGTCGTCGCCAAGTGGGCCCTTCTTGGTAAGGTCAAGCCCGGCGTCTATTCGACCTGGAGCTGGTTTTATGTCCGCTACTGGTTTGTGCACCAGCTCAGCGAACTGGCGCTTGACCTCATTCATCCGATCTACGCCACGTTGTATGTCCGTCCCTGGTACAGGGCGATGGGCGCCAAAGTGGGTCCGCGCGCCGAGATTTCGACGGCAAGCGCTCTGGTTCACGATCTTGTCGACATTGGTCCGGAAAGCTTCATCGCCGATGGGGTGATCTTTGGCGGAGCGCGCCTTGAGCCCGGCGCCATCCGACTGGATAGCACGGCCATCGGCAGGCGAAGCTTCGTTGGCAATTCGGGCCTTCTGCCTGCCGGGGCGGACATCGGCGACGATGTTCTCATCGGAGTGCTATCCAAGTCGCCACAAGATCCCAGGGCCGCTCTAGAGCGCGGCGCCACCTGGTTCGGATCACCGCCGATCCGGTTTCCCAGCCGCCAAAGAGTTGCAGTGTTTAGCGAGGGCGCGACTTTTCGGCCGCCTGCCCGACTGATCGCGGCGCGGCTAGCTATCGAGTTCGTGCGCTTGATCCTGCCGCTCACCGTCTTCCTGTCGCTGTTCAGCGTGATGTTGTCGATCCTCGGTGACGTAGCGGATACCTCCACCGGCCTGTGGTCGTTCGCGCTGTTCTTCCCGCCTTTGTATCTCGGGTTCTGCCTCAGCGCGGCTGCAACCGTCTGGGGCCTCAAATGGTTGGTGATCGGCCGTTACCGGCCCATCGTGCGGCCCTTGTGGAGCTATTTCGTTTGGCGGACGGAATTGGTGACCTCAACATACGAAAACTTGGTCGCTCCCTTGTTCCTCGGGCCGCTGCGGGGCACGCCTTATCTCAATATCTATATGCGCTTGATGGGGTGTCGCATCGGCGCCCGTGCCTTCATCGACACTACCGACATCACCGAATTCGACCTCGTCAGCATCGGAACGGACGCCGCCATAAATGAGGACGCAGGGCTTCAAACTCACCTCTTCGAAGACCGCGTGATGAAGGTGTCCTCCATTGAGATCGGTGATCGCGCGACGGTCGGCTCGCTCGCAGTCATTCTCTATGACTCGGTGATCGAGCCAGAGGCTCAGCTAGGGGATTTGTCGGTTCTTATGAAGGGCGAGCGCTTGCCTGCAGGAACTTGCTGGGAAGGGTCACCAGCTCGGCCTGCGCAGGGACGGGACTGAGTTCGGTGCAGTGGCTTCTCGGAAACCTTGACGCTCTGGACGCCCGCGCAGAGCCAGTTGCATGGATGGTGCAGACCCGATCCGACGCCGCAGACGCTCTCGCGGCCAGCGTTCGAGCGACGCGCGCCGATCTTGCGGATGCAGCGCTCGCGCGGGAGGACGCTGGCGGGGGCCGGCTGTTTCGTCGCCTCATGCTAAGAGCGCTTGCCGCGCGTATTTTTGGCGGATCTCCACGCAGCGTAGAGGTCAAGCGCAGCGCGTCCGGCGGAATTCTGCTTCCAGGACTGCCCGCCTACGCCAGCGTTTCCGGCAGCGGGGATTATCATCTGGTGGCTGTGGGGCGCCGTCCCATCGGCGCCGACATCGAGAGCGGGGACGGCGCGGACGCCCTGCTCGAATGGACAGCGAAGGAAGCCTACCTCAAGGCGCTTGGGATCGGGTTCGGCGCCCCGCAACAAGAGGTAATGCTCGACCCGTGCGGCGAAGGCTTTATAGCGCGCATCGGCGGCCTTGGGTGCGGTCATGTGCGCCTCTTCGGCGGGCGGGGATTCACCGCGGCGTTAGCGGAGCGTACGTCGGCAGGCGATAGCGGATGACTGCGTGACTGCTGAGCGTTTCGAGCTCGTTTACCTGCACTTCGGCAGGTGCAGGCGTCAGGTTACGAACGGACGCGATCGGCGATGTCCCGCCTGATCAGTAGGGCAGAAGCGAACGGCAATTCACGCGCGACCCTGCCATTGGTAGCATCATCGGAGGGCGCGAAGTGGGGCCCGTTGCGGTCATTGCTACGTCGGCGGCTATCTCGCCATTCCCTGAAACTGCGTTGCCCGTTTCGACGACTGTCATTGCGCCCATCCCGTGTCTCGGTTCATGCTGCCAGTGTGACCGCCGGGAGAGAACGATGACGGCAACGAACTGGGGTGAGGTTGCGGGTGAACTGGAGCGCCTGCTGCGTTTGCGGAGCAGCCCCTTCGCAATGAAGCTCTTCGAGCGACGGGAAGACCTCGACGCGATCCCGCGATTACGCCGGCCCAAGGCAGTTCACACGCTCGACCAGATCGTTGGCCAGGCATCGCGATTGGGCTGGACAGTGGGTGTGACCAGCGACGACCTGGTTGGAGCACAGTGCCGAGCGGTCGTCGGTTTGGGGAACGCGAAGACGGATGCATGGATGTCCGGCGCTCACATGAAGGGCGTCTGGTTCGATTCTCTCGACGATGCGGGGGCGCATCAGCGCGCCATGCATTGCGTTCCCGATGGTCGCTATGAAGCGCTCGCGGTGGGTCCGCTCGCCGGCGGCAAGCTTCCGGATCCGGACATTGCTCTCTTTTACGCGACGCCTGGCGCCATGATCTATTTCATCAACGGCCTTCAATGGACGGGATACAAACGCTTCGACTGGAGCGTTGTTGGTGAATCTGCCTGCGCTGACTCCTGGGGACGCGCGCTCACCACCCGCTTGCCCAGCCTTTCGATTCCGTGCTTCGCCGAGAGGCGCTATGGCGGCGTACTCGACGACGAAATGTTGATGGCCGCGCCGCCGGAATACCTGGTCAAGGCGATCGACGGAATGAAGGCGCTCGGGAAGAACGGCTTTCGGTATCCGTTCCCGCAGTATGGAGTGCAGCAGGACGTGCGCGACGGAATGGCAGTGAGTTACCCTGACAGAAAGTGACGAACTTCATGAAGGGACAGCAGAGTCTCTGGCTAAGCGACGGGAGATCTGCCTGAGCCAGATCAGCCCGCGCTCGGAGCCTGGCGAAGACAGGGCCGGGCCTAAGGAACATACTTCGTTGATGACCGCTTTGAGGCGAACTCCGTTCTCATTGCGCCATTGGCGCTCACTGACGGCTTTGGAGCGACCTTGCCGTCCGTAACCTTGCGCTGCTCGGGCGGGACCGGGGCCCTTTGCGGACACTCAAAAGAACCTAGGAGCGCCGCGTCTTTGCTGGTTGGTCCTGCATTCCCAAGCCGTGAAAGACCAGCGCCGGCCAGAAGTCGCGTCGTCTGCGCCTTGCCCTCGGACCTGGGGTCCGCCCGTTCGCCCAACGTCCATTCCCAGCGCGTGATCTGCCGCTAACCATTCGTTCAGGATAAAACGATATCCAATGATGTACGTTGGTACTTGAAATATCGCCACCCCATTTGGCTTAAGCGCGGCCAGGGCGATGCGG